>CAMFLH010000032.1 GCA_945957295.1 uncultured Uliginosibacterium sp.
TCGTGGGCTCGGAGATGTGTATAAGAGACAGTTGCTGAACGGCTCACTGAAGGTGCGCGATGCGGTGCCGTTCATCTGATGCGCGAGGCCAGCGCCCGCACCCGCACCGGCCAGGCTCACTGCGAGCGCAGCGCAGCCGTTGAGTAACAACAGCGCGGACACCGCGGCAAACAGCTTGATCAGTGGCAAAGCACTCGCGGCAAGGCGAGCGATGGGGAAGGTGTTCGGGTTCGGCATGGTCGGGGCGTCGGCGGCGCGTGTTTCGTTCGGGGGCGCCAGCCATCAAGCAGCCGCCATGCCAGTCGCATGATCGTTTGCGGCAAGCAGGTGGGAGCCGCACCGGTGCTCGCTTTCCGCAGAGCGCTCGGTATCGAGCAGGTGCGGCACGATCGACTTTATGACGTCAGGCTGACGATTCTTGTCACCCCGCCCGCCGGATTGGTCACTTTATGCTGCCGCGCAGCAAACGATTCTCCGGTTCAGGACGCCGCTGATTTCCGTCCGTCGCTGCTTAGGAGGAAAATGCTAGGTTTTTCCACCGCCTATTCCTGCACGTACCCATGAAAATCGAAAAGAACACCGCTGTTACGCTCCGCCTGAAAGTGACCGACACCAAGGGTTTCGTGTACGACGAAGGCAAGGCGCCGATGGCTTACCTGCACGGCGGTTACGAGAACATCTTCCCGAAGCTTGAGGCGTTGCTTGAAGGGCAGGAGCCTGGCTTCCAGACCACGGTGGAACTGCCCGCGGCGGATACGTTTGGTGAGCGCGACGAGTCGCTCGTTACCTCGATTCCGAAGAGCGAGTTTCCCCCGGGCGTGAAAGTCGGCGGGCAGTTGCAGCGCGCTGGCGCCGATGGCCAGCCGCAGTACTTCTTCGTCACCAAGATCAAGGGCCCGATCGTGCTGCTCGATGGCAACCACCCGCTCGCCGGCAAGGCACTGCGCTTCACGCTGAAGGTGGTGGATGTGCGTGCGGCCACGGCCGAAGAGATCGAACATCAGCATGTGCACGGTGAGCACGGCCACCATCACTGACATCGCCGCTTAGCCGGCTCGCTGTAGTCTGCAGCGGGCCGGCCGTGGTCTTGCCCCCTTCGCGTTGGCGCGAATCAAAAAGGTATCCGATGGCTCCCCGCTACGCGGCCCTTGCCGCCCTTCTGGCCCTCTGCACGCACATTGGCCTCGCGCACGCCGCGTCGCCGGATGAGGACGACGACGAGGATGAGGACGAAGACGAAGCCGAGGTCGTTGAGGCGCCGGCTTCACCGGATCTTGTGCCCCCGGCGGCGAGCGCCGCGGCCCCCGCCAAGTCCGCGGACCCGGTCACTACGGAGGAAGACGACGCGGACGACAAAGCTGAGACCGCGGTGGGGCTGTCCTTGTCCTACTACGCGATGCGTACCGAGGCCGATTTCCTTACACCGGTGCTCACGCTGGACCGCGGCGCGCTGCACCTTGAGACGCGCTACAACTACGAGGCGATCCACACCGGCTCGTTCTTTGTCGGCTACACGTTCTCGGGCGGCGATGCCGTGTCGTTCTCGATCACGCCCATCATTGGCGCGGTGTATGGCGACAACTCAGGCGTGGCGCCGGGGTTGGAGGCCAGCGTGTCGTGGAGGGACTTCGATTTCTACTCCGAATCGGAGTACTACATCGACCACCATAACCACCACCGCAACTACCTCACGGCGTGGAACGAGATCGGCTGGCGGCCGATTCCGCCGCTGCGGCTCGCGTTGGTGACACAGCGTACCCGCACCGTGGATGAGGGGCGCGATGTGCAGCGTGGCGCGCTGCTGCAATGGACGCTCAAACGCGGCGCGACGCTCGGTATCAACTTCTTCAACCCGACCAGCGAGCGCCGCTACACGATCGCCTCCGTCGCGGTTCAGTACTGATCGACGCCGCCTGCGCTGCACTCCGGCCCCGTCTGGCCGATGCCGCGGTCGCACTGCCGAGCTTCGCACAGCCACTTGCGAAATGCGTCCGTAGAATCGGCGGCCCGATCCACCGAAACCCCGTCGATGTGCTCACTGATCCGATGGTTTGCCTTGGGCGTGCTGCTTGCCGTAGCGAGCGGTGCGAGCGCGCAACTCGCCAGCAAGCCGTCTGCCTACCACCCGCATGGCGAGACCGACGCGCGGCCCGCTGTGCCCGAGACCTACCGCCGTGCCTTGAACAGCCGCGCCGAATTCGACCGGCTCTCGCGGATCTACGACGCAGGCACACCGCTCGCACAGCCGCATCTGTTGTTCGTCATCGATCGTGCACAGCACGGTTCGCTCTACTTCATCAACACGCGCCGCTTTGCGCTGCACCAGGATTTCCTGCGCTACGGTCCGCTCAAACTGGCGCTGGATCGCGCCGCGCTCGCATCGAACTATCGCTCGCCTGAGCGTCGCTTCATCTTCGGCACGGTGGCGTGGCAGGCCGCCAGCGCGCAGTGGACCTTCGAGTGCTGGGAAGGTGACCGCCTCAACGCGGCACTGCTGCGTGAAGCCGACGCGGCACTGCGGCCCGCGTTCTTCGCGCCGCTGTTGTTCAAGGCCAATGCGCTGGCGCACGAGCAGGCCGCACGCGACGCGCAACTGCTCTATGTGACGCAGGAAGCGCTGATCCGCGAGCAGGCCTTCCTGCCGCTCAACGTCGGCGTTGCCATCGGGCGTATCCGCGTCGTGCCTGCAGGCGGTGTCGTCGCCGATCTGGGCCCGCGGGACATCGCGGTGCTCGACGAGGTGCCGATCAGCCTGCCGCCGGTTGCGGGTGTCGTTACGACGCGCCCCTCCACCGCGATCTCGCATGTGAATCTGCTCGCCAAAGGCTGGGGCATTCCGAATGCCTGGGTGCGCGACGCGCTTGCCGTGTTCGGCCCGCTCGACGGGCAATGGGTGAGGCTGCAAGTGCGGCGCGATGGCTACGGCTGGGAAGCCGCTGCACCGCAGAGCATGAGTTTGCCGAAAGCGCTTCATCGTCTTCCTCAACCTGATCTCACGCGCACCGCCGTGCAGCCGCTCGCCGCACTGCGTCGTGCCGACCGCGGCCATTGCGGTGCCAAGGCGGCCAATCTTGGCGAGTTGCGCGCCGCCCGCCTGCAGGGCGTGACAGTGCCGGATGGCTTCTGCATTCCGTTCGCCGACTACGCCGCCTTCATGCAGCGCGACGACGTTCGGGCTGCGGTGGCGCGCGCGTTCGAGGCGCCGGGTTTCGAGCGCGATCCGGCCGTGCGTCATCAGGCGCTGAGCGCCTTGCAGGCGGAGCTGATTCAGCTACCGCTCTCGCCGGACCGTGTCGCCGATTGGCGCGCGCACTGGCAGCAGCTCGGCGGTGGTGGCGTGTTCGTACGCAGCTCATCGAATTCGGAAGATCTGCCTGGCTTCAGCGGTGCCGGGCTCTACACCACGGTGCCCAACGTCACGCAAGCCGATGCGCTCGCCATCGCGGTGAAGACGGTGTGGGCTTCGGTGTTCAACGCCGAAGCGTATGAGGCGCGGCGTGCCGCGGCGTTGCCGTTTCGGGCGGTGGCGATGGCGGTGCTGGTGCAGCGCGCTGTCGACCCGCGGGCCGCAGGCGTGATGATCACGCGTGACCCCTTCGATGCCGCCCATCGCAACGCCAGCTTCATCGCAGCCAAGCGGGGCGTGGGAATCAAGGTGGTGGAGGGGCGCCGCGTGGCCGAGCAGGTAATGGTGGATACCCGCAGCGGCGCCGTGCAACGGCTGACGGACGCGGATGAAGCGAGTGCGCTGCATCTTGCTGCGGCAGGTGGCGTGCATGAGCAGGCCCTGGCGGTGGAGGAAGCCGGCACGGGCATCCTCGATACCGCCACAGCGCTGCGCATCGCACATGCCGGTGCCGCGATTCGTGCGCTGTTCAAAGGGCAGGAGCAGGACATTGAATGGGCACTGTCAGCCGATGGTGCATTGTCGATCCTGCAGGCGCGGCCCTACGGCAGTGCGCCTGTTCGAGCCGCGCGTTGAACGCGACAACGCGCCACGCTGCCGCGGGTTCAGCGTGAGGCAGTTGCGCCGCATCGGCGGAATCCGCTGGCGATGCCTGTGGCATTTCGAGTAAAACCTGCGCTTCCACATCAGGGCTTCGCCCGACAATCAGTCGAATGAGATCGCCCCGCCCCACGCTTGCACCGATCCTTGTCGCATTGAATCTGCTGTGCATGCCCTTGCTGGCGCGTGCCGCTACCGTCGCCGTGGATGTCGGCCACACGCCCAAGCACTTCGGCGCGCGTGGGCCCGCAGGGGGCGAGGAATATAGTTTCAACCGCGCGCTCGGCCGCGCCGTGGCGGATCTGCTCGCCATGCGTGGCTATGTGGTGATCCGTGTCGGCGGTGACGGGCGCGAGCTGGAACTGCGGCAACGTACCGAGCAAGCGGCGGGCGCCGGCCTTTTCGTGTCGATCCACCACGATTCGATCCAGCAGGCGTGGATCGATGCAGGCCGGCGTGGTGAGTTCAGTGGCTACGCGCTGTTCGTGTCGGAGAAGAACCCCGCTTACCCTGCCAGCCTGCAATGCGCGCAGCACATCGGCGAGCAATTGCGTGGCGCCGGCGAAGAGCCCTCGCTCTACCACGCCACGCCGATTGCGGGTGAGAACCGCCCCATCCTCGATGCCTTGCGCGGTGTGCATCGTTTCGATGATCTGATCGTGCTGAAGACCGCGACGATGCCGGCCGTGCTGGTCGAAGCCGGCGTCATCGCCAATCCGCAAGAAGAAGTTCGCCTCGGCAAGGCCGCAACGCGAGAGCGACTCGCGCGCGCCATTGCCGATGGCATTGCCCGTTGCCTGCAACCTTGAGCCGCCCGTTCGGCGGCACCCATGTATGGAGACCCGAATGAAACGCACCCTCGTCAGCCTCGCCCTCTGCGTTACCGTCGCACCCGCCTTCGCGGCCGGCTGCGGCAAGCCGCGCAACGCCTTCGATCAGGTGTATTGCGCCGGCAACCTGTTCTCGCAGACCGACAAGGATCTCAACACCACCTACAGCAGCCTGCGCCAGAAGCTCAACGCCGGCCAGAAGGACGCGCTCAAGCAGGGCCAGCTTGCGTGGATCGCCAAGCGCGACGCCGAATGCAGCGAAGAGAAGCGCAATGGTTACTTCGTGAACCTCGACTGCGCGATCGAGCTGACACAGTCGCGCCTTGCCTTCCTGAAGGAGCGCGAACGCGAGTGCAACAGCACCGGCTGCGTCAGCGAAGAGCTCGCCAAGTAAGGTGGTCCGCTGCACGGTCGGCGCTCCGCAGCCGGCCTTGCAGCGCGGTGGCGTGGCGCCCCCGCAACGCCTTGTACGGGAAAGCGGCGGCGCGACAGGTACTATCTGCCTTTGCCCCACCTGAAGCTGCCTGCCCCGAATGCAAAGCGAAGTCAAAGATAAGCCCGTGCGCGCCGTTGTCGCGGCGGTTCAACTGCCCAACGTCAGCGACGTCGAATTCGAAGCCTCGCTCACCGAGTTGCGCGAACTCGCCAAGACGCTGGGGCTCACCGTGGTGCGCACCTTCACGCAGAAGCGGGCGGGCTTCGACCAGACCGGCTATCTGGGCATCGGCAAGCGACAAGAGATCCACGCCTACGTGACTGGCGAAGCCGGTTTCGACGAGATGGACGGTACACCGCTGTCGGTGGACCCGGAAGGCGGCGATATCGAAGTCGTGCTGGTCGATCACGAGATCTCGCCTTCGCAGGCGCGCAACCTCGAACTGGAGGTGGGCTGCGAGGTGATGGACCGCACCATGGTCATTCTCGAGATCTTCCACCGCAACGCACGTTCGCCGGCCGCCAAGGCGCAGGTCGAAATCGCGCGGCTTGGCTACATGGCACCGCGCCTGCGCGAAGCCGCCAAGCTCGCCGGCCCGCAGGGGCGCCAGCGCAGCGGCGTAGGCGGCCGTGGCGCCGGTGAATCACACACCGAACTCGATCGCCGCAAGATCCGCGACCGCATCGCCGAACTGCAGCTTGAAATCGTTGCGATGAACGCCGCGCGCGAAACCCAGCGCGCCCGCCGGCAAGGGCGCCAGAGCCTGCCCAGCGTTGCGCTCGTCGGCTACACCAACGCCGGCAAGTCCACGCTGATGCGCGCGCTGACCGGCAGCGAAGTATTGGTCGCCAACAAACTGTTCGCGACCCTAGATACCACCGTGCGCGCGCTGTACCCCGAGAGCGTGCCGCGCATCCTCGTCAGCGATACGGTCGGCTTCATCAAGAACTTGCCGCACGGCCTCGTCGCGTCGTTCAAATCGACGCTCGACGAAGCACTCGACGCTGCGCTGCTGTTGCATGTGATCGACGCCAGCGACCCCGGTTTCGAGCGCCAGTTGATGGTCACCGACGAAGTGCTGAAGGAAATCGGCGCCGACGAGCTGCCGCGCATCCGCGTGTTCAACAAGATCGACCACGTTGGCGATGCGGCGGCACAGGCTGAATGCGAAGCCGCGCTGCGCGCGCAATACCCGGACTGCGTCGTGATGAGCGCGCGCAGGCCCGAAGATGTAGCGCGCATGCACCAGACCATCGTCGCCTTCTTCCAGCGCGACCTGGTCGAGGCCGAACTCTTCCTGCCTTGGTCTGCGCAGCAACTGCGCAAGGACATCTACGAGAACTGCCAGGTGCTTGAAGAACGGGCCGACGAGGACGGCGCGCACTTCAGCGTGCGCGGCGACGCGATTGCGCTGGAGCGGCTGAAGGAAAAGATCTCGCCGGCGGAGTGATCCGGCACGCGGCGTTCGGCGCGCCGCTTCATGCAGCTTCTTGATCGCGCCACCAAAGGCCCAGCGCTACTGCGCCCCACTGTGTTGCGTGGCGGAACGCGCTCGCAGATCTGCTGTCTCAGCCCCTGTGGTGTATCGGGTCCAGGAAGGAGTCGCGCATGTTGAAGCTGAGCCTTGGGCGCTTCGGCGCCGCCGTGCTGCTGGCTGTGCCGCTTGTGTGCCAGGCAGCCGCCAAGCCGGAAGAGAAGATCCTCAACATCTACAACTGGTCCGACTACATCGCGGACGACACGATTGCCAACTTCCAGCGCGAGACCGGAATCAAGGTCCGCTACGACAACTACGACAGCAACGAGATCCTCCACGCCAAGCTTGTCGCCGGCCGTACCGGCTACGACATCGTGGTGCCGAGCGCCCACTTCGCCAAGCAGCAGATCGAGGCCGGGCTGTTCCAGAAGCTCGATCGCGCGAAACTCCCGAACTGGAAGAACCTTGACCCGGCACTGCTGGCGCAGCTGGCCAAGGTCGACCCGGGCAACCAGTATCTTGTCGACTGGCTGTGGGGCTACGTTACCGTAGGCATCAACGTCGGGCGCGTGAAGCGTGCGCTGGGCGATCTGCCGATGCCGGAGAACCCCTGGGCGCTGCTGTTCGATCCGCAATACACCAGCCGCCTGAAGCAATGCGGCGTCAGCTTTCTCGATTCCGCCAGTGAAGTGCTGCCGGTGACAATGCTCTACGCCGGCAAGCCGGGCTACAGCCGCAATGCGGCCGACTACCCCGCCGCCGTCGAGGTGCTGCGCAAGGTGCGCCCCTATGTCACGCGCTTTTCATCGTCCGGCTACATCAACGATCTCGCCACCGGCGGGTTGTGCGCGGTGATGGGCTACTCGGGCGACATCAACATCGCGCGTGCTCGTGCCGTCGCAGCCAAGAACGGCGAAGAGATCGAGGCCCTTGTGCCCACCCACGGCGCCACGCTGTTTTTTGATTCGATGGCGATCCCGGCCGACGCGCCGCACCCGAATAACGCGCATCTCTTCATTAACTACATCCTGCGGCCCGAAGTGCATGCCGCCCTCACCAACAAGGTCTTCTACGCCAACCCCAACCGCGCATCGCTGCCCTATGTGAAGAAGGAGGTTGCCGAGAACCCGTCGGTCTTCCTCAGCGCCGAGGCCGCTAGTCGCATGACCCCGCCCGACGCCGTGCCGCAAGAAATCCGCCGTGTGCAGACGCGGATCTTCACGCGCTTCAAGGCCAAGGAGTAGCGCTCGGCAACGCGGTTGGTCGGCCGCATGCATCGCTAGCGCGGGAGCATGCGGGCCGTCACGCCAAGCGACATTTCGGTACTCGTAGAGTTGGCGGACTCGGAACGCGTTGCCTCACACTATGGGTAGCGCTTGCCGAACGCGGAAGGAAAGGGCGCGCGAGTCGACGATCGACCGCAGAAGCAGTCCGAATGCAAGCTCAGGCCGCTTCTGGAATCTGAGGCGCAGCAGTTTCAGCCGTGCCAGGTCAGGACCCCGCCTCACCAAGCGCCACTCGGGCTAAGACGATGCCAAAGCGTCGCGCTACCGCTGGGTCCCGTCGCGAGCAACCTAGTGTCTGACTGCGGACGTAGGGTCGCCTGTTCTCGGTCACTTCCTTGTGCGAGGAAAGATCGGAGACATGGCACCCGGGTGCGGGAACCCGGCCAACGCATGCTTCAACTTGGGCAAGCGGTGAGCCAGAAAAAGAAGGCGGGCTCAGCCAAAACGGCCAGCCCGCCCGCGGTCACTTCGGATTCAGCGACCAGCGTGGCTGCGCAAACCCGCAGCCACGCCCTGCACCTGATTACGGTGCAACGTTCACCGCAAACTTCTTCACCCAGGTCGTTCCCGACCCGCCGACCACTTCATTGCCGAACTCCACGCTGGCAACGTATTCCTCAGGATTCACCAGGCCCTTGCCGACCATGTAGCGCAGTAGCGCGTCGATCGGGATCTGGCCTTTCAGTTGCCGGGTGGGGCTGCGGAAGGAGTAGAGCGTCCAGCCGCGGCCGTCGCCACGGTCGCCGATGTTGTCGGCGCGGAAGAGGTCGTAGCGCACGCCGCCGAGCACCGGCTGGTCGACGATCTGGCCGGCTGGTGTGGCGCTTTGCTGGTAGTCCATCCAGAACATGATCTCGGTGGTGATCAGCTTCGGGTTGGGCTGCTCGCTCCAGTTGCCGCTGCTGGTCAGCCAGATTTCCGGTGCGAGGTTGTAGCTGCCGGTGGCTTGCGTTTCGACTTCGTAGTCCATGCTCAGGCTCTGCATCGCCGAAATCTTGAGCGGGAAGCGCGGGTCGGAGGGCTTGCCGCCGGACCAGGGTTTCCAGCCGAACATGATCTGCGGATAGGCGAACACGGTGGGGTCCTGGCCCGGCCAACTCCAGGTCCAGCCGATCTCGGTCTGGCCATCCTTGGTGCGGCGGAGCAGGCATTGATCAGGGGTGAAGGTGCGTGCCTTGTCGATGCCCCAGACGTTGTTCTCGTACTTGTAGGGGCCGACGATGGCGCTGGCCCATGCGGCGCAGTCGGCGGTGACGCCGGCCTCGGCGCGGCCCGGCGCCGGCACCGTGGGGGCCTTGGCGGCAGGGGTGGGGGCGACCGACTGGGTGCCGCCGCAGGCGGCGAGCACGAGCAGGGCGAGGGGGGCAAAAGCAGCAAAGCGCATCGGGTGTCTCCGTATCGTTATATGGATGCGGTGGACTGTATCGGCGCGCGTTCTCTTTGCCCCTGCCCCGGCTTGCGCGGCACCTTGCACGGCTTGCGCTTTTGCCACCCTTGGCGGCGCGCACCCGGCGTGAGGCGCGGCTTCGGCGCTCAGCGCCCGAGCGGCAGCACCGGCATGCACAGTTCGGCGACGAGTTCGTCGCCGACCGCGCCCGGCTGGCCGGCCGCATAGGCCTCGAAGAACGGCCCGCTGGCCGCGATGAAGCCGCTTTGCGGCAGCCACTGGTCGATCAGCCACGACCAAGCGAGGCCGATGTCGGTGCGCTCGCCTTCGAAGCGCACGCAGGCGTGCCAGCCGCTTTCGACCCGCTTGCGCGAGGGGCGCAGTTGGGCGCTTTCCTGCCAGCCGGCGGGCAGCACCACGCAGGCGTCGTAGCGGCAGTGCTGGGGCTGCGCGATGGCTGGGTCGTCCAAGCCCATACCGAGCATCGGCTGATCGCCTAGGCCAAGCGCATGCGCCCACGGCTGAAAGCGCGCCCACAGCGGCGCCACCACTTTGGCGTAGTCGCCCTGCACACGCCAGTAAAGCACCTCGCGCGCAGGCAGGTGTTGTAGCGTGACCTTGCCCAGCTTGAGCCTTCCAGGGTCGCAGCTCGGCGCGTCCGGCGCGTGCTGCAGGCTGCCCTGGCGCCAGGCGCTGGGTGTAACGCCAAAGTGCTGGCGGAAGGCGCGTGCGAAGGTTTCGGCGGATGCGAAGCCGCACGCCTGCGCTACTTCGCGGACCGTCAGCGCCGGGTCGTAGCGCAGCCGGATACCGGCGGTTTCCAGGCGCCGGCGGCGCACGAAATCGCGCAGTGTTTCGCCGGTCCATGCACGGAATACGCGGTGCAGGTGAAACGGCGAAAAAGCGGCCAGGCGCGCAAGGTGATCAAGCCGAAGATCATCGGCCAGATGGGTTTCGACATGGTCGATCACGCGATTGAGCCGTCGTGCGTGGCTACCGACCAGGGCGTGGGAATCGAGAGTAGATGTCATGGAACCTCACTCGGCAGGTGCCGCGACGATGAATTTGACAACGTTTGCAAGCTCGCACAGCCTGCCACAGAGGCGGCCTTGATGCCAGCCTTGTCGTGGCAGATTTCGGTGGCTGGGCCCAGTCATTCCGGCTATGGCTGGCCGGGATGAGCCGGGGGGGCGTGAGGCCCGGGCGATACGGCGGCGTAGCTCAGTGGTTTGCCACGCCGGCGCCTGCATGCGCGAGGCCGGGCCGCGGCGCGAGGCGATGGATCAGCAGGTGAGCGATGCTGGCCAGTACGACCAGCAGGGCGAGACCGAGCGCCCAGACGAGCCACAGGGCCGGCCCGATCCAGGCCATCGCAGTGGCGACCCAGGGCTGCCCCAGCACCAGGCCAGCGCCGATGGCGGACAGGGCCATCCGCAGCGATTCGAGCATGGCCGGGTCTGCCCAGGCGAGCCAGGCCGGCAACGGCCAGTCGCGCAGCATGGCTGCCAGCGTTTGCGCATCCGCCGTGCCAGCAGCGGTTGCGGCCCAGCCTGCAAGGCTGTGCGCGAGCGCGATGGTGCCGCTCCAGAACAAAGCAAGGACGACGGTGATCGACCACAAGACTGCTTTCATCGCGGTGCCCTCCTGTGCAAGTGCTGTTGCGCGTTCAGAGCGGGCCGGTCGAGTGAAAGTTCCGGGGCCGGGAGTCCGGACGGTTGCGCTTCTTGTGACGATAAAAAACCCTGGGGCCGGCGTAGCCGGAGCCCAGGGCTCGTGTGTCATTGCAACGGATTACTGCTTGCGTTCGTCGAGCTTCGCCAGCAGTGGTTTGAGGCTCTCCTTGCGCGCCGGGTCGACGCGGATCGCTTCGTCGAAGGCAGCGCGGGCGAGTTCCGTGTCGCCGCTGTGCAGGTAGGCCAGACCCATGCCGATCCAGGCTTTGCTGTTCTTCGGATCGAGCGTGATGACCTGCCGGTAGGTGGCGACGCTCTTGCTGACTTCGAGCTGCGAGAGCTGGAAGCCCGCAAGGCGCAGCAGGGCCATGCTGGACTTCGGCTCTGCAGCGACGGCGGCGGCGAAACTCTCGCCGGCCTTGTCGAGCTTGCCTTCAGTCCAGTACTTGTCGGCGCGTGCAATCAGCGTCGCGGCGGACTCCGCCGCCACCGCCGTGCTGCAGGCGGTGGCAACGAGCAGCGCCGCGAGGACGCTGCGCAACATCACTTCAGCGCCCCTTTGCCGTAGCGGTCTTCATAGCCCTGACGCACCTTGTCGATGGCGTCCTTGCTGATGCCGTTGAAGTACCAGTCGTGGCCCTCGATCGGCTTGAAGTACTTCTGCAGCAGCGCATCGGCGAAGGCCTCGTTGCCGTCCTTCTTGCGCACGGCTTCGCGCATCTCCGGAATCCACTTGAAGTAGGTGTGCTGCGCGACTTCGTAGATACCGTTCCACCAGGTGTAGTCCGGGCCCATCATCGCGGCACCGTGGCGGGCACGACGGCCTTCGTGGTGCCAGATCTCCCACCAGGTCCATTCGATCTTCTCGTCGAACGGTGCGGCGGTGAGGTAGCCCTTGGCGGTCAGCTCGCCCATCATCGCGGCGATCGGCTTGGCGAACTTGTCGTTGTACAGATCGACCACGTCGTCAAACTGCTTGTAGTGGCCTTCGATCTGGCGCTTGGTATGGCACGCGGTGCAGACATCCTGCATGTTCTTGCGGCGCTTTTCCCAGGTCACGACTTCGACGACCTTGGCACCCTTGTAGGTGTCGCCCACCTTCGGCAGCGCAATGCTCGCCGGCAGGTCATACGCCTTCTTGTCGTCGGTGCGAACCATGTTGAGCTTCACCGACACGGCGGGGCGCAGCGTCCACGAAATGCGCTCGCCGACGTCGTGGGTCACTTCCTGACGCTCGGTCGCGCTCATGTGGCAGGTCGCGCAGGTCGGCGCAGCGGTGTAGTCCTTGCCGACCACCCACTTCTTGGACTTGAGGTTCATCTCCTCCTTGTGCGCGGCGAAAGCGATGCCGTGCTTGGATTCCTCGTAGATCTCCTTCTGCGGATGATCCGGGCCGAGGTGGCACTTGCCGCAGGTATCCGGTTCGCGCGCCTGCGCGGCCGAGAAGCGGTGGCGGCTGTGGCAGGCCGAGCAGGAGCCCAGCGAACCATCCGGGTTGATGCGGCCGATGCCGGTGTTCGGCCAGGTCTGCGGCGTCGGGCGGTTGTTCGCGTCGAGCGCGATCTTGCTGCCGTGGCACTGCAGACAGCCGGCGGTGACCGCGGCCGGGCCGCCGATCACTTCACCCATGATGTTGTCCAGCGAGGCCAGGATCTGGCCGCCCGACGCATGGTGCGAAGGCTGTTGCTGCTCGACTTCCTTCTCGTGGCAGGTCGCGCAGACCTTGGGGCTCACCACGGTGGTGATGAAGTTCGGCTTGCCCTTGTACTCGCGGTGCTTGTAGGCACCAGGCGCACCTTCGGTGGCCTTGTGGCAGTCGTAGCAGTCGACGTTGTGCTTGGCGTGGGCGCTCTTCTTCCACTCGCCGACCAGGCCTGGGTTGTCGTCCGCGTGGCATGACACGCATTCCTTGCCGATGGCGATGTCCGTGGCCGATTTCTTGATCTTCATGTCGGCCGCGTGCGCGCCGGCCGAGAAGAAGGTGCAAAGGCCAAGGATCAGGCCCGCAAGGGCGATCCGACGAGGGGTCATTTTGGTGCCTTCCTGAGTAATGATGGGGCAGGGTGATCAGGGGGCAATGTGCTTGTTTGGCCCCCGTACGCGTTGACACCCCTCGCAGGGCGTTTGAATCCTTGACATAGATCAAGCGAAAAAACGCGACGGTGGAACTTCGACACAGTGGCGAGGTCGCGGCGACGGCGTTTGAGCACAGGAAGTCAGCCACGTTGGGGGCAGCGGGACGCTTTGCCGTTACCCGCCGCCAAAACAAAAAAAGCCCACGCACCCGGTCGGGTGGTGGGCTGTGGCGCGCTGAATTGCTTAGCTGATCTGGATCACGATCTTGCCGCGTGCGCGGCCGGTTTCGCTGCGGGTGTGCGCGGCGCGGATCTCGCTCAGCGGGAATACGCTGTCGATCACCACGCGCAGCTTGCCGGCGTCGGCGAGCTGGCCGATTTCCGCCAGCTGCGCGCCGTTCGGCTGCACGAAGCAGAAGAACGGGGTCACACCATGCTCTGCAGCGAGTGCGGCATCCACCGGGTTTGCGATCGTGACAATGCGGCCGCCCTTGCGCAGCGTGGCGAGCGACTTCAGCTGGATCTCGCCACCGAGGGTGTCAAACACCACGTCGAGGTCGCGCAGCGTGCTGAAGTCCTGTTTGGTGTAGTCGATCACCTCGTCGGCACCGAGCGACTTCACCAGCTCGACGTTGGCGGTGGAGGTGGTAGTAATCACATGCGCACCACGCACTTTGGCGAGCTGGATCGCGAAGTTGCCCACGCCACCGGCGCCGGCGTGGATCAGCACGCGTTCGCCGGCTTGCAACTGCGCCATGTCGAACAGCGATTGCCAGGCGGTGAGCGCGACCAGCGGCACGGCAGCGGCTTCCTGCCAGTTCAGCGACGCCGGCTTGCGGGCGATTTCGGATGCGCGCACCGCGATGTACTCGGCATAGCTGCCATCGCGGACGATGTCGGGGCGCGCGAAGACCGCATCGCCGATCTGCCAGCCGCTGACTTGCGAGCCCATGGCAACAATCTCGCCGGCGAAGTCCCAGCCCAGCGTCAACGGCAGCTTGTGCGGCAACATGTCCTTCAGGTAGCCCTTGCGGATCTTCCAGTCCACCGGATTCACGCTTGCGGCGTGGATGCGGACCAGCACATCGTCCGGCCCCGGCTGCGGCATCGGGCGTTGTTCGAGCGAAATCACGTTGGCATCGCCGTAGTTGTGGATCACGGCGGCGAGGTGGGTGCTGTTCATGGTCGTTTCCTTGCAAATGGGGTTCGATGTGGTGCCAGCATAGGCTCAGCCCCGGCGCTTGATAAGCGCGCGTCGACGCACTAGATTGTTTCCTTTGTGGAAACAAATGCGCCCGCCACCTGCGCCTGCATGGATCGCAATGCCCATTCCCTTTGAACGCATCCCCGGCCTCCTGCTGTTTGCCCGCGTGGCGCGCAGCGGCAGTTTCTCAAGCGCGGCGCAGGCCTTGGGCTTGAGCCGATCGGCCGTGAGCAAGCAGGTCGCCGCCTTCGAGGCGCAGATCGGCGGCCGACTGATCCAGCGCACCACGCGCAAGCTGGAACTGACCGAACTGGGCGACGAGATCCTGCGCGAAGCGCAGCGCGTCGAAACCGCCCTCGAGGCAATCGAAGACCTCAGCGCCGAGCACGCGCAGCAGGTGCGCGGCAAGCTGCGCGTGAGCTGCTCGGCCACGGCCGGGCGCGAGTTGCTGGTGCCGCTGCTGCCCGAGTTCCACCGCCGCTACCCGGAACTGGAACTGGAGTTGGGCCTCGAAGACCGCTTCGTCGATCTGGTTGCCGAGCGCGTCGATGTCGCGATCCGCATCGGCCATCTGCCGGATTCTTCGCTCGTCGCGCGGCGGCTCGGCGAGTTGGCTTGGGCCTTGGTCGCCAGCCCGGACTATCTGGCGCGCCGCGGCACGCCGACACGCCCGGAAGACCTCGCAGGCCACGCCTGCCTCTTCTACAGCAACGGCAAACACCGGCTCGACAACTGGGGCTTCGTCGTTGGCGGTGAAGTGCAGCGCTACCCGGTGCAAGGCCCGCTGGTGATCAACGACGCCTCGGCCCTGGTCAGTGCTGCCATCGGCGGCATGGGCGTGTTGCTGATCGACCAGGCGCTGGTGCGCGCGCCGGTTGCAGCCGGCCTGCTGACGCCCTTGCTGCCCAACTTCCCGCCCGCACCGGGCTTTCCGGTCTACGCCGTCTACCCTGCGCGCGAACATCTTCCTGCGCGCACGCAGGCCTTCGTCGATTTCCTCGCCGAACGCTTCGCCCCTTTATTGGGGTGACTTAATGGGAGCCATCAACGCAAATGCGGAGCGCCATGCTCAAGCTCCAAACGGCCGCGAAGCCGATCAACGTTTGACGACGCCTTACACGAGGTGATCTGTTCTTCGGCTAACGGCTGATCCGTGGCTTTTGCACCATCTGGGAAAGCTGCTTTCAACGCCACGGAGTTCAGAGATGTTGGCCACTCTCATCTCGTTCGGCTTGTGATCAAAGCCTCGCTTTTGCTCACGGCTGCAAGACGCCTCAAAGCGTGTAGCCGCTAGAATCCACATGGCATTTTTGTATCCAACAACCTATGGAATCATCTCAATGAAGAAGCTATTTGCCGCACTCAGCACAGCACTTGTGCTGGGCGTGTCGGCCAGTGCCGGCGCTGCCACGACCGAAGGTGCAGAAGATCTTGGCTGGCCCTTTATTTCGGGGCAGCTCTTCGATTGGGCAATCTCATCCACCGATGGTGGCACGTTCAATCTTGATCAGGTGACGCTGCTGCAGTATTGGCCGTGGGGCGGAGATGTGCCAACGGACGGCCTCTATGCGAAAGGCGAATACAAGATCGATGCCTATTTGCACGGCGTCCTTGTTGACACCACCGACTATCGGGAAATGCCTTGGGGGGCGCCGTATACGGTTACGCCACATTTCTCTGACGTCGACCTCGTCATCTTCAAGTCGGGGGCAATGTCTGATGGAACTCACGTGACGGTGCTGAATCCGATCGGTGCCGGAATCACGCCCTCTGTTCCCGAGCCCGAAACGTACGCTTTGATGTTGGCCGGACTGGGCATTACCGCTGTCGCGGCGCGTCGCCGTCGCTCCGCGTGATTGACCACACGCAGCATTGATGAAAACGGCGCCATTGGCGCCGTTTTCATTTGCGTCATTCTATCCATATCCGCCGAATCCCTCAGTTCGCAGGCGCGGACTGCGCGGCGGGTGACGACGTATCGTATGGCGCGACGGGCGCGGATGACGCCGCCGGCGCTGGCGTACTGGCGCTTGCGGCGGGGTCCGGTGTGGGCGGAAGATCGGCGATTGGCGCTTCGGGCGTGGGGGAGGAAGCCTCGGCCATGGGCGGCTCGCTTTGTGGGGCGGCCGGTTCTGCCGGTCGCGGCCGCGGCGCAGAGGCCTCGGTTTCGGGTACCTCGCCGAACAGCGATTGATACCAGGCATGCAGGCGGCCGCTGAGGGTGGCGTCCTGAGCGCGCACGAAGCGCGCGTTGGTGTCGATCAGGCGGGCGTTCTGCGCGCGCGAGAAGAAGTCGCCGACCATCGGCAGCGCGCTGTGTGCGCCCTGGCCCCAGTAGTTGCTGCGCAGCGTGATGCGCGCGTCGTTGAAGCCGACCCAGGCGCCCGCCACCAGTTGCGGATGCATCAGGATGAACCAACCGTCGGTGTTGTCCTGCGTGGTGCCCGTCTTGCCTGCCAGATCACCGCGCACGCCGAAGCGGCCGCGGATCGCGCTGCCGGTGCCGCGCTGCACGACGCCGCGCATCGCGTCGAGCAGGGTGTCTTCAGCCTCTGCGGAAATCGCGCGCTCCGGGTCCGCCGGGCGGAACTCTTCCAGCACTTCGCCCTTGCGGTTCTCGATGCGCAGCACCATCGCCGGCGCGAGGTAGTGGCCAGCGTTCGCGATGGTGGCGTAAGCGCTGACCATTTCGTACAGCGTCACCGGGCTGGTGCCCAGCGCGAGCGAGGGCACTTCGTCGAGCTTGCTTTCACGCACGCCCATTGCGCGTGCGAGCTTGGCGACGCGCGCGGGGCCCACCTGCTGCATCACCTGCGCGGTGATGCGATTGCGCGACAGCGCGAGCGCGGTGGCCAGCGTCATCGGCTCGCCGGTGGGCGGTTCGGCGTCGTCTGGCTCCCACACCTCACCGCCCGGCAGCGGTATCTGCACCGGGGCGTCGACGAAGGTGTCGTCCGGCTTCGCACCATGTTCGAAGGCAGCGCCGTAGACGAAGGGCTTGAAGGTGGAACCCGGCTGGCGGCGGGCCTGCCGCACATGGTCGTAGGCATCGACCGCGAAATCGCGGCTGCCGATCCACGCGAGGATTGCGCCGCTGCGCGGGTCGATCGCAAGGAAGCCCGCTTCGATGCGCGTCTTCTCTTCGCGCAACTGCCGCATGAAGTCGTTATCGCGCAGCAGGCGCTTGAGCGCTTCGTCTGCCGATTCACCGGCCGCGGTGGCCTCGGCAAAGGCCGTGCTGTCGCGCACCAGCGCTTCAACGGTGCGATTGCCGGCGCGCCACTGGCCGCCCCATGCACTGTTGGCGATACCCTGCAGGGCGCGCGTGCGTTGCTCCACTGCGCGTGCGGCGAAACCCTGCAGGCGCGAATCGATGGTGGTGCGCACCACCAGCCCATCGGTGTAGATGTTGTAGTCGTGCTGGTCGGCCCAGTCGATCAGCCAGCGCTTCAACTGCACGGTGAAGTGCGGCGCATCGCCGGGTTCGGCCGACTGGCGTTCAAAGTCCAGCTTCAGCGGCCGTTTCGCGAGCGCTTCGAAACGTTGGGCAGAGAGCTTGTCCTGCTTGGCCATCAAGGCCAGCACCACGTTGCGCCGCTCGCGCGCGCGGTCCGGGTTCAGCACCGGGTTGTAGTAGCTGGTGCCCTTCAGCATGCCGATCAGCGTCGCGCTCTCCGAAATATCCAGCTCGCGCGCCGGCTTGCCGAAGTAGGTGCGCGCCGCCATGTCGATGCCGTAGGCGTTGTAGAGGAAGGGCACCGTGTTGAGGTAGGTCTCGAGGATCTGCTGCTTTGAATACAGCGCCTCGATTTTCAGCGCGGTGATCGCTTCCTTGAGCTTGCGCGTGATGTTCTGGCGGCGGCCGATCTCTTCCGGGAACAGGTTGCGCGCAAGCTGCTGCGTGATCGTGGAGCCGCCCTGCGTGTCGCCTTGCAGCGTGGCCAGCGTCGCGCCGACCAGGCGGCGGAAGTCGATGCCGTGGTGGTCGTAGAAGCGCTTGTCCTCGGTCGCGATCAGCGCGTCGATCACGCGCGGCGAAATCGCCTCCAGCGGCACCCAGTCGCGGTTACCGCGCTTGAACTCGGCGAGCGGCTTGCCGTCGGCCGACAGCACCTGTGTCGGCGCCTCTTCGCGCGCCTTGCGGATATCCGAGATGCCCGGTGTGAAGGGAATCAGCACCAGTACCCACGCGAGCAGCAGCGCGGGAGGAATCGCGAGCGCGATCAGCACATCGCGGCGGCTCGGGTGGCGCAGGCGTTGCCACACCGTGTGCAGGGCGGGTTTCAGGGAAGACCAGGAAATGGACTGCAGCGGTCGAAGCACGATCGGGCACGCGGGTATTTTTAGGCTCGCGCATTATGCGCTCGCGGCTCGGGCCCTGGCGTTGCACGCAGCGGGCGGTTTCGGCGCACGCGCCGCAGCGCGCCGGGTTGACCAGACAGCTGGAATTCGCCCCGTACCGCACTGAAAATCGCGGGCATGCCGCACCGCCTCGTTCAGAAGTACTCGTCGCAATGGCCGCTCAGTCCGATCACGGTGGCGGTCCCCTTCACGCCGCCCACGTCGCTGCGGTACCGGACATGACCACACACTTCTCTGTCGTGGTCGTGAAGGCCCCCGGCGACACTCACTTCGCTTTGTCCAAGGCGCTCGCGCCGTTCGAGCAGCACACCCGATCTGAGCACTACCGCAGCTTCCGCGATATGTCGGAACGGTTGCGGTTTGAATACGAGCACGGCAGCGTCGACCCGATTCTCTGGTACACGCGTGCGGTAACCGAGCCGCACGCGGCACTGATCTCTACCGGCGATGCTCTGCCGCCAGCGGATCGTCCCATCGCAGGCACGATGCCAGTGCGCAGAACGCCACTGAAAACGCTCTACCCCCGCTTCGAAGACTTCGTGATCGAGCAGGGCTACTCCCCGGCCGCGGTCGCGGCTGGCCGCGTAGGCTACTGGTTCAACCCGTGCCGACGGTGGAACGGCTGGCAGCTCGGCGGGCGATGGCGCGGCTTCTTCAAGGTCAAGGAGGGCTTTGAAGCGGCAACTCGCCTCGGCGACCCGCTCCGATACGACGACCCCTCGCCTGAAGGCTTTGCTGATGTGCTGCTGAAGAAGCATTGGGATCTAGAGGAGCAGCGCGAGCAGAACGTGAGGCGCGCCCTGTCGGCATATACGGCCTTTCATCGTGCGGGCGATGGAACGAACGGCACGGCCCGCTCACGCACACATGCTTTGGGCTCGCTGGAGGCCATCTCGATCGAGCGTTTGGTGGGCACCCGGCTGGCGCCATGCCCAATGGGCGGCCCCACGCCGGAGTCGGGCGAGGCCAGCGCCTACCCCGTGGTCACTCGGGCGACCCTGATGCGCTTTGGTGCGGACGAAGCCGGTTTTGTTGAGTATGTTCGTCAGAACACCGCATTGCCTTTTGCCGTGGTCATAGACGGCCAGTGGCATGCCGAAGCGAGCCTGCTGGGTGATCGCGGGTCGGCTGAGCGCATCCCACCTCAGCAATGGGTTCACGAGGCTAGCGCGTTGCTGGCCTTGCAACCTGACGACGCCGAGCTGTACGCGGTCGGCTGCTACCTCTAGGTCGCCGCAAGTCTGACTCTCTCCGCCGCATGGAACTGCCAAGCCACAAAGCACAAGCCCGCCGGAACGCGGGCTTGTGCTGTTCTTCGGCTCAGCGACGCCGCTTACTTCAAATCAAGCCGATCCAGGTTCATCACCTTCACCCAGGCGGCCACGAAGTCGCGCACGAACTTCTCGCTCGCATCGCTCTGCGCATACACCTCGGCCAGCGCACGGAGCTGCGAGTTGGAGCCAAACACCAGGTCCACCCGGGTGCCGGTCCACTTCACTGCGCCAGTGCGGCGGTCGCGGCCTTCGAAGCGCTGCGCGCTGTCGTCCACCGGATGCCACACCGTGCCCATGTCGAGCAGATTGACGAAGAAGTCGTTGCTGAGCTGGCCGGCGCGCTGGGTGAACACGCCGTCCTTGGCGCCACCGTAGTTCGCGCCGAGCACCCGTAGGCCGCCGACGAGCACCGTCATCTCGGGCGCCGAGAGCGTCAGCAGTTGCGCCTTGTCGACCAGCAGTTCCTCGGCCGGCACGCGGTACTGCGCCTTCTGGTAGTTGCGGAAGCCATCGGCCTGCGGCTCCAGCGGCTCGAAGGAGGCGGCATCGGTCTGCGCTTCGCTCGCATCCATGCGGCCGGGTGCGAAGGGCACCTCGATCGCGTGGCCGGCAGCCTTGGCGGCGGCTTCCACCGCGGCCGAACCGGCGAGCACGATCAGGTCGGCGAGGGAGACTCGCTTGCCGCCGCTCGCTGCCGCGTTGAAGTCGTTCTGGATGCCTTCAAGTGCGGCTAGCACCTTCGCAAGCTGCGCCGGTTGGTTCACCTCCCAGCCCTTCTGCGGGGCGAGGCGGATACGCGCCCCGTTGGCGCCGCCCCGCTTGTCCGAGCCACGGAAGCTCGCGGCCGACGACCAGGCGCTGTAGACCAGCTCGGCCGTCGTCAGGCCCGAGGCAAGGATCTTCGCCTTCAGCACTGCCACGTCCGCGGCGTCGGCCAGCGGGTGATCCACCGCCGGAATCGGGTCTTGCCAGATCAGGTCTTCGGCTGGCACTTCCGGGCCAAGGTAGCGGCCCTTGGGCCCCATGTCGCGGTGGGTGAGTTTGAACCATGCGCGGGCGAAGGCGTCGGCGAAGGCCGCCGGGTCCTGGTGGAAGCGGCGCGAGATCTTTTCGTAGATCGGGTCAAAGCGCAGCGACAGGTCGGCCGTGGTCATCATCGGCGGATGCTTCTTCGACGGGTCGTGCGCGTCGGGGATCATGTGCTCCGGCTTCACGTTCTTCGCTACCCACTGGTGCGCGCCGGCCGGGCTCTTGGTGAGTTCCCACTCGTAGCCGAAGAGCATGTCGAAGTAGCCGTTGTCCCAGGTGGTGGGGTTGGGCTTCCAGGCACCTTCGATACCGCTGGTGGTGGTGTGCACACCCTTGCCGCTGCCGAGCTTGTTGATCCAGCCAAAGCCCTGCGCTTCGATCGGCGCCGCTTCCGGCTCGGGGCCGACCAGCTTCGGGTCTCCCGCGCCGTGCGCCTTGCCGAAGGTGTGGCCGCCGGCGACCAGCGCCACCGTCTCTTCGTCGTTCATCGCCATGCGGGCGAAGGTCTCGCGCACATCGCGACCAGAGGCTACCGGGTCCGGGTTGCCGTCCGGCCCTTCCGGGTTTACATAGATCAGGCCCATCTGCACCGCGGCGAGCGGGTTGGCGAGTTCGCGGTTGCCGGAGTAGCGGCTGTTCGGTTTGTCCGACGTGGCGAGCCATTCCTTCTCCGCGCCCCAGTAGATGTCCTCTTCCGGCTGCCAGATGTCGGCGCGGCCGCCGCCGAAACCGAAGGTCTTGAAGCCCATCGATTCGAGCGCGACATTGCCGGCGAGGATCATCAGATCCGCCCACGAAAGCTTGTTGCCGTACTTCTGTTTGATCGGCCACAGCAGCCGGCGCGCCTTGTCCAGGTTGCCGTTGTCCGGCCAGCTATTCACCGGCGCGAAACGCTGGTTGCCGGTGCCCGCGCCACCGCGGCCGTCTGCCGTGCGGTAGGTGCCGGCGCTGTGCCACGCCATGCGGATGAACAGGCCACCGTAGTGGCCCCAGTCGGCCGGCCACCAGTCCTGCGAGTCGGTCATCAGCGCCTTGAGGTCCGCCTTCAGCGCGGCGTAGTCGATCGACTTGAACGCCTTGGCGTAGTCGAAGCCCGGGTCCATCGGGTTCGAGGCCGGCGCGTGCTGATGCAGGATCGAGAGATTCAGCTGATTGGGCCACCAGTCGCGGTTGGACTGCCGGGCGGGGGTGGTGCGGGAGCCGTGGCCGAAGGGGCATTTCTGTTCGCTGCTCATGGTCGCTGTCTCCGTGTAAGCCGATGAATGGGTCTGGCTTTGAAGCGTAGATGCCAGCCCATCGGATGACCATTGAATTGCGGCGATGATCGCGATTGATCCAGCCTATTGATCTTGCGAATCTCGATAAGCGCTGTGACAGCGCTCCGTCTGGCACAGAGCCGGTGAGCGCGGCGGCCCTGTGCGGTAAGTGCAGTAGCGGGGCGCTGATCAAGCGCACGTAAGACCCCTGCCCACATCGAGGCGCGCATCCCGCAGCTTGACAAGCGCAACGCTGGATACCAAAGTGATATCACTTTCTTGCGATGAGGATGTCATGCAAGCCACCAACGATGCCCAAGTTGAACGCGCCGCCTTCTCGGCCAACGGTTACCTCGCAGTGCTCATCGGCCTCGCTGCCATCGGCTGGCTGATTACCCAGTTCGCGGGGGCCGAGGCGCAGGTGCAGCCCACCACCGTCGGCCTCTGCGTGCTGGTCATCGCGCTGTGTTTCGGTGGCCTGTACATGTTGCAGCCGAACGAGGGCGCCGCGTTGCAGCTCTTCGGCGCCTACGTCGGCACCGATCGGAAGAGCGGCCTGCGCTGGACGATTCCGCTCTTCACCCGCCGCCGTATCTCGCTGCGCGTGCGCAACTTCCTCTCCGACAAGCTCAAGGTGAACGACGAGCGCGGCAACCCGATCGAAATTGCCGCCGCTATCGTCTGGCGTGTCGACGACACCGCTCGCGCGCTCTTCAACGTCGATGACTACGACACCTACGTCCGCATCCAGAGCGAAGCCGCGCTGCGCGAAATCGCCAGCAGCCACCCCTACGACAGCATCGAAGCCGAAGGCGTGCCGGCTGCGCGCACGCTGCGCGGCGGCTCGGATCTGATCGCCGAAGTGCTCGCCCGCAAGCTCAACGAACGCCTCGGCCCGGTCGGCCTGCTGGTCGAAGAAACGCGCCTCACGCATCTGGCCTACGCGCCCGAAATCGCTAACGCCATGCTGCGCCGTCAGCAGGCCGAAGCGGTGATCGCCGCGCGCCGCAAGATCGTCGACAGCGCCGTTGGCATGGTGGAGCTCGCGCTCAACGCCCTCTCCGAGCGCCGCGTGGTGGAACTGGACGACGAACGCAAGGCCGCCATGGTCAGCAACCTGCTCGTCGTGCTGTGCAGCGAGCAAGAGGTCAAGCCGGTGGTCAACAGCGGCACGCTCTACCCCTAAGGCATGGCCTCACCCGGCAAAAAATCCTTCCCGCTGCGCATCGACCCCGCCGTGTGGGACGCCCTCGCGCGCCTCGCCGGCGCCGAAATGCGCAGCGTGAACGCCCAGATCGAATACCTGCTGCGCGAATCGCTCGCGCGGCGCGGCATCAAGCTCAAGGAAGACGAATCACCCGATGCGCCGGGCGATTCGCAGAAGGGCTGATCCGCGCGGCGCAAGCGCAGCACGCACGGTGGGCGCCGCCTGAGCCGGCGCCATCGGCTATCGCCGCGTCGGCACCGCCCCCACCAACGCGGGGTTCACATTCACCAGGCTGCTGTCCGCGCCGTCCGCGCAAGGGCGATCGGCATACTCAACCCGGCCGCCGATCACGCATTTGTACGACCTGCCACGTGGCGCTTTGGCCTCCGCCGGGGCGGGCGTGGCGGGCGCATCGTTCGCGATCCGCTGCGGTGGTGCCGTCCATCGCGGCGCGTTGCTGGCATTGCCACCTAGTTCCCCAACACCGAAGGCCGAACGCGGTGCCGTCGCTTCGCTGCTGGCGGGCACCAGATCGAATCGCGGCGCGGGTGACAGGCTCGCCGCCAGCCAGGTAATGCCCGCGGCGCCGGCCAGCGCAATCAGCAGGTGCTTCAACGAAAAGGCTTCGGTGGCTGTCATGGTCTTGCGGCGAGCAAACGTGAGTGTGACGAAGTTTAGGCTCCCGCCCGGGTTTTGACTTTTGTCCATCTACAACGCACTTCGTCACCCCTAGAATGCCGGCAGCCCCCGCCCCCGATCGAAGTCATGGCCCGCCACCGCCGCAAAGACGAAGGTCTGCTCACCGTAGCGCTGCAAGCGCCGTGGTACGTCTCGGCCGTCTTCGCGCTCGCCATCTTCGTCGGTGTCTTCATCTGGCTGCCGCGCAGCAGTGCAATGGGCATCTACGGCGCTGGGCTTTACGGCGGCATCCGGCCCTTCGCGCTGGCTGCGCTGTTCCTCTTCTCCGCTATCGCGCTCTACAAATTGCTTCAGCAATCGGGCGCCAAGCAGCCCGGCTACACCTACCAACTTGAAGCCGGCACGGGGCGCGGCCGGGCCAATCTAAGCCCGGTCACCTCGCAGCGCGAACGCATCGAACCAACCAGCGAAGTCGCCGCAGACCGCAGCTCGGGCCACGCGCCATCCGACACCGACATCGCTCGGCCCGAAGAATGGTCGCTCGACGTGTTGCGCGACATGGAATGGAAGCGCTTCGAAGAGGTCTGCCTCGCTTTCTACCGCGCCAAAGGCATCCGCGCCGAAAGCACCCCGCTGGGTCCGGATGGCGGCGTCGATGTGCGCCTCTACCAGGACGACGCCGACCCGCAACGCTGCACCGCCATCGTCCAGTGCAAAGCCTGGGGCGAGCGCGCCGTGGGCGTGAAGCTGATCCGCGAACTACGCGGCGTCATGGCCCATGAGGGCGTCGAAAAAGGTTTCTTCATGGCCCCCGGCCGCTACACCGAAGAC
Source organism: uncultured Uliginosibacterium sp. (assembly GCA_945957295.1). Taxonomy (GTDB): domain Bacteria; phylum Pseudomonadota; class Gammaproteobacteria; order Burkholderiales; family Rhodocyclaceae; genus Niveibacterium. Next base: position 24,973 of record CAMFLH010000032.1, read on the forward strand.
GCCCGCACCTTCGCCGTCGCCAACCGCATCACCCTGCTCGATGGCCGCCAGCTACTCGCGATGTTGCAGCGCCTGCCTGCGGAGGTCAGCCGCAAGCTACTCACCGCTGTGACGGCGGGTGATTGGACTACACCGAGTTGTCCGTCGTGCGGTACGGAGATGGTAGCTCGCGAAAGTGCGCGAGGGGCGTATTGGGGGTGTGGGGCGTTTCCGAAGTGCAAACAAACCTTGGGGATGCGCGTATGCAAGACCTGACCCCGATATCTTCTCTTCCTGAAGAACCAAGCACAACTTTTCGACAAATGAAGCAAATAATTCAGACAGAAAGTCAAGTGATCGCTCCCTGTGACGAATCAACCGACCACATTCCAGGCGCGGCAAAAGCAGAGTTTGAAAGGTTGTTGAATCTGGCGAGAAGTGGGGAGGTAGAGGATGTATTGAGTCTTGCCGTCGCATATAGAAATGGCAACGGAACGCAAGCTGATCCGTCAAAGTACTTTGAATGCGTGTGCAAATGCGCACAGATGAATCATCCCAAGGGTATGCGTCTGCTGGCATTGTGCTATCGAGACGGAAAAGGGGTTTCGAAAGACGAAAGGTTATATTTCGAATGGATTAATAGATCAGCCGAGGCCGGCGATGCAATTGCTATGCGACTACTTGCTGTCGCCTATAGAGATGGTGTCGGCACCGCCAAGGACCTGAAGAGATACTTCGATTGGATTGGAAGGTCGTCCGACGCAGGCGACTCACACGCGAAGTTTTTACTTGCACTTGCATTTCGTGACGGGTTAGGGACGAATGTAGATCTCAAAGCTCATTTCCAAATCCTGCTTGATACGGCCGGCGATGGCGGGTCGCGCTCTCAAATTAGAGCGTTGGCGATCGCTTATCGCGACGGGCTGGGCACCCAACAAAACCCCGAAAAATTCATCGAATGGATTCGTGCGGCGGCAGAGCAAAATGACCCAGTCGCGATGCGTTTGCTCGCGTTGGCCTACCGTGACGGCACAGCTGTGCCCTCCGATCCGGATCTCTTTCACCAATGGATTGTGAAGGCAGCCGAATCCGGTGAAAAGATAGCAATGCGAATTTTGGCAATTGCTTATAGAGACGGAGTCGGTACAGCAAAGAATAGTGATTTATTTGCCCTGTGGATCGGAAAAGCCGCTGAGGCCGGCGAAGCAGTGGCAATGCGTTTTCTGGCGGTGTTCTTCCGCGATGGAATTGGGCGTCCGGCGGATTTGGTTCAATACTTCAATTGGATGGTTAAATCGGCGGAGGCCGGCGACCCCACTTCAATGGGAATGTTGGGGTTGGCATATCGAGATGGATTGGGTACCGAAAAAAACACCGAGAGATTCATATACTGGACAAAGAAAGCCGCCGAGGAAGGCCATCCAGTAGCAATGTGGTTGCTTGCGACTGCATATAAAAAAGGTGTCGGATTAGATAAAGATCTAGATCTCTGTATGTTATGGATGGTCCGGGCGGCGGATTTGGGTAACACCAAAGCGATGGTGGGTCTTGCGCATCTATTTCTTGCCGGTGATGAAATAGAAAGAGACATAAGAAAATCTTTCGCTTGGATGGTCAAGGCTGCAGAGCACGGAGTTTCAGCTGCGATGTTTGCAGTGAGTTTGGCTTATCGAGATGGTGTTGGTGTAAGAAAGTCTAAGGCGAAACACAAGCATTGGGGAGTGAAGTGGGCGGACACTCTTTTGCCAGACCGGTTGGAGGATATGATTAGTGGTTTGACTAACGATTTAGCATGCGAGATAAGGCATCTAAATCTTCTGGTCGAGCTCAGAAAGTGGGAGAGGCATCGAGTTCAAAGTGTTGACGTTCAATCCGCATCGCATTTTACGAGTGCTCGTGTCGTGGAAAGCATGTTGCCCATAGATAGCAAGACGGGAATTCCGGAGAAGGGAAGAAACTGTCTTCGTCTTTATCACGCAAGCTACATGAATGATCCAGAAGAAGGGTCTTACCTTGCTAAATTTGCTGACAATACGTTGAAAAGTTCCATAAAGGCCAGCAGCCGTCCCGGTGAGGTTTCAGTGGATGGACGCCGGTTTGGCGTGTATTTGTGCTCACTTACTCTTTCAAGTGATCGTTTGGATCTTTGGAGGGCTTACGGTGCAAATGGTGAGGGTGTTGCTTTGGAGGTGCCGCTGTCCGCATTTGAGCTTGATACTCAAGGTCTGGTACTGGCCGCCACGGAGTTCGCTGACGAGCTAGAGAGTAAAGACGAGGAAATAAAAAGGAGGGATTCCCGTCCAAAAAAACTGCTGCAAGTGCTCTACGGCGAACAAGAAGCTCGATCATGCTGGGATTCCTTGACGCCGTCGCTTCGTCTAATAGGTGAGAAAATTGCTGCTTTGCGTGTGGTCGACAATGTTATGGCTGATCGCGCCAGCCAAATAGTGCTTGTCATTCTTAATGATCTCTATTACTTGTTCAAGAGCGATGAATACAGCAGCGAAAGGGAGGTGCGCATCGTTGACTGTCGTCCCCTTGATTCGACTCAATTGAAAGTGGATGACAGGAGTCCGCCGAGACTTTTTGTTGAGGCTGGGGCTGAGTTATTTGGCTCTTGCGGTAGCAGGATGGTTCTAGGGCCAAGATTGCGAGACAAACAGGTTGTGCGTCTACACCTTGAGTACCTACTCGCGCGTCACGGATTTTCCAATTCGACAGTGGTTGAAGAAAGCACAATTGCGTATCGATAGCCTTTACGTGCTTCCCTGATTGATTCAGGACGATTCACTGGTGGTGCGCGTTCTGTAGCTAAACTGGTAGCTGCAGAGAATTGGCCTGCCGAAGGGCAGGCGAATTTTCCGTCTGCCTTCGCTGAACGACTAATCGGTTTGTACCGAATCAGCTTCGGCTTCGCATCTTCCTCCCCGAGTCGCTATCTCTTGTCAATTTTGCACTTGTGGTAGCTATCGTTGAAGAAGGTCCATTGCGATTCGCTGCCGGCGACGAGGATGTGGCTGGCGATGTGGCCGATGAACCAGAGGCCGTGCGAGGTAGTGAACAGACAGTCGGGAGTGACGGCAATCGGGTTTCGGAGCGTATGGAATATCGGTGCTCAAGGCGCCCGATGCGTAATTGAACAAAGTTGCCGGGAACCCCTCAAGCCAGCGGCAGCTTTAACGCCTCAAGGCACACCAAGGCGGCGTGCGCCGCATTGCGGACGGGTTCGTCGACGCGCGGATCGGTCGCAACGCTCTCCCAATAAGCGCTTGCCGCCAGCAAGGCCGCTCGCCATGCATCAAGCGCCGGCGGCGTGCCGATGAGCGGCGCGGGGAGGGTGTCGGGCACTTCGCCTGAGGCGCGCGGGGCCAGCGCCATGGGCACCATGTCGTAGGCGGGCGCAAGCTCGAGCACTGCGCTGCCGGTATGAAGGAATGCAAGGTTGCCGGCGTGCATGTCGGTGTTGCGGATCAGGCGCCCGAAGGCCCACAGGCGGTCGGCATCTTGCTGCGCGGCAACGGTGA
>CAMFLH010000033.1 GCA_945957295.1 uncultured Uliginosibacterium sp.
GACTAACATCGCCGCCGAGCAGTGCGATCTCGCGCACCATCGTCGCCGACAGGAACATGAACTCATCGGCCGGCGTCAGGAATACGTATTCGACCTCCGGATACAGCCGGCGGTTCATGCCGGCCATCTGGAATTCGTATTCGAAATCCGACACCGCCCGCAGGCCGCGCAACACGATGCGCGCATCCTGCTTCTTCAGGAAATCCAGCAGCAGGCCGGAAAATCCATCCACTTCGACATTCGGGTAGCCACTGAGCACGTCGCGCGCGATCTGTACCCGCTCGTCGAGCTCGAAGATCGGCCGTTTGCCGCGGCTATCCGCCACGGCCACGATGACCCGCTCGAACATGCGCGAGGCGCGCCGCACGAGGTCTTCATGTCCGCGCGTCAGCGGATCGAACGTTCCCGGATAAACCGCTACGCGTTCCCTCATGCCTCGCCTCGTTGCAATAGTTGATAGTGAACTTGTCCGGCCTTGCCGGCCTTGACCGCACGCAAGCCCCCAAGGGTTTCGACCGGGGTTTCCGCCTCGACGTATACGAAGCCATCTTCAGTCAGGATGGGTTCCAGCGACGGCGCCAGACGCTCCAGCCACTGCTGGCGGAAGGGCGGATCGAGGAAGATCAGGTCGAAGCGGCGCGGGGTCGTCTCGACCAGCCGGAGCGCATCACCGCGCTGGCACACCAGAGCATCGCCGCCGAGCAGCCGGGCGTTTTGCTGCAACACAGCATACGCAGCAGGGTCGCGCTCAACAAGCAGCACATGGGCTGCGCCGCGCGAAGCCGCCTCGAAGCCCAGCGCACCGCTGCCAGCAAAAAGATCGAGGCAGGACCAGCCATCGAGATCCTGCCCGAGCCAGTTGAACAAGGTCTCTCGCACGCGATCCGGCGTCGGCCGCAAGCCCGGCACATCCGCCACCTGCAGGCGGCGCGAGCGCCACTGACCGCCGACGATGCGCAATTGGCTCATCGGGCAGCTCCGGGCACCGCAAACTCAGGATGGATGGGGGGCATCTGCTAGACTTCTGGGTCGAATTTTCCTGCCGGCGCAGCCTCTGCAGGCTACCGCGGGCGCAGCATATTAGCGGCACACGGGCTTGCGCGCCACTCGCGCAACCTGCATCCACGGAAGCTCCCATGTTCGATTTCTTCAAGAAGAAACCCGCCGACAGCGCAGCGCCGCAGCCAACGCCCGCCGCACCCGCACCAGCGGTGGCGCCCGCTGCGGCACCGGTTGAAGCCAGGCCCGTCACGGCTGCAGTGGAATCTGCGCCGCAGCCAACGGCGCCAGCCGACTCGCGTTCCTGGGCCGTACGCCTGCGCGACGGGCTGTCGAAGACGCGCGCAAAGCTGAATGCCGCGGTCGGCCCGACGCTGGGTGCGGATGTCGGCGACGTGATGTCGGATCTGTTCTCGCGCCGCAAGATCGACGACGAACTGCTCGACGAGATCGAAACCACGCTGCTCACCGCAGACTGCGGCGTCGACGCAACGCAGTACCTAATCGACGAAATGCGCAAGCGCTGGAAGCGCGACAAGCTCGAAACCGGCGAGCAGCTCAAGGGTGTGCTGATGGAGCTGCTTGAAGGCTTGCTCGCGCCGCTGCAGCAGCCACTCGACATTCATACCCACAAGCCGACGATCATTATGCTCGCCGGCGTCAATGGCTCGGGCAAGACCACCTCGATCGGCAAGCTGGCCAAACGCTTCCAGGCCGAAGGCAAGAGCGTGCTGCTCGCCGCGGGCGACACCTTTCGCGCCGCGGCCCGCGAGCAGCTGCAGGAGTGGGGCCGCCGCAACGACGTAACGGTGATTTCGCAGGACGGCGGCGACCCGGCCGCAGTGGTGTTCGACGCCATCAACGCGGCACGCGCCCGCGGCATCGACATCGTGCTGGCGGATACCGCCGGCCGCCTGCCGACGCAGCTGCACCTGATGGAAGAGATCGCCAAGGTGCGTCGCGTGATCCAGAAGGCCGACCCGAGCGGGCCGCATGAAGTGTTGCTGGTGCTTGATTCGAACATTGGCCAGAACGCGCTCGCGCAGCTAGCCGCATTCGACAAAGCCGTCGGCGTAACGGGCCTGGTCGTCACGAAACTCGACGGCACCGCCAAGGGTGGCGTGCTGGCGGCGATCGCGCGCACCAACCCGAAGCCGATCCGCTTCATCGGTGTCGGCGAACGCATCGACGACATGCAGCCCTTCGTTGCCCGGGAATTCGTCGAAGCCCTGTTCGACGCCGCACCGAACGCCTGAACGCCATCGAGGAGGCTGTCGCGTGATCCAGTTCGACAATGTCTCGAAGCGCTACCCCGGCGGGTACGAAGCGCTGATCGGCATCAACCTGCGTATCGAACGCGGCGAGCTGGTCGTGCTGCGCGGCCACTCCGGCGCCGGCAAGAGCACGCTGCTCAAACTGCTGCCGGTGCTCGAACGCCCGACCAGCGGCCGCGTGCTGATCAACGCACAGGATGTGAGCCGGCTGCCCGCCGGCGCGATCCCCTACCTGCGCCGCAGCCTGGGCCTCGTCACGCAGGACAGCCGCCTGCTCTACGACCGCAACGTGCTGGACAACGTGATGCTGCCGCTGATCCTTGCCGACATGCCGGCGCGCGACGCCAAGGCGCGTGTGCGTGCGGCGCTGGAGCGCGTCGGGCTGGCGCAGCATGAAAGGTCGATGCCGATCTCGCTCTCCGGCGGCGAACAGCAACGCGTGGCGATTGCGCGTGCGATCGTCAATCGCCCGACCATGTTGATCGCCGACGAACCTACGGCCAACCTCGACGCCGCCTACGCGCAGGACATTGCAGCCCTGTTCCGCGACTACAACGAAGCCGGCGTGACGATGATCATCGCCACGCACGATGAGCGCCTGTTCGCCGACCGCGCGCCGCGCCGCATCGAACTCTCTAAGGGAAGGCTGGTGAGCGCATGACCCGCTGGTTCGCCCTGCACGGCATCGCATTGTCGCGCGCCGTCAAACGCCTGACCCATACACCGCTCGGTACGCTGCTGTCGGTGCTCGTGGTGGCGATCGCACTGGTGCTGCCAGCGCTCGGCTATGTGCTCGCCGACAGCGTCGCGCGGCTCGCCCAAGGGCTATCGGGCCAGCCCGAGATCAGCCTGTTCATGGAAGTCGGCGCGGACAAGGCCAAGGTTGCCGCGGTCGAGCGTGCGCTGCGCAGCGACAAGGGCGTTACCGGCCTGCGCTACGTGCCGCGCGACGAAGCACTCAAACAGCTCGCGAGCGGCAGCGGCCTGGGCGATGTAACGCGTGCACTGGGCGAGAACCCGCTGCCCGACGCCTTCATCATCACACCGCACAGCGATGCGCCGGCCGAGTTCACGCGACTCGCCGAGAGCTTCCGCAAACTGCCCGGCGTCGCGCATGTGCAGCTCGATACCGAATGGGTGCAACGCCTCGCCGCGCTGGTGAGCCTCGTCCACTCCGCCGTCGGCGCCCTGGCCGGGCTCTTGGGCGCCGCGCTGGTGATCGTCACCTTCAATACCATCCGGCTGCAGATCCTGACGCAACGCCACGAAATCGGCGTCAGCCTGTTGCTCGGCGCAACCCAGCAATGGGTGCGCCGCCCCTTCCTGTGGTTCGGCGCACTGCAAGGCGCGCTCGGCGGGCTCGCCGCGTGGGGCCTGCTGATCGGCATCCTCGCGCTGATGCAGGGCCCCGCGACGCGGCTCGCGGAGTCCTACGGCATTCCGCTCGAACTCGGCGGGCCGGATCTACTCGGCGTGGCAGCGCTGATCGGCTTCGCCAGCCTGCTCGGCTGGCTTGGCGCAGCGCTGTCGGTGCGGCGGCATCTGCATGCGGCGGGTGAGCGCGGCGACAGCTGACGCAGGGGCAACGCGGAGCCCAAAATGACAGAAGGCCGGGTGCAAACACCCGGCCTTCTTCTTGGATCACCCGGCGCTGATCAGAACGGCCGTGCGCCGTAGGCCCGCTCGAAACGCGTGGCGATCTCATCGCGCGTCGGGGCGTAGTTCTGCGGGCCGCGCACTTCGATCTTGTAGGCCCCCATCACGCTCGCGAGCTGGCAGGATTTCTCCAGCGTCCAGCCGTTCGCGAGGCCGTACAGCAGGCCACCGCGGTAGGCGTCGCCACAACCTGTCGGGTCTGCGATGGCGGAGATCGGCACCACCGGCACCCGCGTTTCGCGCCCGTCGGCAAATATGTCGGAACCTTCGCCGCCGCGCGTCACGACCAGCCCCTGCACCTTCGCCGCGATCTGCGGCAGCGTCAGGCCGGTGCGCTCGCACAGCAGGTGGGCTTCATAGTCGTTGACGGTGCACCAGGTCGCCCAGTCGAGGAACTGCAGGAACTCCTCGCCCGAGAACAACGGCATCGCCTGGCCCGGATCGAACACGAAGGGGATGCCCGCTGCGTGGAAGTCGCGTGCGTGCTGCAGCATGCCGTCGCTCCCGTCGGGCCCAACGATGCCAAGCTTCACGCCCGCTGCATCCGCCACATGGTTCTGGTGCGAGAAGCTCATCGCGCCCGGGTGGAAGGCGGTGATCTGGTTGTCGTCCAGATCGGTGGTAATGAAGGCCTGCGCGGTGTAGCTACCCGGCACTTCGCGCACATGCGTATCCGGGATGCCCAGATCAGCCAGGCGCTTGCGGTAGGGCGCGGCGTCCTCACCCGCAGTGGCCATGATCAGCGGCGCACCGCCGAGCAACTTCAGCGCATAGGCGATGTTGCCCGCGCAGCCGCCGAACTCGCGCCGCATGTCGGGCACCAGAAAGGAAACGTTCAGGATATGGATCTGGTCGGGCAGGATGTGCTTCTTGAAGCGATCCTGGAAGACCATGATCGTGTCGTAAGCAATCGACCCGCAGATAAGGACGGACATGGCGGCTCCAAACTTGGTGAAGCCGCGATTCTATGACGGGCGCGGGGAATGATTGCCCTGCGATTCGCCGGCGCGACAAAAACAGAAGGCCGGGCAAGCCCGGCCCTCTCGCGCACAGCGGCCTGATCAGAAGCCGAACACGACGTTCACACCGCCGTAGCTGGCGTTGACCTTCTCCTGGTTCGAGATGTCGTAGCGCCAAGCGCCAACCTTCAGCGATTCCGGCTCGTATTCCTCGATGCCGATGCGGGCATTGACCCAGCCCTGCTTGGTGATGCGGTAACCCGCTTCAAGCACGTAGCCCACCGCATTCTTGTAGTCGACCGTCTCAGTTGCCGCGCCATCGCGCTTGAGTTCTGCGCTGATGTTGTTCACGAAGCGCAGGCCGGCGCCGAAACGCCACTTGTCGACGCCGGTGTAGTAGCCCATCAGTTCGAACGGCACGCGCGAGAAGGTGGCATCGCCGTTCTTCGCGCTGGCGTAGTCGGAGTGGTAGTTCAGCGTGGCCTGCAGCGCGATCGGCATGTTCGTCGGCGCCCACAGCGCGCCAGCGCCGATGTTGAACAGGTTGCCTGCACGCAGCTCGGCGGAACTGCCGTCGGTGTAGGTGATCGTAGCGATTTCGTCGCCACCGTAGGTAAGGCCACCGGTCAGCGCAAAAAACACGGAGCGGCCTTCATCGGCCTGCGCGCTAAGGGTGCACAAAGAGGCCGCAACGGCGGCCAGCAACAGTTTCTTGTTCATCTTGGGTCGGGTCGTTGTGCTCGCAGAACATCGCGGCGAGCGGCGCGAGCGCTCATCCGGCTTGGCGAGCGCGGGCGGATTCTGCCGTGCGGTGAGCACACCGGGTGGTCCACTCCGTCACGCCGACGCGCCACCGTGTGCCGCGATTGATCCTGCGCAAGCGGGCTTGTGCCAGTAGCGGTGGCACGACGGAACCGCCGCAGAGTGTGAAGTAGCCTCGCGCAGCAAACCGGCTATCCACGGACAATGCTGGCCAGCCGCACCTCGCCCGCCACCGCCCGCGCGCCGCAGCCGATCTGTGGCGCTGCCCGCGAGCGCGGCACACACCACACGCTTTCCGGAGAACCGCGCGATGCCCGCGCTGAATTTGAAAACCCGCTGGGTGCTGGGCCTGTTGGCGCTTGCCGCGCTGCTCGCCAAACCTGCCTACGACTACCACCTCGCCAGGCAGGCACGGGCTGCGGCGCAGGCACGGTATGCCGCGGACAAGGCAGAGTTTCAGCGCTTGTGCCGGGAGGTGGCCGGCTACAAGTTCTATCGCAAGGCTGAGAACGTTGATGGGATTCTGCTCTTGAAGGTTCGTCGCGACGGCGATTGGCAGGACATCATGGCGCCGGGCGCGGCCTTCGCGCTCGAATCTGAGGGCGAGGGATACATCAAATCGTTTCTCGCCTACCGCGAACCGTCTTCTGGCGCAAACGACGAAAGCTATTTCGTCAGTACCACAAAAAAGGAAGATTCGACCGCGGGCTTTGCATACGTAGATGTCATCGATGAAAAAACTGGCAAGCGGATTCACTACACACCTCGCTGGGACGAACCGTGGCAGTACGACAAGTCCTACTTGAAGGGTTACATCAAGTTCTGGCTTGATGAAAGCCCTCCGCTAAACCCGCCCCCCCGCTATGCGGTGACCTTCGAAGACCACGTCGTCCCAGAGGAACGGGCACGCGGCTTGGCCAGCAGCACGGTCAAGGTGATCGACACCCAGACCAATGAAGTAATGGCGGAGATGCTTCGCTACGCCTGGAGCCCGCCAGGAGCGTTCTCGAAAACCGCCACTCCTTGGCTTACGGCATACAAGTGCCCGGGCGTTGGGTATGGGTCAAGCACAGCAACTCGTCAGTTTGTCGACCGTGTGCTGGTTCCTCCTGGTGCGACGGCGCCCCCTCCACCGAAGTAGCGTACTTCGTCGAACGCCCGCGTAGGTTGGATTGCGCGTGGCGAAGCCCAAGGTTTGGCTTGAGCGCAAGTTGCTGCGGCTGGCGATTCGCGTGGTCGGTTTGCGAGCGCGCGTTGGCCGGGTTCCCGCACCCGGCGGGCGTGTTACTTCTTTTGCTTCGTCAAAAGAAGTAACCAAGAAAAGACGACCCGGCGTTCGCGGTCAGGCGCTACGCACCTGACTTCCCTGCGTTGCTCGCACGACCGGGGGCCTGCGGAACTCGCCCTCGCTTCGCTCGGAGCTCAAACAGTCCTCGGCCTTCTTCCCGGTCGCGCTCCGCTACTCGGCGCTCTCGACGGGCCCCAAAGTCAAAACCGTCGGCGGTGCGACGCTTGGGCAGTGTTCGCAGCCGGAATGAAGCGGAATCCGGGGCAGGCCTATCGAGACGCTCATCGCATCTTCGGAATTCCGACCGCGGGGAAACGTCGACGCTTTTCTCTCCCCCTCTGAAACGCCGAGCAGCGCAGAGGCATCGGGTTCCGACGCGCGTAGCGCGGCGGTGGCGAGCACTGTCCGAGCACCGAGCGTTAGCGAGGGCGAGTTGCGCAGACACCCGATGCTTCGAGCAGCGCAGGGCACCGCGTGCGAAGCGCGCGGCGTTGAAGCGGGGCGACTTTCTTTGGATACTTTCTTTGTTAGCACAAAGAAAGTATCCCGGCCGCCGGGCCGGGACCCGGCTTCAGCGGACAAGCCAGCGCAACTCGATACGGCTCATCGCAAGCCAAAGCAGATCTCGGCACCACCCCACAACACCACAAAACAAAAGAGCCCGCACTCAGCGGGCTCCCATCCTCAGCGCGCAAAGCCGCCGCAGCGGCCTGCAACCAAAGCCTTACTTCAGAACAGCCAGCGCCGCCTCATAGTTCGGCTCGTTCTTGATTTCGCCAACAAGCTCGCTGTGCAGCACCTTGTTGTCGGCATCGAGGACCACAACCGCACGCGCGGTGACGCCAGCCAGCGGGCCGCTGGCGACGTCGACGCCGTAAGCCTGCTTGAAGGCCTCGCCACCGCGCATGGTCGACAAGGTCATCACGTTCTTCAGGCCTTCGACTTCGCAGAAACGCTTGGCGGCGAAGGGCAGGTCGGCGGAGATCACCAGCACGACGGTGTTGTCGAGCGCCGAGGCGCTTTCATTGAACTTGCGGGTCGACACTGCGCAGGTCGGCGTGTCGAGCGAGGGCACGATGTTCAGCACCTTGCGCTTGCCGGCGAATTCCGCAAGGCCGTGGTTGGCCAGATCGGCGCCGACCAACGCGAACTCGGACGCGGTCGCGCCCGGGGCCGGGAAGTTGCCCTTCACTTCGATCGGATTGCCGCCCAGGGTCACTGTGCTCATGGTGTTGCTCCTGTCAGGGTTGAGGGTGGTGTTGCGGGCGCCATCTGTCGGGCGCCTCGGGTTCTCTGTTTGTACGCGATTCGCGTGACAAGTTCGCGAGCCTACACCGAATCGGCGATGGGGTTGCCCCCAGCACGCTCGCCGGTCTGCAAGCGCCACAGCGCGGCGTACTGGCCGCCGAGCGCGAGCAACGCTTCATGCGTGCCCTGCGCGACGATACGGCCCTGCTCCATCACGTAGATCGTATCGGCATGCCGCACGGTGGAGAGCCGGTGCGCAATGATCAGGCTGGTGCGATTGACGGTGATGCGCTCCAGCGAACGCTGAATGGCCGCCTCGGTCTCGTTGTCGACCGCGCTGGTGGCTTCGTCCAGCACCAGAATCGGCGGGTTCTTCAGGATTGCGCGGGCCAGCGCGATGCGCTGGCGCTGGCCGCCGGAGAGCTTCTGGCCGCGCTCGCCGACCGGCGTGTCGTAGCCCTGCGGCAGGGTCGAGATGAAGTCGTGCGCCTCGGCCGCCACCGCGGCGGCAACGATGTCCTCGCGCTTCGCCATGGGCACGGCGTAAGCGATGTTCTCGGCCACCGTGGCGTCGGCGAGGAAGCTATCCTGCGCGACGTAGCCGATCGCGCGGCGAAGATCCTGCAGGTTGGCTTGGTCGATCGGCGCACCGTCGATTGAGATGTGGCCGGACTGCGGCTCGATGAAGCGCAGCAGCAGTTTGACCAGCGTACTCTTGCCGCTGCCGGTGCTGCCGACGAAGGCGACCGTGTGGCCGGCGGGAATGTCGAGCGAGATGCCGTGCAGCGTCGGCGTGTCGCCGTAGGCGAAGCGCACCGCGTCGAAACGCAGCGAGCCCTTCACCGAGCCGGCCGGCAGGTGGCGGCCCTCGTACGGAATTGCGAGCGGGGTGTCGATCAGGTTCATGACGCGCTCGATCGAAGCCATCGAACGCTGGTAGAGGTCGGTCATGTCGGCGAGCCGCGTCAGCGGCCACAGCAGGCGCTGCGTCAGATACACCAGCACCGAGTAGCTGCCGACGCCCAGCTCGCCGTTCAGGGTCAGGAAACCGCCGTACAACAGCGTGACCGTGAAGCCAGCCAGGATCGCCATACGGATCACCGGCGTGATCGCCGCCGAGAGCCGGATCGCCTCGGCGTTGCGCACCCGGTAGGCATCCGAGCCCTGACGCACATGCTCGGCTTCATACGCTTCCGCGGTGTAGGCCTTGATCGTCGCGATGCCGAGCAGGTTGTTCGACAGACGTGACGCCAACGTGCCGGCCGCCTCGCGCACGCCGGCATATCGCGGCGCGAGCCGGCCCTGGAACCAGAAAGCGCCGTAGAGGATCACCGGCACCGGGATCAGCGACAGGAAGGCCAGCTTGGCGGTGAGCGCGAAGAACACCGCACCCACCATCAGCGATGAGCAGAAGACCTGAATCAGATCGTTCGCGCCGCCGTTGAGAAAGCGCTCCATCTGGTTGATGTCGTCACCGAGGATGGACATCAGGTTGCCGGTGCGCTGGCGTTCGAAGAAGCCCATCTCCAGCCGCTGCACATGCTGGTAGGCCTGCTGGCGCAGGTCGTGCTGCAGGTTCTGCGCCAGCGTGCGCCACTTCACGTCGTAGAGGTACTGGAACAGCGATTCGCCGACCCAGATCAGCGCTGTGACCGCGGCGAGCAGCACCAGCTGATCCTTCGGTTCATGCACACCGACGCGGGCGAGGAAGGAGTCCTTGCGATTGACGACCACGTCGACCGCCACGCCGATCAGCACCTCGGGCAGCACATCGAAAAACTTGTTCAGCACCGAGTACAGCGACGCAAGCCACACATCGCGCCGGTAGGCGCGCGCGTGGCCGATCAGGCGAGCGAGCGGATGCGTGGCGCTCATGAAGCGTCTCCTTTAGACCTCGCCACCTCGGCAGTTGGCGCAGTCGGCGTGCTATCCGGCACTGCCAGGGCTTGCGCGAGCGGCTCAGCGATGCGTTGCCACGCCTCGGCGTTGCGGGCGCAGGCGGCCAGCGCCTGCTGCACCGTGGGTCGCTCGTCATCGCTCAGGTGCGCGGCGGCATAGGCGTCGATTTCCACGGCCAGCGCGGTATCGCGGGCGCCGTCCAGCGGGCTGCTGACGATGTAGCGGCGCGCCCAGGTCGAGGCACGCGCGAAAAGTGTGTCGGCGTGCGCCAGGGTGAAGGCCCACACCTGCCGCGCGTTGCCGTGTTCGGCCAGCCAGCCGGCGAGGCTATCGCGCACTGCGCGCGGCAGTGCATTTTCGAGGCTCAGCGCCAGCACGCTATCGACCGCCTGCGGCGTGGGCGCGAACGACAAGGCGTGGCCGTAGGCCCATTCGAGGCCGGTGTCACGGTTGGTGCGACTGCGCGCGATCAGTGCATCGAACTCGGCCGGCTGCGCGTGGGCGGCATAGACCTTGAGCAGGCCGATATAGCGGTCTCGCGGCACATTGGGTTCCTCACGCGCGAACTGCTGGCGCGCCAGCGCGATCACGCCCGCATCGCCCGCCAGGCCGCGCAGGGATTCCACCTCCGCGGTGAGCACTGCAAACGCCGGCTGCGCTTGCTGGTCGGCCGGCAACGCGGCAAGCCGTTCGGCCACCGGCGCGAGCCAGCCACGTACGCGGGCATCCCATGCGGCGGCCTGCGGCGTGTTGCGCGCCAGCGCGCGCACGGCGCGCATCACCTGGATCGCGCTGCTCCAGCTCTGCGGCGTATCGGACACCGGCAGCGCATCGAGCATCGCGATCACGGTGTCGATCCGCTGCTCACCGGTCTGCGCCAGCGCCCAGGCGTCGCCCAGCAAACGCGCACGCTGCTCGGAGCTGAGTTGCGGGAAGCGCGCCAGCAGCGTGTGCAGGCTGGCGTCGTCCCACGCAAGCCGCCATAGATCGAAGGGCGAGGGCTCGACGCTGCGCAGCATGCGGCAGGGCGGGCCGGCGAGCGACAGCGGAGCACTGCCCAGCTCGATGCGCTCCCGCGCGGCGCCGTCCTGTGCCGCAAGCTGCAAGGGCAGCGGCCACTGCTCATCGGCCGCGGCGACCGACCCAAAGCCGTAGCGTTGCTGGCGCAGGCTGATCTTCTCTTGGCCCGCTTCACAGCTGCGCTCGGCCAATACAGTGGGGTGGCCGGGCCGTGTCGTCCAGGCCTGTGCAAACGCCGCGACCGGTTTGCCGCTGCGCTTGGCCAGCGCCTCCCACAGATCGGCGCCGGTGGCGTTGCTGTAGGCATGTTTGGTCAGGTGCCTGCGGATACCGTCGCGCAGCCCCTGCTCGCCGAGATATTGCTCGAGCAGGCCGATCACCATGTGGCCCTTGTTGTAGGTGGTCGCGTCGAAGGAATCGAAGGCCGCGCGATCGCTCGCGACCGGGCGGGCGATCGGTTTGGCGGTCGGCAGCGCGTCGTCCCGCATCGCCTTGTCGCGCTCCTTGCCCAGGGTGTCAAGCGCGCGCCATTCGGGGTTGAGTTCACGCGCGGCTTTCACCCCCATCCACTCGGCGAAGGCTTCGTTGAGCCAGAGGTCGTCCCACCACGCCATCGTCACTAGGTTGCCAAACCATTGATGCGCGATCTCGTGCGCGATGGTGGTGAAACTGCCTTCACGCTGGCTGTGGCCAGCCAGATCGGGATCGAGCACCAGCAGCGGCTCGCCGTAGGTGATGAGGCCCCAGTTTTCCATCGCGCCACGCTTGCCGGGCACCGCGAGCTGGTCGAGCTTGGGCAAGGGGTAACGGATGCCGAACCACTGGTGGTAGTAGTCGAGCACCTGCCAGGTGACCGCCAAGGCGTAGCCGGTGTGCTGACTGAGACCTTCGGTCGTCCAGATCGCCAGTTCGATGCCGTCGTGCGTGGCGCGCGCAGCCTCGAATTCGCCAACGGCGAGCGCAACGAGGTAGGACGCCATCTTCGGCGTCGGCATGAAGCGCACTTCCTTGCGGCCGTCGGGCAGGCTGCGTTCGCTCGCCTGCGGCATGTTGCCAAGCACGGTAAAGCGGGCCGGTGTGCGCACGCTGATGTCGAAACGGGCGCGGAACGCCGGCTCGTCGAACAGCGGCATCATGCGCCGCGTGCCGATCGGCTCCATGTCGGTAACCAGCATGCGCTTCTCACTGCCGGCGGGCGTGAGGTAGCGCGCCACATAGAGCCCTTCGCCATTTTCATCGAGCGCGCCCTGCCAGCTCAGCCCGATCGTATGGCGGCCGGGTTGCAGCTTGCGTGGCAAGCGGATCGTGATCGTCTGCGCCTGCGCATCGGCCTCCACCGGCATCGTCAGCGCAACGCCATCCAGGGAGTCGGCACGCACCGTCAGCGCGTCGGCGTGCAGCACGATCTCATTTGTGGCTCGCCGCAGATCAAAGCGGACGGTCTGGCGCCCGGAGAACTGATCGGCGTAGGGATCGGCATCCAGCTCGACGCGGTAGTCGATCGGCACGACGCTGCGCGAGAGCGCGCCGGGTACCTGATCGAGCGTGAAGGCGTATGCCGTGCCGCAACACAGCGTCAGGCTCAGGCCGATAAGGCCACCAAGTCTGCGCAGGAACATCGTTGTCTCCGTCGGGTGCGCTGGCAGAGGGCCAAGCGTCGAGGGCGACAGTTTAGGGCCTGAAGCGCCGCATTCCCGGCTCAGCGGTTGCAGGGAAAGATTTCGGCGCCCGGCGAGCTGTGATCGCGCGCCGAGCGCGCCGCGACCAAGATCTCACTGCGAACTCTGTCACATTGAGTGAAACGCAATCTTTGACAAACAATTTTGTACGGAACCCGGACAATGCCGACCCAGCCCCAATGAACCCGAGGTCTGGATGTCCGCAACACGCCCCCTCCCCTGCGCAGGACGCTGCCGGCACTTTGCGCCGGAGAGCTCGCATTGCGAGTTGCACGGCAAGGGCATCGAGGCACCGTTCGAGCAGCGCTGCGATCACCACGAGGTAATGGAGTCGTTCGCCGTGCGCAGCAACCTCTCACTGCTGGACTGGCGCGATACGAACCGGGCCTGAACCGACCCGGTCAGAGCCTCAGATCGCTTCCGGATCGAAAGACATGCCGGCGCCCGGTTCCAGCGCCTCCCACACGATGTTTTCTTCGAACGCGACGTGCGCCGTGAGCGCCGCAGCAAAGGCGCGCACCGCATCGACCGACGGGTTCGCAAGCGCCGCAGCCAGCTCGCGCAGTCGGTCGTGATCGCGACGGGTGCGTTCCGCCAGATCAGCGCGCCCAGCAGCCTCGAGTCGCGGCAGCACATGTTTTTCCTCTTCCTCGAAGTGCCCTACCAGCTCGCGCTCGAAGGTGTCGCGAATGCGTTGCGCAACGGCCGGCAACGAGGCGGGGTCGTCCGGCGTGAGCGCACGCACTGCGAGGGCAAGCTTGAGCGCCGAAGCGTGTTCGTGAGAGAGGTGGATCAAGCGAGGGCTGCGTGTCATGTGTGGGTCTGGCCTAACGGTTCTAAAGCCCATCCGCACGGACGGGAAATTGGCAGATTCGCATTTAACGGCAAAGTTCTGCACCAAGGCTTGAGGTTGATCAAAGCGCGCCGATCGCCGCCAAGGCAGGCATGTTGCTTGCAGTAGCCATTCCGAACGCCTACCCTTGCCCGCTTTGCCCGGTACGGCAGCCCCCGGACACCCGCCGGCGGGCGCTCGCCGCAGCCCCGCCCGACAGGGCGGCGCGATACCGGGCTGCGCCAGACTCAGGAGCCCCGAAAAGATGCGCATGCCCCAACGGCTTGCATTGATCACTGCCGCAGTCGCCTGCCTGCCCGGCGTATTCGCCGCCGAGGTCCCGCCCGGCACCCAACTGCATCCGGTTCAGGAGATCGTGCGCGGCAATGGCACCGAGCCCGCAACGCTGGATCCGAACAAAGCCGAAGGGCGCCCCGAATCGAGCCTGGCCCTTGAGATGTTTGAGGGCCTGGTCAGCCCGGACATCAACGGAAACGTGGTGCCCGGTGTTGCCGAGAAGTGGGAGAGCCTTGAAGGCGGGCGCGCATGGCGATTCACGCTGCGCAGCAACGCGCGGTGGTCCGACGGCAGCCCGGTGACGGCGCACGATTTCGAATACGCATTCAAGCGCATGGTCGATCCGAAGACGGCCTCGCAATACGCCTGGTATCTCGGGAAAGCCAGCAATGTGAAGAACGGCACCGCAATCGTCGAAGGCAAGGTGCCGCCCTCTGAGCTAGGGGTGAAGGCGCTCGACGACCGCCATCTGCTCATTACGCTGGAGCAACCAGTCGCCTACCTCGTCGCCACGCTCGCGCACGGCAGCCTGATGCCGGTGCCGCGCAAGGTGATCGAGAAGTACGGCGATCGCTGGACCGAACCCGGCAAGATGGTCTCCAACGGTGCATACAAGCTCGCCGAACGGGTGGTTAACGAGCGCATCGTGATGGTGCGTAACCCGATGTACTGGAACAACGCGAAAACGGTGATCGACAAGGTCACCTTCCTGCCCATCGTCAATCAGTCCGCCGAGTACCAGCGCTACCGCGCCAACGGGCTCGACATGACCGCTGACGGCGGCGTGCCGCCAGAGCAACTCAAGCAGATCCGGCGCGAAATTCCGAGTGAGCTGGTGACCTGGCCACAACTGGGCACCTACTTCTACGCCTTCAACTTCCGCAAGAAACCCTTCGACGACGTGCGGGTGCGCAAGGCGTTGTCGCTCGCGCTGCAACGAGAAGTTATTGCCGAGAAACTGGTCGGCACCGGCGAGACGCCGGCGTACAGCCTCACGCCGCCGAACGCCGCGGGCTACGTCCCGGTCGTGCATGAATGGCAGCGCTGGACGCAAGCTCAACGCGAGAACGAAGCTCGCCGGCTGCTTGCGGAGGCGGGCTTCACGAAGACCCGGCCGCTTCGCTTCGAACTGCTCTACAACACCAACGAGAATCACAAGAAGATCGCGCTCGCCGCTGCGTGGATGTGGCGACGCATCGGGCCGGTGGAGGTGGTGCTGGTCAATCAGGAATGGAAGAGTTTTCTCGACTCGCGCGCACGGGGCGAGTTCGAGGTCTGCCGTTACTCCTGGGTGGCGGATTACAACGAACCGTCGACGATGCTGGATCTGTTCCACTCCAAGCACGGCAGCAACGATTCGAAGTACAACAACCCGCGCTACGACGCGATCATGGAGCAGGCCAAAGTCACCTCGGATGCCAACGACCGCGCACGGCTCTACCAGGACGCCGAACGCATCCTCGCGCAGGACTTTCCGCTCGCCAACGTTTACCACTACAGCGTGCGTCGCCTGATCAAACCGTGGGTCAAGGGCTACGGGCGCGACCCCGAAGGTCGCATCCTGACGCGCGACCTCTACATCCTCGCCCACTGAGGCCGCCGCCATGCTCAAGTTCATCTTCCGCCGCCTGGTGCTTGAGGCGCTGCCGACCCTGCTGGTGCTGGTGACCGTCACCTTCTTCCTGATCCGGCTCGCGCCGGGCGGGCCGTTCTCCACCGAAGCAGCGATGCCGCCGGAGGTGATGGCCGCCGTTGCGGCCAAGTACCGGCTCGACCAGCCGGTGTGGCAGCAGTACCTCGGCTACCTCGCGGACCTCGCCCGCGGCGACTTCGGCCCCTCGTTCAAGTACAAGGATTTCACCGTCAATGACCTGGTCTGGGCCGCGGCGCCGGCCTCCTTCCGGCTCGGCCTGTTCGCCTTCGTGATCGCGGTGATCGTGGGCGTCGCCGCCGGCGTCACCGCCGCGCTGCGCCAGAACACCTGGATCGATTATTCGGTGATGGGCGTGGCGATGATCGGCGTGGTGCTGCCGAACTTCGTGCTCGCCCCGGCACTAGCGCTGGTTTTCGCGATCTGGCTCAAGTGGCTGCCTGCGGGCGGCTGGGAGGGCGGCAAGCTGATGTACGTCGTGCTGCCGGTGGCGGTGCTGTGCCAGCACTACATCTCGGTGATCGCGCGGATCACGCGCGGCAGCATGATCGAAGTGCTGGGTAGCCCCTACATCCGCACCGCGCGCGCCAAGGGCCTGCCGACCGGCTACATCCTGCGCCGCCATGCCCTGAAGCCCGCGCTGCTGCCGGTGATCTCCTACCTCGGGCCGGCCTTCGTCGGCATCATCACCGGCTCGGTCGTCGTCGAGAGCTTCTTCGGCATACCCGGCATCGGCCAGCTCTTTGTCAATGGCGCGCTGAACCGCGACTATCCGATGGTGCTGGGCCTGACGATCCTGATCGGCGCCCTGACCATCTTCTTCAACGCCGTCGTCGACATCCTCTACGGCGTGATCGACCCGCGCATCCGTCTGTAATGAGCACCTCGACCATGAATACGCCGACCACTGCTGCCCGGCTGATGCGCCCACTGCCGCCCCTGCCCGGCCTGGACGAGGCGCTGGCACAGAGCATCCAGGGCCGCAGCCTGTGGGCCGATGCGCGCCGCCGCTTTCTGAAGAACCGCGCCGCGCTCGCCAGCCTGGTGATCCTGGGCCTGATCGTGCTGCTGTGCGCCTTCGCGGCGCTGCCCTCGCCGCACGCCTTCGACGACCCGGATTTCGAAAACATGCATATCGCGCCGGAACTGGCGACCGCACACTGGTTCGGCACCGACAGCCTTGGCCGCGACCTGTATGTGCGCACGCTCCTCGGCGGCCGTATCTCGCTGATGGTCGGCGCGCTCGGCGCGCTGGTCGCGGTGCTGATCGGCACGCTGTATGGCGCCACCGCCGGCTTCCTCGGTGGCAAGACCGACAGCGTGATGATGCGTTTCCTGGAGATCCTCGCCAGCTTCCCGGTGATGTTCCTGGTGATCCTGCTGATGACCTTCTTCGGCCGCGAACTGTGGCTGATCTTCCTCGCGATCGGCGCGGTCAGCTGGCTCGACATGGCGCGCATCGTGCGCGGCCAGACGCTGTCGCTGAAGCGCAAGGAGTTCGTAGAAGCGGCGCGGGTCTGCGGCGTGTCGCGCTGGGGCATCATCACCCGCCACATCGTGCCGAATGTGCTGGGCATCGTGGCGGTCTACGCGACCCTGCTGGTGCCCTCGATGATCCTGTTCGAGAGCTTCCTCTCCTACCTCGGGCTGGGCGTGCAGGAACCGATGACGTCCTGGGGCGCGCTGCTTGAACAGGGCGCCAAGGCAATCGAGGCCGCACCCTGGGAGCTCGCCTTCCCCGCCGGCTTCCTGGTCACCACGCTGTTCTGCTTCAACTTCATCGGCGACGGCCTGCGCGACGCGCTGGACCCGAAGGAGCGCTAAGAATGACCGACCCCCACGCTCACGCTCGTTCGCTGCCCCCCGAGGGGGCGCGCGTCGGCTCCGGGCGGCCGCGCGCCGCCGCGTCACTGCTCCAAGTCCGCAATCTAAACGTCCGCTTCGCCACACCCGAGGGCGAGGTCGCCGCGGTCAATGACCTCTCTTTCGACCTGGCCGAGGGCGAATCGCTGGGCATCGTCGGCGAGTCGGGCTCCGGCAAGAGCCAGACCGCCTTCGCGCTGATGGGCCTGCTGGCGAAGAACGGCCGCGCCCGCGGCGAGGTGATCTACGGCGGCGCGAACCTGCTCGCGCTGTCGGAGGCCGAGCTGAACCGCCGCCGCGGGTCCGAGATCGCGATGATCTACCAGGACCCGATGACCGCGCTGAACCCCTACCTCAGCGTCGGCGACCAGCTGACCGAGGTGCTGCGCTTCCACAAGGGGATGGATCGCAAGGCGGCGTTCGCCGAATCCGCCCGTATGCTGGACGCGGTGAAGATCGCCGAAGCGAAAAAGCGCCTCGGCATGTATCCGCACGAATTCTCCGGCGGCATGCGCCAGCGCGTGGTGATTGCGATGGCGCTGCTGTGCCGGCCGAAACTCCTGATCGCCGACGAACCCACCACCGCGCTGGACGTCACCGTGCAGGCGCAGATCCTGCGGCTCTTGCAGGAGCTGCGGCGCGACTTTGGCACCGCGGTGATCATGATCACGCACGATCTGGGCGTCGTCGCCGGCGTCTGCGATCAGGTGCTGGTGATGTACGCCGGCCGCGTGATGGAGCAAGGCCCGGCCGAGGCGCTGTTCGCCCGCCCCAGCCACCCCTACACGATGGGCCTGCTGCATGCGGTGCCGCGCATGGACCACAACCACGGCAGCGACCAGTTGGCCACGATCCCCGGCAACCCGCCCAACCTGCTCGCCTTGCCGCCCGGCTGCCCCTTCGCGCCGCGCTGCGTCGAACGGGACGCCGCCTGCCTGACGCCCGCGCCGCTCACCGACTTCGACGAGCAGCGCCGCCGCGCCTGCCATCGCCCGATCGAACATCTGCTCCGCGCCGAGACGGAGGGCGCCGCATGAACGCCCCATTGCTGGAAGTCCGCGACCTCAAGGTCGAGTTCAAGGTCGGCCGCGAAGGCTGGGCGCCCTGGTCGCCGGCGCGACGGCTCAAGGCGGTGCAGGAAGTCAGTTTCACGCTGGCGCCGGGCGAGACGCTGGGCATCGTCGGCGAATCCGGTTGCGGCAAGAGCTCGCTGGCCCGCGCACTGATCGGGCTGAACCCGATCGCGGGCGGCAGCGTGAAGTTCGCGGGCCGCGAACTCGCCGGCCTGGCCGAAACCGAATGGCAAGCGCTGCGCGCCGACGTGCAGATGATCTTTCAGGACCCACTCTCGTCGCTGGACCCGCGCATGACCATCGGCGACATCATCGCCGAACCGCTGCGCTGGCTGCGGCCGGGCATGGCGCCGGCCGAGATCAAGGCAGAGGTCGAACGGGTGATGACCCGCGTCGGCCTGCAGCCGAACGTGATCAACCGCTACCCGCACGAGTTCTCCGGCGGCCAGTGCCAGCGGGTTGGCATCGCGCGCGCGCTGATCGTGAAGCCCAAACTGATCATCTGCGACGAGCCGGTGTCCGCGCTGGACGTATCGATCCAGGCCCAGGTCATCAACCTGCTGATGGATCTGCAGCGGGAAGACGGGCTGGCGCTGATCTTCATCGCCCACGATCTGGCGGTAGTACGCCACATCTCGGACCGGGTGCTGGTGATGTACCTCGGCCGGGTCATGGAGACGGCCGACGCCGACACGCTGTTCCGCGCCTCGGCCCACCCCTACACCCGGGCGCTGCTCTCCGCGGTGCCGATCCCGGACCCGGCGCTGGAACGCAGCAAGACCGTGCAGATCCTCGAAGGCGACCTGCCGAGCCCGATCGCGCCGCCTTCGGGCTGCGTGTTCCGCTCCCGCTGCCCGCACGCGATTGCAGCCTGCGGCGTCGGCGTGCCAAAGCTGGAGCGTCGAGGCGGCAGCCACGCCGTGGCCTGTACCTTGGCGGAGATCGATGCCGCCGGCTGAACGGCGCGCACCAGGCGCGCAATTTCCATCAAGTCCAACCCTTGATTGCGGATTGCGCGCCTAGCTCCTGCGGCAACGCAACAGATTTCAGCACGAGCGAAGCCATCTCTCCGATACAGCAGTAACGCAAATTTCGACCAGCCCGGAAACCCGCACCCAAAGAGCGTTTCCGTCAGCGTGAACGGACACGCTCTTTGGTTCCAATCCCATCTTCATTTGCTGCAACGCAAGAAGCGTTCTTGCCAAATGGATAGCGTTTTGTCATTTTCGGCGAGTAAAATCGTCAAACACTATCAAGACGCGACTTCGCCACAAGCGAAGAATCCGCGACAGAGACAAAACCCGATCGCGCTCCCACAACGCGACCGTTCTTCCAGAGCGAGAACACTGAACATGAGTACGCAAACCCATAGCTTCGAGGTCGGACACCGCGTCCGCATTGGCCACCTCGACGCCGGCGCTGCCGCCCGGCACGCCTTCTTCAATGGCCGCACCGGGACCCTGGTGCGCAAGAACCGCCTCGGCGGCAACGCGCGTGAAGCCATGTGGTACGTCAAGGTGGACCCGGACGAGGCCTGCGCTTCGCTCGAAGCGCTGTTCTACGCCTCGGAACTCGAGCCGGTCGCCTGAGCACCACGTAGCGAGCGACGCCCGGCGTACCGCCAAACGGCGCGCCGGCAGCGCCTTGATCTGCGTGCAGACACAAATACCAGGAACAAAATGCGTTATTAGCACTCTCTAGCATCGAGTGCTAACATTGTTCCAGAGGTAATTTGTTGGAGGTATGCAGATGACCACATCACTGTCGTTCCCCGTCCCGTCCGCACTGGGCAGTCTGGATCAGTACGTTCAGGCGGCGAACCGCTTCCCGATCCTGACCGAAGCGCAGGAGCTTTCGCTCGCGCGCAAGCTGCGCGATGAACAGGATCTCGAGGCCGCGCGTCAGCTGGTGCTTTCGCACCTGCGGCTGGTGGTTTCGGTTGCTCGCAACTATCTCGGCTATGGCCTGCCCCACGGCGACCTGATCCAGGAAGGCAACGTCGGCCTGATGAAGGCCGTCAAGCGTTACGACCCGGATCGCGGCGTACGCCTGGTGAGCTTTGCCATCCACTGGATCAAGGCCGAGATCCACGAATACATCCTGAAAAACTGGCGTCTGGTGAAGATCGCAACCACCAAGGCGCAGCGCAAGCTGTTCTTCAATCTGCGCAGCATGAAGTCCGACAGCAGCACGCTGACCACCGGCGAAGTGGCCGAAATGGCCCGCGTGCTGGGCGTGAAGCCTGAAGAAGTGCGCGAGATGGAAACCCGCTTCTCGGGCGGCGACGTTGCGCTGGAACTCGGCCCGGAAGAGGACGACGACGGCCGTGTTGCTCCAATCGCCTACCTCGCTGACGCCAACGCCGAACCGACCGCCGTGCTCGAAGCACGTGGCCGCGACCGCCTGCAAAGCGAAGGGCTGGAGAGTGCGCTGGAATCGCTCGATGAGCGCAGCCGCGCGATCATCCGCCGCCGTTGGCTGGCCGACGACGAGAGCGCCACGCTGCAGGAGCTGGCCAGCGAGTACGGCGTTTCCGCCGAACGCATCCGCCAGATCGAGGCGAAGGCGCTGCAGAAGATGAAGGGCGCGCTGGCGGCGTACGTGTAAATCGCCAGTCTGTGCCGACGATATGAACAAGGCCCCGCAAGGGGCCTTGTTGTTTTCTGCTACTCGCTTTGCTGACCCGGACGGCGGGGCCGCTCGGGTTCCGGGCGGCCGCGTTCGCGCGTGTCATGCGCGCGGTTACCCCCCTCTGGCGCGCGCTGCGGCGGCGGATTGACGCCCTGCATGGGCTGCCGATCACCGCGCGGCTCGGCAGGACGCCCCTCAGGCATAGACGGACGCGGGCCACCGTGTTGAGCCTCAGCACCACCCCCGCCGGGAATCGGCATCGTGCGCGGCGGCATGCTCGGGTTCGGGCGCGGCGGCGGTGCCTGCTCGCTGCCCGGCGCGGGAGGCCAGCGCCGCGGTCGCGCACCGTCACTGCTGCGCGGCACGCCCGACGCCCCCGAATGAACCGGCTCAGCCCCTTGCCGTGGCATGCCGGGCACGACCCCGGGCTGGTTCTGTTGCGGCCCGATGTTCGGCATGACAGGTTCACGCTGTGGCGGGGCGGCTTGCGGACGCACGTCGCGTTCGATCGGGATGATCGGCGCCGGCGCGCTGCGCACGGGCGGTGCAGCCGGTATCGGGCGGTCAGTCGGCGCCTGCGGCCCTGCACGTTCGCCACCCCAGCCTTGCGGCGCCCGGCGCGGATCGCCAATCGGGTAGCGCGGCAGGTCCCCCCGCTGTGGGTCGCCCGGAATGCGCGGCGGCACGGGCGATGGCGCGGAAGGCGGTACCGGTTGAGCCCCGGGCCCGCCGGACGGGCGCGGGTCGTTCGACCAGCCCGCGCCGCCGGGGCCGCGAGGCGGCTGCGGCGTGACGCCCGGAGGGGGCGGTGGCATGCCGCCGATCGGCAGGTGCCGGATCACGTCGGTACGCACACCGTCCTGGGCATGTTGAATCGGGCGGGAACGGAAGAAATCGTCGCGCGATACAAAGGTGGCGGCATCACGCTGTGCGCCGTAGCGATAGTCGACCGGTCGGCGCGGGAAGTCACCATTCGGGCCGCCGGGCGTAGGTGGCATGCGCGTGACGTGGGTGATGTTGATGCGCCGGATGTAGTTGTCGCTGTAGGCGTACGCCGGGCGATAGACCTCGAAGGGCGCGAGCGGGAACCAGCCGACGACCGGCCCGAGCCGCACGCTGATCGCGATGCCGGGCGTGCCGCCGTAGAAACCCACCAGCGCTGGCGCATACACCGGGCGCGCGACGTAGCTACCCGGCGCCCAGGCCCAGCGGCTGCCGATCATGATCCAGCGCCCGTAGTGGAAGGGCGCGAAGCCCCAGGGCGCATCGTCAATCCAGGTCCAGCCCCAGGGCGCAACCCAGGCCCAATGGCCGAAGCGGTAAGGCGCCCAGCCCGGCGCCACCGCGACCGGATACCACAGCGGCCCGTAGCGGCCGTCTTCCTCCCAACGACCGTGCCCGTCGAGCGCCTCGATGCCGGTCATCTCGGGCGACACATAGCGGCTCGACGCCAGCCGTTCCTGCTCGCGATCACGCCGCTCCGCCCATTCGTCGAACTGGCTGCGCGTGGCCTCTTCCGATGCGACGAGACGCTGCGTCACAAGATCGAGTTCAACTCGCTGTCCCGCCAGTACCGTGAGCCGCTCGACAACGCCGCTGACGCGTGCACGCCCGGCAAACACGGTGACCCATGCCCGGCGCGAGGCAGGGTCGTACTCCAGCGCGTAGTCACCGGCGCGTTGCGCTTCGATGCGCACGCCCCCCGCGCTGATCAGCAGTTGCTCGTCGTCCGGCAGGCTGCGCAGGCGCACGCGGGCCACGCCGCGCCGCACCTCTAGGGCGAGCACGGCGTCGTCGACGCGACCGAAATTGAGTTGCGAATCGGCGTCCAGACGCACCGAGGTGCTGCCGATACGGACCTCGGCGCGACCGTCCGTCGCGCTCCAGAGCCCAACGCCGGAAGTGACCGGCATGTTCACATTGATCGGCGCCCAGTCCTGGCTATCCGCCGTCCAGGCTTCGATTCGCCCCTCGACGAGGCTGATCCGGCCCACCCGCCCAGGCGGGTCCGGCACTTCGGCCCATGCCTGCGCCATCAGGCACAGCGCGCCAATCAGCGCCCACACCCAACGCAAGCCGCCGTCTGCTCGCCACTCCCGCATCAAAAGCCCCCACTGCGCTGCGCGCGTTACACGATCGCCACACCGACACGGCGGGCGTACACGCTCAACGGCTCACCGTTCAACGTCGCTGACGGCGGCCAGGCAAGGAGTTGTAACAGTCGGTGAAGCCTACTTGCCGGCGATCAGCAGGCGCAGATCGTCCGCGATGTTCTGCGGCGTTTCACCGTGGCGGATGTAGAGCCGCAGACGGCCCTGCGGGTCGTAGGCATAGGTGCCAGCAGTATGGTCCACCGTGTAGTTGCCGCCTGCGATGTCGCCCTGCTTCTGCGCGAAGATGCGGAAGTCCTTCATCACGCGCTCGGTCGTCGCGGCGTCGCCACGCAGCCCGATGAAGCTGGGGTTGAACGCAGGCATGTACTCGGATAGCAGTTGCTGCGTATCGCGCTGTGGATCGACGGTAACGAACAACACCTGCAGGCGCTCGCCATCGGCCCCCAACAGCTTTACGACCTGCGCCATCGTCGTGAGGTTGGTCGGGCACACATCGGGGCATTGGGTGTAGCCGAAGAACACGGTGACCGCCTTGCCCTTGAACTCAGCCAGCGTGCGCGACTTGCCGTGCTGATCGGTCAGCGTGAAGGCCTTTGCATAGTCGGCACCGGTGATGTCGGTGGCGTGGAATTTCGGGGCGTCAGAAACGCCGCAGCCGCCCAAGAGGGTGGCTGCGAGCACGGCGAGAAAGCGGCGGCGCATCACAGGTAGTGGTCTATCAGCAGGGCGGCGAACAGCGCTGAAAGATACACGATCGAATACCGGAAAGCGCGGCGCGCAAGCGCGTCGGAGTAGTTCATCCAGAGCCGCCAGCCGTAGCGGATGAAGCCGGCCCCAAGGGCGACGGCCGCAACAAGGTAGGGCAGGCCGCTCATCTTGGTTGCGTACGGCAGCAGCGTGACCGCGAACAAGATCAACGTGTACAGCAAGACTTGCAAGCGGGTGTATTCCGAACCGTGGGTCACTGGCAGCATCGGCAGGCCGGCACGGGCGTATTCCTGCGTGCGATACAGCGCGAGCGCCCAGAAGTGCGGCGGCGTCCAAGCGAAGATGATCAGGAACAGCAGGCAGGCGTCCGCCGACACTTCGCCCGTCACCGCAGCCCATCCCAGCACCGGCGGCATCGCGCCGGACGCACCGCCGATCACGATGTTCTGCGGCGTGTAGGGCTTCAGCAGCACGGTGTAGATCACGGCGTAGCCCACAAAGGTCGCAAGCGTGAGCCACATCGTCAGCGGGTTCACCGCCTGCCATAACACCGTCAGGCCGAAGCCGCCAAGCAGGCCCGAGAAGGCCAGCGTCTCGGCTGGCGTCAGCACACCGCGCGGTAAGGGCCGCGCGCGGGTGCGCGCCATCACCGCATCGATCTTCTGTTCGATGAGGCAATTGATCGCGGCCGCAGCACCGGCAACGCAAGCGATGCCGAGCGTGGCGGCGAACACTGTGGCAGCACTCGGCAAGCCCACCGGCACGGCGAGGAACATGCCGATCACTGCGCAAAAGACGATCAGCAGGTTGACGCGAAATTTCGTCAGCGCGCCAAAGGCCCGCAAACGATCGGCCAGCGGCTGAGCGAACTCAAGCGAGAGCGTTCTCATTCAGGCACCTCCCCCGAAGTACCGGCACGGCACGCGGCCGCACGGCGTGGTTGATCCGGACCATCACCAGCACCAGCAGCAACGCGCCGGCGTTATGCATCACCGCAAGCGGCAACGGCAGGCTCAGCAGCACGTTGGCGACCCCCAGCGAGATTTGCAGCACGAGTGCTGCCAGCACCAGTGCTCCGAGCCCCCTCGTCGTTGTACGGCGGAGCAACGCAATCGACAGCGCGCTGACCAACACCCCGGCGACAAGCGCACCCACGCGATGGCTCAGGTGTATCGCAGTCAGCGCCGCGTTCGACAGCAGATCGCCCGTGGCGGTCATGCCCAACTCCCGAACAAGATGGAAGGCATTGCGGAAATCGGCCTCTGGCCACCAAGCGCCATGGCAGGTGGGCAAGTCAGTGCAGGCCAGCGCGGCATAATTGGTGCTGACCCAGCCGCCGAGCATGACCTGGCAGACCAGCGCGACAAAAGCCGAACGAGCGAGCCACGCTTGCGCAGGCGACACTTCAATGCGACGCAGACCGGATAGTCTGAACGCGAGCCATGCGAGCAATGCTGCCGTCGTCATGCCGCCAATCAAGTGTCCGCTCACGATGGCTGGCTTCAGCAGCAGCGTAACCGTCCATTTGCCAAGCAGCCCCTGAAAAATCACCACACCGACGAGCGCCAGCGCGAGCCCCAGCGGCGCACCTTCGCGACGCCGGCGCCATGTCAACACCGCGATAGCAAGGATCAGCAGACCCAGCGACGCCGCCAGATAGCGATGAACCATCTCCTTCCAGGCCTTGGGCATTGAAACCGGCCCCTGCGGCGCTTCGGCGTGGGCGGCCGAGATGGCGTCGGCTGCGTGATGCGGACTAAGCTGGCCATAGCAGCCAGGCCAGTCCGGGCAACCGAGCCCCGCATCCGACAGCCGCACATAGGCGCCCAGCACGATGACGACGCAAGCAAGAGACAACGCGGCGAAGACGAGTCTGCGCAACATGACGATCACCCGAGTTGCGAGTACTTCAGGATGCGCGTCAGATCCTTGATGATCCGCTTCGGCTCGGGCTGCACGGGGTAGCGCATCATCCGGTTGCCGAGCGGGTCGACCATCTCGATGCGCCCGCTAGGCGCCGCCGCGGCGTCGCCATGTACGACACGCAAGCCCGGATGTTCGGCCAGCAACTCCGCACTGGGCGTGCTGCCATCCGTCACCAGCCAGACCCGCTCCACGCGCTCCATTTCCTTGCCTTGCGCCGTACGTACCTGGCGCATGATCCAGAGATCGTGCCGACAGATCGCATCGCACGCCGATGGCGCCGCGTAGACCATCAACCAACGCCCCTTCAGACTCGCCGGATCCAGCGCGCGGCCACCAAGTTCGACCATGCGCCCCGGCTGCCATGGCGCGGGCTGCAACAGCTCACCGTAGTTGGCGCCGCCCGGCGCGCGGCCGAACCAGTAAAGCGTGTAACTTGCGATCACCGGCGCAGCACATACGGCCGCGATCAACAGCAAAGTGCGGCGGGCATCAGGCTTCATCACGTCGCAGACTCCTCATTCCAAACCACAGCGTCAGTCCCGCCGCCAACGCGGCGAGCAAGAACCATTGCATCGCATAGCCGCGATGTTTCTCCGGCCCGAAGGGCGAAGGCGCCCATTCGCGCACGAGACCGTCTCCGACATCGGTTTCCAGTTGCAGCACGAGCGGATAGGTCTTAGCGGTGCCGGCCCTCCGCTGCATCTGCGTCGCATCGATGCGCGACCACAGCGCCTCGCGGGAATCGCCGCCAGCTAGTGTGAAGCCCTGCGTTGAAGGCAACACCGCAACCCCAAGCAGCGTTTGCTCGCCAACAGGCAGGGGCGGCAAGGGGAGCTGTGCGCGGTCGGCCGGCATCGCCGCCCAGCCTCGATTGACGAACAGCCACGTGCCGTCGGCCAACACCAGCGGGGTGACAACATGCACACCGGCGCGGCCAGCGTGAGTCCGGTTATCGACCCACACGCTGCGCTCGACCAGCCAGCGCCCGCGAACCGAAACCCGAGCGCCGTCAAAATGCTTCGCATCGGCGAAGCCGGGTAACGCCTGCGCAGCCCCCGCAGCGGCATGCGATGCAGCCAGTTGCGCCTTGACGTCGGCGCGCTGCAATTGCCAACGCCCAAGTCCAAGAAATAACACGCAACACGCGAACCCCGCGAGCAGCGCCACCGCGCGGCGTAACGAGGCACGCCGTCTGGCCGAAGCCGCCAGGGCTGAACTACACTGCGTGACAAGCATTCCGGAGTGAGACATGCGCGTTCTGGTGATCGTGTTTCTGCTGCTGATCGTGGCAAGCCTGGCTTCCGCGCTGGGCTTCCTGCTCAAGGACCGCGGTGCGGGTCAGCGCACCGCGATGGCCTTGTCGATACGGGTTGGCATGTCCTTGCTGCTATTCCTGTTGCTGATGGCGAGCTACCACTTCGGCCTGATCAACGGCAGGCTCTGACGCCTGCTGCGATCAAAGCCAATAGACGACGACGAAGAGAAACAGCCACACGACGTCGACGAAGTGCCAGTACCACGCCACGGCCTCGAAGGCGAAGTGGCGCTCCGCCGTGAAGTGCCCCTTGATGCTGCGCGCGAGGATCACGATCAACATCGTCGCGCCAATCGTCACATGCATGCCGTGGAAGCCGGTGAGCATGTAGAACGTCGATCCATAAATGCCGGATGCCAGCGTGAGGTTCATCTCGGCGTAGGCATGGTGGTACTCATAAGCCTGCAGGCACAGGAAGATCACGCCGAGCAGTACCGTCAGCGCGAGCCCCTTGATCAACTGCCCGCGTGCGCCCTTCAGCAAACCCCAGTGCGCCCAGGTGAGGGTGACGCCCGAGCTGAGCAGGATCGCGGTATTGATGGCAGGAATCCCCCACGCCGCCATCGGCGTAAATGCTTCTTCCGCATAAGGGCCGGCGTTGGGCCAGGCGCTCTTGAACCCTTCCCACAACATTGCCGATTTGCCAGCACCAAGCTCAGGCAGGGCCAGCACGCGGACGTAGAACAGCACGCCAAAGAAGGCGGCGAAGAACATCACCTCAGAGAAGATGAACCAGCCCATGCTCCAGCGGAAGG
>CAMFLH010000034.1 GCA_945957295.1 uncultured Uliginosibacterium sp.
CCGGCACGATGACGGAAGACGTCGCCGTGACCGGCGGCAACCTCACCGCCTCCGGTTCGCTCGCGGTGACCGATGTGGATTCGGGTGAAGCTGTGTTCCAAACGCCGGCGACCCTTGCGGGCACCTACGGCACCTTCACCTTCAATACCAGCACCGGTGCGTGGACTTACGCCGCCAACAACAGCCAGTCGGCGATCCAGTCGCTGGGCGCCGGTCAATCGCTGACGGACTCGATCACCGTGAAGTCGGCCGATGGCACGGCCTCGCAAGTCATCAGCGTCACGATCAACGGCGCCAATGACATAGCGATGATCCAGGGGCCAGCGACGGGTTCCGTGACCGAAGCGGGTGGCGTCAACAACACCACGGCGGGTACGCCGACGACTTCCGGCACCTTGATCATCAGCGATACCGATGCGGGTCAGTCGAGTTTCCTCGCTCCCGCGTCTCTGGCTGGCACTTACGGCAACTTCACTTTCAACGCGACCAGCGGCGCCTGGACCTACACGCTCGACAACACGAAGGCTGCGACCCAAGCGCTCGTTGGCGCCCAGGTCGTACATGACACCCTGACCGTCAGCAGCTTCGATGGGGCTGCATCAAAGACCATCGACGTCACCGTGACCGGTGCGAACGACAATGCAACGATCAGCGGAACCTCTACCGGCTCAGTGACCGAGGATGCGGCGGTCACCGGCGGCAACCTCACCGCTTCGGGCAACCTGTCGGTGTCGGATGTGGATGCGGGTCAAGCTGTATTCGCGACCCCGGCCACGCTGGCCGGCACCTACGGCACCTTTACCTTCAACACCAGCACCGGGGCCTGGACCTACGCCGCCAACAACGCGCAGCCCGCGATTCAGTCGCTCGGTGCGGGTCAGTCCCTGACCGATTCGATCACCGTGAAGTCGACCGATGGCACTGCTTCGCAAGTCATCAGCGTAACGATCAATGGTACGAATGACGTGCCGCTTGCGGTGGCGGACACCGCGTCGGTTACCGAAGACACCACGCTGACTGCAAGCAGCAACGTGATCACCTCGGGTGCAGGCCGGGACTCGGACACCGACACCACTGACACGCTGACGGTGATTGGCGTCGCGGCAGGCACCCCTGCAGCGGCACCGTCCGGTGGGGTCGGCAGCACGATCGCCGGCACCTACGGCACGCTGACGCTGGCCGCAAACGGCACTTACACCTACACGCTGAACAACAGCAGCATCGATGTGCAAAACCTGATCTTCGGCCAGACGGTTAACGATGTATTCACCTACACGATCAGCGATGGGCACGGCGGTACGGCCTCGACGACACTGAGCGTTGCCGTCAACGGAGCGCAAGATCTGGTAGCGAAAACGCCGACACTGCAGAACGTCGCGGCAACCGGTCTCAACGGCGAGTTCTACGGCTATAACGAGACCGCATCGCCGGGCTCCGGGTATCGCACGCACAGCGACGACGGCACGGCAACCTTCGGTAACCACCTTGCCGCAGGCAACCTGAACTCCGTTGAAGACCTTTACACGATCATCAACGGCCGCAATGCGCTCGGCGGCGGCAGTGCAAATCTGGTTGGCACCTCGGCCGCAGCTGCAGCCGGTGTAGTCGATGTGCGGTTCCTGTCGCAGACACTCGACTACGGTTTCAACCCGACAGTGAGTTCCAACCTCGGATCGAACAGCAACGTTGCAACTGGCAGCGCGCTGCCTGTCGGCGATGGACAAGCCAATTCGACCACCCGCGCACTAAGCAACTTCCTTGATCAAGACAGGCCAACCGCCGTTGCCGAGACGGGCGCAGGAAATACTGGCGGCACCTCGGGCCTGGGCAAGACGACGGACTCGGCAATCCGGCTGTCGGGCGAGTTCTATGTGCAGCCGGGCAGCTACGACTTCCGTGTCACCGCGGATGACGGCTTCCGCCTCAACGTCGCCGGACAAACCCTGCTGGAGTACGACGGCAACCAGGGGCCGACGGTGCGCATCTTCAAGAACCTGCAACTGGGCGATATCAACGGCGGCCTGCAGGCGCTTGAACTGCTCTACTGGGAACAAGGCGGCAACGCCAACCTGAGGATCGAATACAAGCTGTCGAGTGACCCTGCATCGTCCTACCAGTCGATGTCGCTCACCAACACCGCGATGTTCACCGAAGCAAGCGCGCCAACACTGAGCGACCCGCGTATCCAGGACCTGGTCTACAACACCACGACGTCGACCTGGCAGATTCGCACCGGGAGCATCCTTGACGGCACGGCCGGCAACGACAACATCACAGGCAGCGCCGCACGTGACGTGATCTACGGTTTCGACGGCCGGGACACCATCAACGGTGGTGCCGGCGCAGACTACCTCGACGGCGGCAACGGCAACGACACCATCAACGGGGGGGCAGGCAGCGACAAGATGATCGGCGGCGCCGGCGCGGACACGCTCACAGGTGGCACCGGCGACGATATCTACGTCATCTCCGACACGCTCGACACGCTCGTGGAAAACGCCAATCAGGGCATCGACACGATCGTTCTCGACAGCACCTACACCGGTGCCAACGCAGGGACCACTTACTCGATCGCGGGCCTGGCGAACTTCGAGAACATCACGGCAGAGGGCACGGCGAATATCAATCTCGCCGGCAATGCGTCTGACAACCGGCTGGAAGGCAACAGCGGGAACAACACGATTGTTGGTGACGCCGGCAACGACTACATCATCGGTGCCGGCGGCAACGACACGCTGACCGGCGGCACGGGATCGGACGTCTTTGTCTGGCACCTCGCCGACGCAGGCGCGAAAGGCGCACCGGCCGTCGATACGATCACCGACTTCACCTACGGCGGCGGCTACAGCAACATCCAGTCAGGTACCGCAGGCGTACCGACCGGCGGTGGCGATGTGCTGGACTTGCGTGATCTGCTGCAAGGCGAGCACACGAGCTCCGGCAACTCGGGTTCAGGTGCATCGGCAGTCGAAATCTCGAACCTGCTGAACTACATCGACGTGGAGGTAACCGGCAGCGGTGCGACCCTCGCCACCGTTTTGCACATCAGCAAATCGGGTGGTTTCACCGGCGGAACGTTCAACGCAGGCGCCGAGGACCAGAAGATCGTGCTGCAGGGGGTAGATCTCTACACCGCGACGAGCATTACGGCCGGCGACGAAAGTACCCTGCTCAAGACGCTCATCAAGAACGGCACCCTGATCGTCGATTGAAGCGGAAAACCTGACGGCCTCAACCCGAAGAGGCCGATCAAACTGCAACGGGCAACGCCAAGGCGTTGCCCGTTGTTTTTTGGCTACTGCGAACGCCCCGCCGCCACGCTTGCCCGCCGGCTCGCTGCCGGGCCGGTGACCCCCGCCACGCCAAGTTCGGCCAAGGTGCGCCATTCGGCGTCGGTATGCACACGTTCGGCGATCACCTGAATATCCAAGCCACGCGCGACGTCCGCAATCGCTTTCACCAAACGCTGGTTGCCCGCGTTGTCCTCAATGCCGGCGACAAACGTGCCGTCGATCTTCAGGTAATCAACGCGTTGCGCGTAAAGCCGGGGAATCGCCGAGAAGTGGCGCCCGAAGTGCTCAATACCAAGCTTTACGCCAAACTGCGCGAGGATCGGCGACACGGCCGCGAGGCCAGCCAACCCTTGGTCCAGCCCCGCTTCGGCCACCTCAACCCACAGCCGGCGCGCAGCGGCCGGTGCGCTGGCAAGCAGGCGTTGCAGCCCTTCGCGGAAGCGCAGGTCCTGTAGCGAGATGGGCGACAGGTTCACGGCGATCGCGCCGCTGTGCGTTTGCAACCGTTGCAGCGCAAGTTCGACCGCGAGCAGATCAAGGTCGCAGGTCATGCCCAGCCGGTCTGCCGCCGGCATGAACTGCCCCGCCGTCCAGGGCGTGCCATCGTCTGGCGCACGCATGCGGATCATCGCTTCATCGTGCCAAGCGCGACCATCGACATGTAGCACCGGGAAAGTGGCGAGCGCAAAGCCACGCGCGCGCAGCGCTTCGCTCAAAAGCTGGCGCCATTCGTCGTGCGTACGCGCGGCAAGCGGCGCGTCGTCGAGGCTCACAACCGGCTCGCTGCGGCCGGCACTCTCCGCCGCCATCAGCGCGGCATCGGCGCGCGCCAGCACGGTGCCCAGCTCGTCACCGCGCTTGTAGCGGGCAACACCAATGTGCGCCACTGGCGTCTGGTCGGCATGCCCGTGCCGATGTAGGGCTTCGAGGCCGCGTGCGACGGTCGCGGCCCACTCGCCTGCCTCAGTCGCCGCCGCACCCGGCATCAGCCATGCGAAATCGGCGCCGTTCAGGCGCGCTACAACATGGCTCTCTCGTCCACCGGCCACCTCGCGCAAGACATCGGCCGTCGCACGGATCAGCGCGTCGGTGCGCTCGCGGCCAAGCCGGCGGTTCACTTCCGCGAGATCCGACAGACGCACCAGCGCGAGCGCGCCACTCGGCGCCGCATCATCCCCATCGAGTTCGCTACGCAGCCGCCCGCTGAAGAAACTGCGGTTTGGCAGCGCCGTCATGCTGTCGCGGTTGGCGTCTGCACGCAGATCTTCGATGCGGTTGGCCTGCTCGGCAAACATCGCCTTGACCTGCTCAACCATCAGGTTCAGCGCACGCACCGCGCTACGCAGCTCAACGACGCGGGGCTCAGGCATGGTGACGAAGCGTCGCTCGCCGATCGCCTTGGCCTGCTGCACCATTTCATTGATAGGACGGCGGATCCAGCGAATCATGCGCGTCACCGCCCAGCCCAGCAGCGCGCCAATCACCAGCATCACACCCAACAACTGCAGCGTGCCGCGCCACAGTGCGTCGTAAGCGAAGCGCTTGTGCGCAACCACGGTGACCTTGCCCGCCTGATTCCAGCCGTCGCTCACCAAGGCTTCGCCCGGCTTTGCCTCAATCGGCAGCATCCGTACGAACCACGCCGGCGCATCGGTTTCCACCGCCTGCTGGCGCCGCTCTACACTCACCGCACCGCCGACGTCACTGAATCTCACCAGCTCGAAATGCCCGGAATCGAACAGCGCCGTCACCATCAGCTCACGCATCGCGGGATCTTTGGCGTTCTGCGTCATCGACAGTGCGAGCGAGGTCGCCGCGTCGGCGCCTTGCGCGAGCAACTGCTGCTCAAGGTAGTTACGCGCGGTCACGGTACTGACGGCGAAGCTGCCCAGCCAGGCGAGCACGCTGGCAACAATTACCGTGATCCACAGTTGGCGAAGCAAAGACATTGTTTCTCCTCAGGGCGTATAGCCCTCGGCCTTCATTTTCAGTTGCAGGTCTTTCCAGCGCGACAGTCGTTCGATCGAGCTGACCGCGCCGCCGGCGTAAACGCCCTCGGCGTTGAAGCTGAATACCGGCACCAGATCCGGTCGCTGCGCTGCGGGCCGGATCTCGCCGATCAGGTTGTCGAGCACCAGCGGCTGCGCCTCGGGCGTGTCGTAATAGCCGAGCACCATGTGTGCCTGCGTGATCGAGCTCGCGGGGCCGCCGATGCGCGCCTTTACGTAGATCAGCCTCAGCTTGGCCGCCGGAATGCCCAGCTCGCGCAGCGAAAAGTACTTCGCGATGGTGTAGTCCTCGCAGTCGCCCGCGCCCTTGCCCATCATTTCGATCGGCGTCGCCCAGTAATCCGCTTGGCGCCAGACCTCGGCGTCGTCGACGAAGCGAATCCGACGGTTGAAGAAATCGTTCACCCGTTTCAAGGCCTCCCCATCGGGCACGCCTTTCTGTGCAGCGATCAGCTCTCGCCATTCCTGCACCAGCACGCCGGCCGGGGCACCGTAGCGCTGCTTCGCCACCGCGATGAGCGACGCATCATCGGCAAGCACCAGCGCACAGCTCAAGGCGAACAGCACGCACGCACGCGCGCCGTGCAAGCGCGTGGGCACCCAACGGGCGAGAACAGATGGGATACGGACTGAAGTCACCAGAAACCGGCTCAGCGCATTCTTTTTTTAGGCAGACAACCTATGACCCTGATCGACAGGTGATCGACAGTCTTGACTAGCTCCGTCGATGCGAAATCGCTAATTTCGCAAACACCCGTTAAATCCGCCGGTCTATGTGTGAAATACGGCACGATAACGCCTTCAAGCCTTTGTTTTTCTTGATCTTACGTGAATAATCCGCGCGACATATCCCGTGCAGCCGCCCTGGCGCCGGGATTTTGCATTGCAGACAGGACACCAACACCCATGCGTTTGGCGAAATATTCGCTGCTTGCCGCGTTCGTCGCTACCCCCTTCGTCAGCCCCGCGTTCGCGGGAAACAGCCTGCCGGAGGCCGTCGAGCAGGCGATCATGAAGAACCCGGAAGTCATGGCGCGTTACCACGCGCTGCGGGCCGCCGAAAACGAGCAGGGTGCGGCGCGCGGCAACTGGTTTCCTCGCGTCGACGTCGCAGCATTTGCCGGCCAGGAACGGCGTGACTATCCGAGCGTCGACACCGGCTGGTTCAATCATCCGGGCGCCAGCGTTACGCTGCGGCAGCTGGTGTTTGATGGCTTCGCGACTTCGAGCGATGTAAAGCGCCTCGGCTACAACAAGCTCGCACGCTACTACGAACTGCTGGCCACCTCGGACGACGTGGCGCTCGGCGCCGCACAAGCCTACGCCGACGTGCTGCGCTATCGCCGGCTCGAAGAGCTGGCACGCGACAACTGGGCGACCCACCGCGAGGTATTCGGCCAGATCGAAGACCGCGTGAAGGCCGGTGTAGGCCGCCGCGTGGACCTTGAACAAGCCGCCGGCCGCCTGGCGTTGGCGCAGTCGAACTGGCTAACCGAAACCTCCAACCTGCACGACGTCACCGAACGCTACCGCCGCATCATCGGCCAGATGCCGGGTGCCACGCTCGCCACGCTGCCAGACGTCAGCCCGGCCTTGCCGCATGGCACGAACCCGGTCACCGACGCCGTCTCGGCGAACCCCTCATTCCAGGCCGCCGTAGCAACACTACGCGCAGCCCGTGCGGAAACCGAACTGCGCCGCGCCGGCTACATGCCAAACGTGGAGCTACGCGTCGGGCAGAACTGGGACCGCAACCTCGATGGTGCCCCCGGCAACTACAACTCGACGCAAGCCCAGGTCGTGCTCAACTACAACCTGTTCCGCGGCGGTTCCGACCAGGCGCGCGTGAAGCAATCGTCCGAGCTCTACTACCAGGCGATCGATCTGCGCGACAAAACCTGCCGCGACGTGGCCCAGCAAACCGGCATCGCCTACAACGACGTGCGCGCGCTGCGTGAGCAGATCGCCTACATGGAGCAACACGCACTCTCGACCGAGAAGGCTCGCGACGCCTACCGCCAGCAGTTCGATATCGGCCAGCGCACGCTGCTCGACCTGCTCGACACCGAGAACGAACTTTTCGAGGCTCGCCGCTCGCTCACGCGCGCCCGCACCGACGCCATCGTCGCCGAGTACCGTTTGCTCGCTCAAGCGCATAGGCTGCTGCCTGCGCTCAAACTGGCGCCGCTCGCCAAGGAGGCGCCGGAAGAGGATCGTCGTGACGCCCCCGCCGAAGATGCGGCCGTCACCTGCGCAACCGACGTGGTGATCCCGAAACCGCTCGACACCGCGGCCGCGCTTGCCAACCGGCCGGCGCGCAGCGATGCGCTCGCCGAACGTGCACGTGCAGCGCTGACCAGCAAACAAGGCGCAGATGCATTGTTCCATTACCGCAGTGATGCGCTGCGGCCCGAGGGCACCGGCGCGCTCGACAAGTTCGTCGTCGATGCAGGGCGCTTCATGATCGAGCGCATCACCGTAAGCGGCTACACCGATCGCCTGGGTTCGCCGGAATTCAACCGCAAGCTGTCGGAGCGCCGCGCATCGACCGTTCGAGACTATCTGGTCAAGAAAGGTCTACCCGCCGACAAGTTCGAGGTGGTCGGCAAGGGCAGTTCGGAGCCGCTCGCGAAATGCGATCAGGTCACCCCAAAGACGCGCGACAACGCCGAATACGTGGCGTGCCTCGCACCGGATCGCCGCGTCGTGATCGAACTGCAAGGCCAGCCAAAGCCCTGAACGTCGTCACGACGCCATAAAAAAGGCCGCCCAAGGGCGGCCTTTTTGTTTTGGCGCGAGCGCGCCGATCAAGCGCCCAGCGCTTCGCCCATCACGCGGCGGTAGAACTCATGAAAGTGCTGCATGCCGTCTTCCATCGGCGTCTGGTACGGCCCCACTTCGTTGCGCCCTTCCGCCAGCAAGGCACGGCGGCCACGGTCCATCCGCTCCCCGATCTCGTCGTCCTCGATGCAGGTTTCCATGTAGGCGGCCTGCTCGGCCTTGATGAACTCCGGCTCGAAGGCGGCGATTTCTTCCGGGTAGTAGAACTCCACCACGTTGGTGGTCTTGTCGACGCCGCGCGGAATCACGGTGCTCACCACCAGCACGTGCGGATACCACTCAACCATGATGTTCGGGTAGTAGGTAAGCCAGATCGCACCGTGCTTGGGCACCTCGCCGCCGTAGTAATCCAGCACCGCCTTGTGCCACTTCGCGTAGCTCGGCGAACCCGCCTTCGCCAGCGAGGTAATACCCACGCGCTGCACCGAGTACCAGTCGCCGAACTGCCAGGTCAGGTCGTCGCAGGTGACAAAGTTGCCCAGCCCAGGGTGGAACGGTGCAACGTGGTAATCCTCCAGATAGACCTCGATGAAGGTCTTCCAGTTGTAGTTGCACTCGTGGATCTCGACGTGGTCGAGCACATAGCCATCAAAATTGAGCTCACTGGCGAGCTTCATGCCCGCGAGATCCGCATTCGGCGAACGCGGCCCCTTGAACAGCAAACCGTTCCAGGATTCCAGCTTCTGCTTGTTCAGATGCAGGCAAGGGTTCTGCGGAAACTGCGGTGCACCGATCAGCTCGCCGGCGTTGTCGTACGTCCAGCGGTGGATCGGGCACACGATGTTGTTCGCCTTGCCCGAGCCCTGCAGCATGATCGCCTGACGATGGCGGCAGATGTTCGACATCAGCCAGACCGCATCGTTGTTGCGAATCAGCATTTTCGCGTGGTCCAGCCACTCGATCGAGCGATAATCCGAAAGCTCGGGGACCATGCGTTCATGCCCCACGTAGCCAGGACCGGCATCGAAGATAAGGCGCTGCTCCAGCTCGAAGACCTTTTCATCGAAGTACCAGGACACGGGCAATTGCGACACCGCCGGTGCCAGCTGTTCACGCAGAGACATAACGGGGATCCCCAACCTCCACTGCCGGCAGGGCCGGCGAGCAAAAAGCGTTAAAGTATAATTAAACCAATAACCTACGAAAAGGTCTTTGGCTCGGGCATGATACCGCTCCCGCCAAGGAACTCCACGCCTTCCGGCCAAGACATCCTCGATGGCAAAGACCAGCGATAAACCGAAGTCTTTCGAGGCCGCAATGACCGAGCTTGAATCGATCGTTGCCGCCATGGAAGCGCCCGACCTGCCCTTGGAACAAGCACTCGCACACTTCGAGCGCGGCACCCGCCTGCTCCGGTTTTGCGAAGGCGCCCTGGGCGAAGCCGAAAACCGCATCCGCATTCTTGAAAACGGACGCCTGGAAGCGTTCGGCGATGGAGGCTCGGCATCATGACCGACCTCCAGCTATCCGCCTGGATGCGGCAGCGGCAGGCCGATACCGAGGCCGCCCTCGAACGCCTGCTACCGGCACCCGCGATTACGCCGCAGCGCCTGCATAACGCGATGCGATACGCCGCATTGGGTGGAGGCAAACGCGTGCGGCCAATGCTCGTCTACGCGGCAGGCGAACTCGCTGGTGCCGACGCACGAGCGCTCGACCATGCTGCCTGTGCCGTCGAGATGATCCATGCGTATTCGCTGGTGCATGACGACATGCCCTGCATGGACGACGACGTACTGCGTCGCGGCAAGCCGACTGTGCATGTCGAATATGACGAAGCGACCGCCCTCCTCGTCGGCGATGCCTTGCAGACGCAAGCCTTCCTCGTTCTCGCCGAGCCCGATCTGCTCGACGACGCCCAACGCCAGCTAGAAGCCGTTCAGCTTCTGGCTCGCGCCTCCGGTTCGCGCGGCATGGCGGGCGGCCAAGCAATCGATCTGGCCTCGGTCGGGCAAACGCTGGACCGCGAATCGCTCGAGGTCATGCATCTTCACAAGACCGGGGCGCTGATCCGCGCCTCGGTCCAGCTCGGCGCGCTGTGCGGTGACGTTCCCCCAGACGCAATGCAGGCGCTCGACCGCTTCGGTAAATCCATCGGCCTGCTGTTCCAGGTAGTGGACGACATCCTCGATGCCGAAGCCGATACCTCCACGCTGGGCAAGACTGCCGGCAAGGACGCCGCCAATAACAAGCCGACCTACGTGACGCTGCTCGGCGCAAGCGAGGCCAAGCGGCTTGCGGCGGATCTGCGCGCTGACGCGCATGCGAGCCTCGCGATGTTCGGCGAACGCGCCCGCCGCCTCGCCCAGCTGACTGACTACATCGTGGACCGTCCTTTCTGACGACACCGCGTGACAAGAATTTGGGGACTCCGTAACACATGAACGCCTATCCCTTGCTCGATCGTATTGAGCACCCGGCCGATCTTCGCCAGTTCGAACGCAAGGATCTCGCGCCGTTAGCCGATGAACTGCGCGGCTTCCTGCTCGATTCCGTATCGAAGACTGGAGGGCATCTGTCGTCGAACCTCGGCACCGTTGAGCTGACGATCGCGCTGCACTACGTCTTCAACACCCCGGAAGACCGCATCGTGTGGGATGTCGGCCATCAGACCTACGGCCACAAGATCCTCACCGGCCGCCGCCAGGCGATGTCCACGCTGCGGCTGCATCACGGCATCTCCGGCTTCCCGCGCCGCTGCGAAAGCGAGTACGACACCTTCGGCACCGCGCACTCCTCGACCTCGATCTCCGCCGCACTGGGCATGGCCATCGGCGCGCAGCGCGGCGGCGAAGCGCGCAAGGCGATTGCGGTGATCGGCGATGGCGCGATGACGGCCGGCATGGCCTTCGAAGCGCTCAACAACGCCGGCGTGGCCGACAGCGACCTGCTGGTGATTCTGAACGACAACGAAATGTCGATCTCGCCGCCGGTCGGCGCGCTCAACAAGCACCTGTCGCGCCTGCTCTCCGGCCGCATCTTCAACGGCGCGCGCGACATCGGCAAACGCTTCCTTGAGCAATTGCCACCACCGGTATTCGAGTTCGCCCGGCGCACCGAAGAACATGTGAAGGGCATGATGATGCCCGGTACGCTGTTTGAAGAGTTCGGCTTCCGCTACTTCGGCCCGATCGACGGCCACGATCTCGACGCCCTGGTCCCGATGCTGCAGAACCTGCGCGACCTGAAAGGGCCGCTGTTCCTCCACGTCATCACACGCAAGGGCCAAGGCTACAAACTCGCCGAGAACGACCCGATCCTGTACCACGGTGTAGCAAAGTTCGACCACACGGAAGGCATCGCCACCGGCGCCGGCAAGGCGGGCGGCAAGCTCACGTTCACGCAGGTCTTCGGTGACTGGCTGTGCGACATGGCCAAGGCCGATCCGAAGCTGATGGCGATCACCCCGGCGATGCGCGAGGGCTCCGGCCTGGTGCGCTTCGAACAGGAGCACCCGGATCGCTACTTCGATGTCGGCATCGCCGAGCAGCACGCCCTGACCTTCGCGGCAGGCCTCGCATGCGAAGGCGCCAAGCCGGTCGTCGCAATCTATTCGACCTTCCTGCAGCGCGCCTACGACCAGCTGATCCACGACATCGCGCTGCAGAATCTGCCGGTCATGCTGGCGATCGATCGCGGCGGCCTGGTGGGCGCCGACGGCGCCACGCACCATGGCGCGTTCGACCTCTCCTTCCTCGCCTGCATCCCCAACATGGTGATCATGGCGCCGGCAGATGAGGACGAGTGCCGCAAGATGCTCACCACGGCCTATCGCCACGACGGCCCCAGCGCAGTGCGCTACCCGCGCGGCAGCGGCACCGGTGTCGTGCCCGATGCGGCGCTGACCACCTTGCCGATCGGCAAGGCAGAGCGTCGTCGCAGTGGCAAGCGCGTCGCGCTGCTGGCCTTCGGCACGCTGCTCTCGTCCGCCTTGAAGGCGGCCGAAGCGCTGGATGCCAGCGTGGTGAACATGCGCTTCATCAAGCCGCTGGATACCGAAATACTGCGCGAAGTCGCGGCAAGCCACGAATTGCTCGTCACGCTGGAAGAGAACGCGGTGATCGGCGGCGCCGGCTCGGAAGTCGCCCGCGCACTGGAAGAAATGGGCATCGCGATACCGCTGATGCGCCTTGGACTGCCGGATCACTTTGTCGATCACGGCGACCAAGGCCAACTCCTCAAGGATATCGGCCTCACGCCCGAGCAGATCACCGAACGCGTAGGCGCTCGGCTAGCGACTATCGCCGCAATAGTTTAGTAACTTAGTCGGGAATGTTAGGATGGCACCTTGATTCGGGGGCCATCCGCCCCCAACTAGCCAGCATCCGGGCGCACAACCGGCCCACGCAGGACCACGCCTCCTCCCGGCCAATCCGACGCGCGCCCGGCAGGAAAGGACGTATGGATACCCAGAACACCCCCGACGTCGCAGCGCCGATGCCCGACGTTCAGAGCAGCGAAGACCGCCGCCGCCTTGCCATCAACAAGGTTGGCATCAAGTCGATCCGCCATCCGGTCAAGGTTGCCGACCGTAGCGGCGGCGTGCAGCACACGGTCGCCACCTTCAGCATGTATGTGGGATTGCCGCACAACTTCAAGGGCACCCACATGTCGCGTTTCGTCGAGATCCTGAACGGCAACGACCAGGAAATCTCGGTCGAATCCTTCGAACCGATGCTGCGCGAAATGGTGGAGCGCCTCGAAGCCGAGACGGGCCACATCGAGATGACCTTCCCGTTCTTCATCAACAAGGCGGCGCCCGTTTCAGGCGTGAAGAGCCTGATGGATTACGAAGTCACCTTCGTCGGCGAGATCAAGCCCGGCGGCGAATGCGAATTCACGATGAAGGTGCTGGTCCCGGTCGCCAGCCTGTGCCCCTGCTCGAAGAAAATCTCCGAGCGCGGCGCGCACAACCAGCGCTCACACGTCACCGTAACGGCCTTCGCGAAAGAGCGCGTGTGGATCGAAGAAATCGTACAACTCGTCGAATCGGAA
This sequence comes from uncultured Uliginosibacterium sp., assembly GCA_945957295.1. Taxonomy (GTDB): domain Bacteria; phylum Pseudomonadota; class Gammaproteobacteria; order Burkholderiales; family Rhodocyclaceae; genus Niveibacterium. Next base: position 13,139 of record CAMFLH010000034.1, read on the forward strand.
GCGTCGTGCGAGTTGTTCGGCCTGCTCAAGCGCCCCGACGAGAAGTGGGTCACTGAACGCGCCTATGACAATCCGAAGTTCGTTGAAGACATGGTGCGCGACGTCGCAGGCCGCCTCAACGCTGAATCCCGCATCTACGCCTATGTGGTGGAGTGCGAGAACTTCGAGTCGATCCACAACCACAGCGCCTATGCGCTGATTGAGCACGACAAGCGCGTCGCCGCTTAAGACATCGACACCACTCAGAGCGGCGCGGTCAGACGCATCGCGCCGCAAGAGTCAATCAGTCCGCGCCGTCGCCTGATATCACAGCGACGACCGTAGCGCACCTGCACATCTAGCCCGACCAAAGCCGGCGGCCGATCCGCAGGGCATTGCACCCAGCGTTATCACGGCTCCAACGATCGGAACCAATCAAAAGTAACGCCGCACTCAGCGGCGTTACTTCATGCACACAAGATCAAACCGAGAACGACGATCCGCAGCCGCAGGTGCTGGTGGCGTTCGGGTTCTTGATGACGAACTGGGCGCCTTCAAGACCTTCCGTGTAGTCGATCTCCGCACCCGTCAGGTACTGGTAGCTCATCGGATCGATCAACAGCGTCACACCCTCCTTCGTCACCACGGTGTCGTCGTCGTTAGTGATTTCATCGAAGGTGAAGCCGTACTGGAAGCCCGAACAGCCGCCGCCGCTTACGAACACACGCAGCTTCAGATCGGGATTGCCCTCTTCAAGGATCAGCTCCTTGACCTTGCTGGCAGCGCTATCGGAAAAGACCAGGAAGTCTGGCACTTCAGTCACTGTAGTCATTGCAAACTCCTGATTCAGAAGGGTTTGATTATGGATTTCAGGGTGTGAGGCGTCAAACCATTCGACCGGCGTACCGGTCCCGCGTTCCCTTGTCGGCGCACGCGGCGCCCAACAGACAACGAATTACTCAGGGCAATACCGGGATATGGGTAAGGCCTGCGGTTTCTTCAAGCCCGAACATCAGGTTCATGTTCTGCACCGCCTGACCAGCAGCGCCCTTGACCAGATTGTCCTCGGCGACCAGCACGACCACCGTGTCGCCGCCCTGTGGACGGTGCACAGCAATCCGCACCATGTTCGAAGCGCGCACCGAACGCGTATCGGGGGTGCTGCCTGCCGGCATCACATCGACAAACGGTTCGCCGGCGAAACGCTTTTCATACAGCGCCTGCACATCGATATCCGGGCTCACGCGTGTGTAGAGCGTTGCGAGAATGCCGCGGATCTGCGGCAGCAGGTGCGGCACGAAGGTCAGCCCGACCTTGCGCCCAGCGGCTTGCTCCAAACCCTGACAGATTTCCGGCAAATGGCGATGGCCAGCAACGCCATAGGCTTTAAAGTTGTCGCTCGCCTCGGCGAACAAGGAGCCAACTTCCGCCTTGCGGCCAGCCCCTGACACACCAGAAGCCGCGTTCGCGACGAGATGATCGAGATCGGCGACGCCTGCCTCGACCAAAGGCAGAAAACCGAGCTGAACCGCCGTCGCATAGCAACCCGGATTCGCGATCACGCGAGCGCCAGCGATCGCCTTCCGGTTCAACTCCGGCAGGCCGTACACGGCCTCCTCTAACAAGTCCGGCGCGGTGTGTGGAATCTTGTACCACTTGCTGAATTCATCGAGTGATCTGAGACGGAAGTCCGCCGCCAGATCGATCACTTTCGTACCCGCGGCCAGCAGTTGCGGCGACTGCGCCATCGCAACGCCATGCGGCGTGGCGAAGAACACCACATCGCACTGATCCAGCCCTGCATTCGCCGGATCCTGGAACGCCAGATTCACTCGGCGGCGCAGACTCGGAAACATGTCGGCGACGGGCATGCCTGCCTCAGAACGCGACGTGATCGCCGCCAGTTCGACATCCGGGTGCTGCGCAAGCAAGCGGAGCAATTCAACACCGGTGTAGTCGGTGCCGCCGACAATCCCAACCTTGATCATGTTTCCAACTCCGTAATTCGACGAGACATTCTAAGGCGCCAGATACGACAACGCCCCGACTCGCGGGGCGTTGTCCGGCACAGCGAGTGCTGCGTAGCGACCGATTACTCGGCTGCCTTCGCGGCAGCGCGGGTCGGCAGCTTTTCCTTGATACGCGCGGACTTGCCCGAACGCTCGCGGAGGTAGTACAGCTTGGCACGGCGCACATCACCACGACGCTTGACTTCGATCGCTGCAACCAGCGGCGAGTAGGTCTGGAACGTACGCTCAACGCCCTCGCCCGACGAGATCTTGCGAACGATGAAAGCCGAGTTCAGGCCACGGTTACGCTTGGCGATCACAACGCCTTCGTAAGCCTGCAGACGCTCGCGGTTACCTTCCTTGACCTTCACCTGAACGACGACGGTGTCACCGGGGGCGAAATCAGGGATCGTCTTGCCAAGGCGGGCAATTTCTTCTTGTTCCAGTTGCTGAATCAGATTCATCGCGTATCTCCTAAAAAATGATCAATGGCCTGTGGCCTCGCGCGCAGAGCAGGTCGCCACCTGGTACGTGCCTTTCTTCATTCGGGAACGTTACCGTTCCCAGTTTTCTGGCGTTTCCGCCCGCTCCTGCCGGTATTCAACCAGCAGGCGCACTTCTTCCTTGCTCAAATTCCGCGCATCAAGCAGATCGGGCCGCCGTTCAGCGGTTCGCCCGAGCGCCTGCTTCAAGCGCCAGCGGCGGATCCGCGCATGGTCACCGGACAACAACACCTCCGGCACCGGTTCGCCCTGCCACACCTCCGGCCGGGTGTAGTGCGGACAGTCCAGCAGACCATCCACAAACGAATCCTCGACTGCAGACGCCGCATCATTCAACGCACCGGGCAGATGCCGCACCAGTGAATCGATCAACAGCATCGCCGGCAACTCGCCACCAGACACCACAAAGTCGCCGATCGACACTTCCAGATCGACATGACGGTCGATCAAGCGCTGATCAACCCCTTCGTAGCGCCCGCATAATAAAACAAGCGCATCTTCTTCAACCAGTTCGCGCACCAAATCGTGGTTCAGTGTGCGACCTTGCGGCGACAGGTAGACAACCTTGCCAGCCCGACCCACTCGATCATTCTGGGCGGACTTAGCAGCCTCGATTGCAGCCTGCAAAGGGTCACCCAGCATCACCATCCCAGGGCCACCGCCGTAAGGGCGGTCATCCACCGTGCGGTGATTGTCGAATGCGTAGTCGCGCGGATTCCAGCAGTCGAGCTGCCACAATCCCCGGTCAATCGCCCGCCGCGTGATGCCGCTTCCGGTCAGCGCAGTGAACATCTCCGGAAACAGCGTCACTACACCATAGTGGCGAGGGCGCTGTGCGACCGAACTCACCAATCGGCTTCCCAGTCGACGCGAATCCGCTTTTCGGCAAGATCAACGTCCAGCACATAGGCGCCAACGAACGGGATCAAACGCTCGGTGTCGCCGTCCTGAACCTGAAGCACATCGTGCGCCCCGGTACTCAGCAAACCACTGACCGATCCCAACGCCACACCGGCGGTGTTTTCAACCGCCAGCCCGACCAAATCGGCCCAGTAATACTCATCCAACCCGGTGGCAGGCAGCGCTTCGCGCGGTGCCGCGATATACAGACCGACAAGCTTTTCAGCCGCAGTGCGATCCGCAACGCCGACAAACGCAGCGACAATGCCTTTTCCGTGAGCCTTGCAACCACGAAGGCGATACGGCTGCCAAGCCGCTTCCGGCGCATCAGGGTCTGCACTGAGCCACCACTGCGGCATCGAGCGCCAGGAAATAGGATCATCCCCGAAAGCATGAACCTTGACCCAACCCTGAATGCTGAACGGGTCCGCGATGCGACCGAGCACAATCATCGGCGCCCGCTCCAGCGAATCAATCAGGCCGAAACCTTTGCGCCCTTGACCAGACGAGCAACGGTCGGCGACAGCAGCGCGCCGTTGCTCTGCCAGTAGGCGAGACGCTCGGCGTTCACGACCAGACCCTTTTCGGATTCGCTGGCCATCGGATTGTAGAAGCCAACGCGCTCGATGAAGCGGCCGTCACGGCGGCTACGCGAGTCGGTTGCAACGATATTAAAGAACGGGCGCTTCTTGGCGCCGCCCCGGGCAAGGCGAATCACAACCATGTCGAAATCCTGTATGCGGTGTGCAGAAAAGCTCGCCAAAATACCAGATCCTAGCCTCGTCTGCAAGAACGGGCGTACGACGGCGCTCCAGTGACCCACCACGCAGCTGCCAGCTGCACAAGGGTCGACGAACTTTCAGGATTCGCTAATAGAATAGTGGGACTCAACCTGACCACCCCGCAATGACTTCGACCACCGCCGAATCCGGTAGCACCTCAGCGATCCTGGACTGGCTCGCCACGCAACCGTCTGCGGATCTGGCGGACGAGGCGGTGCAGATTCGCCGGCAGCTTGATCAACTGACGACGCCAGGTGTGGCGCCGACGCAGTTTCACCGCTGCATCGAGTTGTTCTATGGCCGCGCGCTGCGTGCAGGGAGCGAACTCAAGCCGCGACTATGCGAAGCGGGTCTGCCGCTCGACCGGAACCTGCACACCACTGCCCGTCAGGTGGTTGAGGCGATGTGCGCGATCGCGGGAGGTTTTCTTCAGGTCGCTGGCCATGTCCGCAGTGGCGCCATCAGGCCGCAACCGCGTCTGATCGAGACCCTCGCCGCACGCGGCCTGCGTATGTTGAGTGAGGCGTGGGAAATTGCCGGTCTATCCGGCGGCATGCATGTGGCGGAATTGTGGCCATTGTCGGTATCACTGATCTCCGCCGCGGGGGACGAACCGGTACCAACCGACACGAGTGGCGAGAGCGCGCAGTTCGCGTTCAAACGACTTGTCGCGCTCGGCACACTGCAGCTTGAGCGCTTCTCGCAAGCCGAAATCGGTTGGATTTGCGAGTACCTGAACCGGGTCGCCACGCTGCTCCAGCTTGAACTCAAAGCCCCTGCGGCCCCCGACAACGGCTGGTACTGGATCGCCGCGGTCAGCGACGACGGACCTCAGGCGGTCGTTCGACGCACTCCACCCGCAGGGCAGCAACTGGTTTTTGCCTCACCCACGGCACTGGCGAAACGCGTCGCCGAGCATTTGGCTCGGCTAGAGGCCGGCCAGCAGCCGTTTGAATTGAATCTGCCGCGGGTAGCAGTCGGTGTTCAACCGCTCTCACTATTGCAGCGGCTGCGCAGCGAGTGGGCGATTCCGGTCAAACGCGAGCAACCGCGACGCAAAACGCAATACACGGTCCAAGCCTGCACCGGCATTCCGGCGATCTGGGACATCATGCGCGGCGATACGCCGCAGCGCGAAGGCGCGGTGCAGGAATGGCAAGTCATCAATGAAAGCCCGGGCGGCTTCGCGATCATGCATGTCGCGGGCGTGGCTGCCGGCTTGGCGGCCGGTACGGCGGTGGCGTTGCGGCGTGACGACGAACAGCCGTGGAGCGTGTGCGTGGTCCGCTGGATTCGCAGCGAGAACCCATCACAAATCGAGCTTGGCCTTCAGATCGTCTCGACCGGCGCTACGCCAGTGACAGTTGGCTTCCGTGGCGCACGCGAACGCCCGAGCAAGATGGTCAGGGCGCTCGTACTGCCGGCAATGCCGGCGTTAAGGCACCATCCGGCGATCCTTGCACCTACCGGCACCTACACGTCGCGACGGTTCGCGCTGGTCTCTGATCTCGATCGGGTTTATATCGCGCAAGGTCGGCTGCTCAGCCTCGACATGCAGACCGCCAACATCGAACTGTTCCAGTTCGAGATCGACCCCTATCCAATCTGATCCTTGGTCGGTCGCTCAAGCACGCCGGCAAGCGCTGCTGCGATCTGCTGCGCCGACTGCACCGCGCCTGGCGGATCACCTCTGGACAAGCGAACCAGATCGGCTGCGGATAGAACAAACCGGTTGAATAGCTGCCCTGCACTTACCGACCCGGCAGCACCAACCAGCAGCCAAGCACCGTCGTCACTCTCGCATACCCAGCCGGCTTCGCGCATCGATTCAAGCATCGCGTCGGTCTCCTCAATCCGCTGCCGCGACGCGGCAGCAAGATCGGTAAGACTTGATAGCTCGCCCGCCCGTTGCGCCTGCTCGAGCGTGGCAAGCAGACGCGTGCTCGCGTAGAAGCGCCCCGCCACCGTCGCCGGGAGCACTCGCCGATGCGCCAGAAAATCGGGTATCACCGCCGTGACCATGGCGCCCGTGAGAATCACCAGCCACGTTGAATACAACCAGACCAGAAAGATCGGAATCGCGGAGAAAGTGCCGTACAGCAAGGTGTAGCTCGGAAAACGGGCAAAGTACACGCCAAGCAATCGCTGCAGCAATACGATGCCGACGCCAGCGAACACACCACCCGCCAACGCATGCCGTGGATTGATGCGGCGATTGGGCATTGCGAAGAAGAGATAGGAAAACAATACCGAGAACAACAGCATCGGCATCATCCGCAACACCATGCTGCGCAGCCATTGCGGCTCATCCACGGCCCCTAGGGAGGCTGTAACCGCAAACGTGGTCGCGGCAATGCTAGCGGCCAGCACGACCGGGCCGAAGGTAATCGCGAGCCAGAACAATGCGATCCGATTCCACACAGGCCGCGGTCGCCTAACCTGCCAAATCGCATTAAAAGAGCGATCGATGGTCATCAACAACAGGACTGCAGTGGCAATCAGCGCAATACCACCAAATAGCGTGAGATCTCCCGCCTTCTGCGAGAACTGCACTGCGTAGGTGGCGATGACTTTGCCTGCCTTGTCTGGAAGCAGGTTGGTGAGCAGGAAGACCTTCAGCGTGGCCCCCAACTGCGCGAACGTCGGCAGCTGCCCCATGACCGTGAAGCTCACCGCAACGAGTGGTACGAGCGACAGCAGCGTGGTGAAGGTAAGGCTGCTCGCGACGAGCGAGCCGCGCACTTCCTTGAAGCGGTCGATCAGCAGTTCAAGAAAACGGCGAATCTCGCTCATCCAGCGGCCCCACTCCCTGCCCTGCGTATAATCCGCCCGCATTCTATCGATCCATCTCCGATGAAAGAAATCCTGGTTCTCTACTACAGCCACCGCGGCTCGGTGCGTGCTATCGCCGAACAGATTGCACTTGGCATCGATTCCAGCGGCATCGTCGCCGCGCGGCTGCGCACCGTACCACGGGTCAGCAGCAACATCGAAGCACGCGAGGCAGCGATCCCCGACAATGGCCCGCCCTACGCCGAGCACTCGGATCTGGAAGAATGCATCGGTCTCGCGCTCGGCAGCCCCACGCGCTTCGGCAACATGGCCGCACCGATGAAGTACTTTCTTGATGGTACGTCCGCGCAATGGCTATCTGGCGCGCTGGCAGGCAAGCCCGCTTGCGTATTCACCGCCACCGGCACCCTGCACGGCGGCCAGGAGACCACCCTGCTATCGATGATGCTACCGCTGTTCCATCACGGCGCACTGGTGCTAGGCCTGCCGTACACCGAGGGTGATCTGCACAGCACGCAGAGCGGCGGCTCGCCCTACGGTGCAAGCCATGTGTCGGGTCCGCAAGGTGATGCCCGCTTGTCGGACGCAGAGCGCCGCCTCGCCTTCGCGCAAGGGCGACGACTGGCAGACGTCGCTGCACGCCTTGCAGGAGTGACGCGATGAACGCCCGGCAACTGCAATGGCTCAGTGTCGTTCTGCTGCTAGGCCTGATCTCGCTCTGCCTGACATGGGAACTCTGGCTCGCGCCCCTGAGGCCCGGCGGCTCGTGGCTCGTACTGAAGGTGCTGCCGCTGTTGTTTCCGCTGCGTGGCATGCTGCACGGGCGTCGTTACACCTTTCAGTGGACGACCCTGATGATCTGGCTTTACTTCACCGAAGGCGTTGTGCGGGCAAGCAGCGATCGCGGCCTTTCCGCCAAACTTGCGGCCATCGAAACCGCGCTCGCACTGGCGCTCTTCATCAGCTGTGCCGCCTATTCGCGCATCAGCGCGCCGTCGCGAAACAGCCGTTCGGCCACCCACTGAAGCAATCGGGCGCCCTGGGCGCCCGATCTTGTTTACACCGTCTCCGCTTGTGGATTCAGCTTCTCTGACCCCGCCTGCAGCTTGTTCAGCGCATTCAGGTAGGCCTTCGCCGACGCGATGATGATGTCGGTATCGGCGCCTTGGCCATTGACGACACGGCTCTCTCGCGCCAGACGCACGGTGACCTCACCCTGCGCGTCAGTGCCGGTGGTGATGGCATTCACCGAATACAGCTGAAGCGTCGCACCACTCTTGGCCACCGCCTCGATCGCACGGAACGCCGCATCAACCGGCCCGCTGCCTTCGGACTCGGACTTCAGCTCCTGACCATCAACCGATAACGTCAGCGCGGCAGTCGGCGTTTCGCCCGTTTCGGAGTGGAACTTCGCGGACACCAGCTTGTAGTGTTCGCGCTCGAGCTCCTGCGCCTCGTCCGACATCAGGGCCTGCAGATCCTCATCGAAGATCTCGCTCTTCTTGTCAGCCAGATCCTTGAAACGCGCGAATGCATGGTTGAGCTGCTCTTCCGACTCGACCACGATGCCAAGCTCTTCAAGCCGCTTGCGGAAAGCGTTGCGCCCCGACAGCTTGCCCAGCGTAAGACGGTTGGTGGTCCAGCCCACATCTTCCGGACGCATGATCTCGTAGGTTTCGCGATGCTTCAGTACGCCATCCTGATGGATACCCGACTCGTGCGAAAACGCGTTGGCGCCCACGATGGCCTTGTTTGGCTGCACCGGATAACCGGTGATCGTCGAGACCAGTTTGGAACTGGCGACGATCTGGCCCGCATCGATGCCTGTCTCGACGGCGAACACATCCGGCCGCGTCCGCACTGCCATCACCACCTCTTCAAGCGATGCATTGCCAGCACGCTCGCCAAGGCCGTTGATGGTGCATTCGACCTGACGCGCGCCGGCCTGCACCGCGGCAAGCGAATTCGCCACCGCCATGCCCAGATCGTTGTGGCAGTGCGTCGACCAGACCACCTTGTCGGCACCCGGCACGCGCTCGATCAGCGTGCGGAACCGGTCGCCCCACAACGCCGGCACGGCATAACCCACCGTATCCGGCACGTTGATCGTCTTGGCACCCGCCCTGATCACCGCGTCGAAGATCCGCACCAGGAAATCCATCTCGGAGCGGACCGCATCCTCCGCCGAAAACTCGACGTCATCGGTGTACTGAAGCGCCTGCTTGACCGCCGCAACCGCTGCCTCGACCACCTGATCGGGCTGCATGCGCAGCTTCTTTTCCATGTGAATCGGACTGGTCGCGATGAAGGTATGAATACGGCCCCGCGCTGCCGGCCGGATCGCTTCGCCCGCCGCGCGCACATCACGCTCATTGGCGCGCGCCAGCGAGCAGACTGTGGAGTCCTTGATGACCTCGGCAATCGCGCGAATCGCCTCGGCGTCGCCAGGACTCGCGGCCGCGAAGCCCGCTTCGATCACATCCACACGCAGGCGCTCAAGCTGGCGTGCGATGCGCAGCTTCTCGTCGCGCGTCATTGCCGCACCAGGGCTCTGTTCGCCGTCGCGCAAGGTCGTGTCGAAAATTACCAAACGGTCCTTCATCGTTTCCTCTCCCGGGCCTCGCTCAGCCCATCAGACGCCGGCAATTGAGCCGGACCACGCATTCAGGGTTTGCGGCGCACCAGCTGCCAGACAGCCATCACATAGCCAGATAGCGCGTAAGCGACAAACAAGCCAAACAGCACCCCTGGCGGATAGCTCGAAATGGCGAGAAACACGCCCACCATGGCGAGCACAACCGCAAACGGCACCGAGCGCCGCAGGTTGATGTCCTTGCCACTCCAGAACTTCACGTTGCTGACCATCGTGAGGCCCGCAAAGATGGTAACCACACAGGCCAGCCAGCGAATCTCGCTCGGATCGATCGAGTGACCGATCATGACCCAGACAAAACCCGCGACCAAGGCCGCCGCCGCCGGCGAAGGCAGGCCCTGAAAATAGCGTTTGTCGACCACGTCGATGTTGGTATTGAAGCGTGCGAGCCGAAGCGCAGCACCGGCGCAGTAAACAAATGCAGCGATCCAGCCGAGTTTTCCGAGATCCTTCAACGCCCACTCATACATCACCAGCGACGGCGCCACGCCAAACGACACCATGTCGGACAGCGAGTCATATTCAGCGCCGAACTCACTCTGCGTATGCGTCAGGCGGGCAACTCGGCCATCGAGACCGTCCAGCACCATGGCGACGAATATCGCGACGGCCGAATACTCGAAGCGCCCGTTCATCGCCTGCACAATGGCGTAGAACCCCGCGAAAAGCGCGCCAGTGGTGAAAAGATTCGGGAGGAGATAAATGCCGCGACGACGGATCAGCGTATCGCGAGGCATCAGCCGGGGTGGGCGCAACTTGGTCATGCAGTTCTGATTGGTCAGAGCAGCGCAATGCCGTAGGCAAACATGCACCCAGCCGGCACCAACCGCTCTTAAATGGATAAGCCCTTGATGGTACCAGAGCGCTTCCGCCGCAATCCACGGCAGGCGTCTTCGGAAACGAAAACGGCCACCCGAGGGTGGCCGTTCGCGGCAAACAAATCGATCAGTTCTTCGACTGGTCGACCAGCTTGTTAGCCTTGATCCACGGCATCATGTCGCGCAGCTGGCCACCGACCGTCTCGATCGGATGCACAGCGTTGAGACGACGACGTGCAGTCATCGACGGGTAGTTGGTCTTGCCTTCGAGGATGAACATCTTCGCGTACTCGCCGGTCTGGATACGCTTGAGCGCATTGCGCATGGCTTCGCGCGACTGAGCATTGATGACTTCCGGCCCGGTCACGTACTCACCGTACTCGGCGTTGTTCGAGATCGAGTAGTTCATGTTAGCGATGCCGCCCTCGTACATCAGGTCGACGATCAGCTTGAGCTCGTGCAGACACTCGAAGTAAGCCATTTCCGGCGCGTAGCCAGCTTCGACCAGCGTCTCGAAGCCCATCTTCACCAGCTCAACAGCGCCGCCGCACAGCACAGCCTGCTCGCCGAAGAGGTCCGTCTCGGTCTCTTCGCGGAAGTTGGTTTCGATCACGCCACCCTTGGTACCGCCGTTCGCCGCAGCATACGACAGCGCGATGTCGCGCGCCTTGCCCGACTTGTCCTGATGCACAGCGATCAGCGAGGGCACGCCGCCGCCCTTGAGGTACTCCGAGCGCACGGTGTGGCCCGGGCCCTTCGGCGCAACCATGATCACGTCCAGATCAGCACGCGGCACGACCTGGTTGTAGTGCACGTTGAAGCCGTGCGCGAAGGCCAGCGTCGCGCCTTGCTTGATGTTCGGCTCTACGTCGTTCTTGTAAACATCGGGGATGTTCTCGTCCGGCAGCAGGATCATGACCAGATCCGCGCTCTTGACGGCATCCGCCACCTCGGCAACCTTCAGCCCGGCGCCCGCGGCCTTGGCCCAGGAAGCACCGTTCTTGCGCAGACCGACCGTCACATTGACGCCGGAGTCGCGCAGGTTTTGTGCGTGCGCATGGCCTTGCGAGCCATAACCAACGATGGTGACCTGCTTGCCCTTGATCAGCGAGAGGTCGGCGTCCTTGTCGTAATAAACCTTCATGGCATTTCCTTGAATAGCTTGTGAATGGGGCAAATCAGATCTTGAGCACGCGGTCGCCGCGGCCCACGCCGCAGACGCCGGAGCGCACGGTTTCCAGAATCAGGTCGCGATCGATCGCACCGACAAAGGAATTGAGCTTGTCCTGCGTACCGGTCAGCTCGATCACGTAGCTCGAATCGGTAACGTCGATGATGCGACCGCGGAAGATCTCCGCCATGCGCTTCATTTCTTCGCGATCCTTGCCGGTGGCGCGCACCTTGACCAGCATGAGCTCGCGCTCGATGTGGGCGGCCTCGGAAATATCCACGACCTTGACGACATCGATCAGCTTGTTCAGCTGTTTGGTGATCTGCTCGATGATGTCATCCGAACCCGACGTGACGATCGTCATCCGCGAAAGGGACGGATCCTCGGTCGGCGCCACGGTCAGCGACTCGATGTTGTAGCCACGCGCAGAAAACAGTCCGGATACACGCGACAGCGCGCCAGCCTCGTTTTCGAGCAGCAATGAAATGACGTGTCTCATAAGTCTTGCCTGCTTGTGAGCACACTGCAGGACGGCCACGGAAAGCCCTCGGGTGGCCTTCCGCCGCCCAGCATGCCGGTAAGCGCGCTGGGCGGGTGCCGCCGCGGTTGAGCGGCACCCCGTTCTTACGGTGCGCGGGTGTTACAGATCCTCGGACGACAGGATCATCTCGGTGAGACCCTTGCCGCCCTGGACCATCGGGAACACGTTTTCGGTCGGATCGACCTGGAAATCCAGGAAGACCAGATCGTTCTTGCGACTGAATGCTTCGCGGATCGCGCCTTCCACGTCGCTCGGCTTCTCGACACGAATGCCGACATGCCCGTAGGCCTCGGCAAGCTTGGCAAAGTCCGGCAAGGAATCCATGTAGGACTCGGAATACCGGTTACCGTGGAAGAACTGCTGCCACTGGCGAACCATGCCCAGATAGCGGTTGTTCAGACTCAGCACCTTGATCGGCAAGCGATACTGCTTGCAGGTCGAGAGCTCCTGAATACACATCTGGATCGAACCTTCACCGGTGATCACGGCGACCGGCTTTTCCGGATGCGCGAGCTGTACACCCATCGCCGCCGGCAGGCCAAAACCCATGGTACCCAGGCCGCCCGAGTTCACCCAGCGACGCGGCTTGTCGAACTTGTAGTACTGAGCCGCCCACATCTGGTGCTGACCCACGTCCGACGTCACGAACGCGTCGCCGTTGGTGATCTTCCACAGCGTCTCGACGACGAACTGCGGCTTGATGACCTCGGTGCTGTTCTTGTAGCTCAGCGAATTGCGGCCACGCCACTCTTCGATCTGCTTCCACCACGGCGCAATCTGCGCCGGATTCGGGCGATCACCGGACGACTCCAGCATCTTGATCATGTCATCCAGCACGTCGGCGAGGTTGCCGACGATCGGCACATCCACCTTGACACGCTTGGAAATCGACGACGGATCGATGTCGACGTGAATGATCTTACGCGGCTCCGACTGGAAATGCGCCGGGTTGCCGATCACGCGGTCATCGAAACGCGCGCCGATCGCGAGCAGCACATCACTGTGATGCATCGCCATGTTGGCTTCGACGGTGCCATGCATGCCGAGCATGCCAAGGTTCTGGCGATCGGTGGCCGGATAGCCACCAAGCCCCATCAGCGTGTTCGTCACCGGGAAGCCAAGCAGACGCGTCAGCTTCGTCAGCTTATCTGCTGCGTCGGCCAGAATCACCCCGCCACCGGCGTAGATCATCGGACGCTTGGCTTCGAGCAACAGCCCAAGCGCCTTGCGGATCTGCCCCTGATGGCCCTTCACGATCGGGTTGTAGGAGCGCAAGGTCACCGACTTCGGATACTCGTACTCGCACTTGTGCGCCGACACATCCTTCGGAATATCGACGAGCACAGGGCCAGGACGTCCGGTCTTGGCGAGGAAAAAGGCCTTCTTGATCGTCGAAGCGATGTCGCGGACATCCTTGACTAGGAAGTTGTGCTTGACGCACGGACGGGTGATCCCGACGGTGTCGACTTCCTGGAAAGCATCTTGACCAATGGCGGCAGTCGGGACTTGCCCGCTGATGATCACCATCGGAATCGAATCACAATAAGCGGTCGCGATACCGGTCACGGCGTTGGTGACGCCCGGGCCGGAAGTTACGAGCGCAACGCCCACCTTGTCAGTGGAGCGTGCGTAGCCATCCGCAGCGTGTACGGCGGCCTGCTCATGGCGAACCAGCACGTGACGAACCTTGTCCTGCTTGGACAGTTCGTCGTAGAGGAAAAGCACGGCGCCGCCGGGATAGCCGAAAACATACTCGACCTTTTCCTCTTGCAGACACCTGATTACAATCTCCGCACCAGTCAAAACCATTGCAGCACCCAAAAAAGACAGAAGCCCCTCCGGAGGGAGGGGGAGGTACATTGTCAACGGTGTGCAACGGATTGGTCAAGGCATCCTCGCTGCAGCACACCATGAAGCGGCGACGGCCACACGAGGTTTCACCTGGCTTCCCGGATCGAACTTTCAGACTTTCTCTCCAGCATTGAGCGTCGGGCCTTCAAGCAGGCCTTTTTTGCGCTGCGGGATGAGGACACGGCGCTCGACGTCGTGCAGGACGCCATGATGAAACTGGCCGAGCGCTATGGCGATCGGCCAGCGGAGGAATTCGGCGCGCTGTTTCAGCGCATCCTGCAAAACGGGATTAACGACCATTTCCGCCGCAGCAAGGTGCGGAATTTGTGGACCACCCTGCTCTCGGCGTTTTCGCCCGACAACGAAGAAGACGCAGGCGATCCGCTCGAGACACTCGGCGCCGAGTCCGACATTGCCGCTTTCAAAGCCCCGCACCTGCAGGAAGAACAACGACAGACACTTGGCGTCATCGAACAGGAAATCGCGAAATTGCCACCACGTCAACGGGAAGCCTTCCTCATGCGTTACTGGGAGGAAATGGATATAGCCGAGACGGCCGCGGCGATGGGCTGCACCGAGGGAAGTGTCAAGACACACTGCTCGCGGGCAACGCACACGCTGGCGGCCGCCTTGCGTGCCCGGGGGATCGAGCCATGAACACAGAAG
>CAMFLH010000035.1 GCA_945957295.1 uncultured Uliginosibacterium sp.
GAGCTGGTGGATGCCGGAAGAAACCTGCCTCGCGATCCGCCATCACCACGACAACTTCGCGCTGACCGCAGCCCATGGCGGCCTGCCGGCATCCGCCCAGCGCCTCATCGCGATGGTGCAACTGGCCGAGTTCCTGTTCCAGAGCGCGACCGGCCTGAGTGCCACGCGCGAGTGGGACAAACTCGGCGACGCCTGCCTGCGCCTGCTCGACGTGCCGCCGGATGGGCTCCCAGCATTAACCGAGGGCGCTCGCGCCGTGCTGGCGCACGCGGACGCCTGAGCACGCCCGCCGCACCCGCGTTGTTCGGCTCGATCAGAACGCGCCCAAGCCCTTCAGCATCACCAGCACGATCAACAGCGGCGAAACGAAGCGCACCAGCACGAACAGGCTGCGCGCAACGGCACCGTTCGCCAGCGCACCGCGATTGCTCAGCTCGGCAAGCCATTCCGCACGCCCCCAGGATGTGCCGACGAACAAGGCGATCAGGATGCCGCCAAGCGGCAGCAGGATGTTCGACGACAGATAGTCGAACAGATCGAAAGCGTTCAAACCAAACAGCTTCCATTCGGCCGTCAGGCTGCCCGACAGCGCAGCGAGCGACCCCAGTACACCGATCGCACCGATGCTGATCAGGGTCGCCTGCCAGCGGCGCAACCGGAAGCGCTCAGCCAGCACCGCAACCGGCACCTCGACCAGTGACAGCATCGCGCCAAGTGCGGCGAACGCAGTCAGCGCGAAGAAGGCGAGCATGAAGAACGCGCCACCGGGCATGCTGGCAAATACCGCCGGAATCGTGATGAACACCAGCGACGGGCCTGCCTCGGGCTTGAATCCGAACGCGAACACGGCCGGGAAGATCGCGATGCCGGCCAGCATCGACACCGTCAGATCCGCCAGCATCACGCGCACGGCGGTCGCTGGCACGTTCTGCTCGGCGCGGAAGTAGCTGCCGTAGGTCACCATCGTGCCCATGCCGACCGACAGCTTGAAGAACGCCAGCCCCACCGCCACCAGCACCACCGCCGGCGTGATCTTCGAGAAATCGGGCTTGAACAGGAAAGCGAGCCCCTCGCTGGCGCCGGGCAACATCAGACCGCGGACGCCGATCACCACCAGCAGCAAGAAAAGGATCGGCATCAGCCGTTTCGTCACCGCCTCGATGCCGCGCGACACACCGAAGGAAATGATCACCCCCACCAGCGCCAGCACCACCCATTGCCACAACAAGGCACTGGCCGGGTCGCTCACCAGACCGCCGAAGGCCGCCGACAGCGTCGCCGGGTCGGTACTGAGCAAGCCGCCCGCTGCCGCCTTGGCGACGTACGCGAACACCCAGCCCGCCACCTCGCTGTAGAACGCCATGATCAGCAGCGCAGCGACGACACCCAGCACACCGATCAGGCCCCAACGCTGGGTCGGGCGCAGCCGTTGGAAGGCGCTCACCGCATCGCCACGCGCCGCACGGCCGATCGAGATTTCCGCAATCATCACCGGCAGCCCGACCAGCAGCGTCGCAAGCAGATAGACGAGCAGGAAACCCGCGCCACCATTGGCGCCAGTCAGGTACGGGAATTTCCAGATATTGCCCAGCCCGACAGCCGAGCCGAGTGTGGCGGCGAGTACGCCGAAGGTGGAGCTGAAACCATCGCGGGAAGAAGACATGTCGAGCCGGCCGCCCACAGGCGGCACTGTGAATTCAGAGCCGTTCAGGCTAGCACCGCAGGGCTTGCGCCGGCTTGATCCAGCGCGTATCCGGCAACGGCCCCCGCCCCTGCCGCCGAAGCAGCAGGGGCGGCAAAGCCATCAGCGCGCCGCGGCGCGGGCTTCGTCGCGCAGGCTGCGGCGCAGGATCTTGCCGACGTTGGTCTTCGGCAATTCCTCGCGGAACTCGACCTGGCTCGGCACCTTGTAGCCGGTGAGGCGCTCGCGGCAGAACGCGATCAGCGCACGGTCGGTCAGCCCGCCGTGACGGGCGACCACGAAGATCTTCACCGCCTCGCCGGATTTCTCGTCCGGCACGCCAACGGCGGCGACCTCCAGCACATCCGGGTGCGCCGCCACCACGTCTTCGATCTCGTTCGGATACACGTTGAAGCCGGATACCAGGATCATGTCCTTCTTGCGATCGACGATGCGGAAGAAGCCCTTCTCGTCCGCCACCGCCACGTCGCCGGTGCGGAAGAAGCCGTCGGAGGTCATCACCTTCCGCGTCTCTTCCGGCCGCTGCCAGTAGCCGGCCATTACCTGCGGGCCGCGCACACAGAGTTCGCCCGGTTGCCCCAGCGGCACCTCCACCCCTGCGTCGTCACGGATCGAGACCTCGGTCGACGGCACCGGCAGGCCAATCGTGCCGTTGTAAGCAGGCAGATCGAGCGGGTTGATCGTCACCGCCGGCGAGGTCTCGGTCAGCCCGTAGGCCTCCAGCAGCGGCTTGCCGGTCAGCTTCTGCCAGCGCTCGGCAACCGGACGCTGCACCGCCATGCCGCCGCCCAGCGTGAGCTTGAGCGACGAGAAGTCCAGATCACGGAAATCGTCGTTGTTCAGCAGCGCGTTGAAGAGCGTGTTCACCCCTGTGATTGCGGTGAAGCGGTAGCGCGACAGCTCACGCACAAAGCCCGGAATATCGCGCGGATTGGTAATCAGCAGGTTCGCCGCACCGATCCGCATGAAGGTCAGGCAGTTCGCGGTGAGCGAGAAGATGTGATAGAGCGGCAGCGCGGTGACGATCAGTTCCTCGCCCTCCTTCACCCACGGCGCGAGCCAGGTGTAGGCCTGCTGCAGGTTCGCAACGATGTTGCCGTGCGTGAGGATGGCACCCTTCGAAACGCCGGTGGTGCCGCCGGTGTACTGCAGGAAAGCGATGTCGTCACGGCTGCGCGATACAGGCTGGAAGCCCATCTCCATACCCCGGCGCAGCGCCGGCTTCATGCGCACCGCACCGGGGATGAACCAGTGCGGCACCATCTTCTTCACATACTTGAGAGCGAGGTTCACCACGCCGCCCTTGAGCCCCGGGAATAGGTCGCCCAGGCCAGTGACGATCACCGTCTCCACCGCCGTGCCGACGATCGCCTCCTGCACCGTGTGGGCGAAGTTCTCCAGCACAACGATTGTGCGCGCGCCGGAATCCTTCAACTGGTGATGCAGTTCCCGCACGGTGTAGAGCGGATTGCAATTCACCACCACGCAGCCGGCCCGCAGCGTGCCGAACACGCTGACCGGGTACTGCAGGCAATTGGGCATCATCACCGCAACGCGGTCACCCGGCAGCAGGCCCAGCTGGCCTTGCAGATAGCCAGCGAAGGAGCGTGTCAGCACATCGAGCTCGCGGTAGCTCATCCGCACGCCCATGTTGATGTAGGCGACCTTGTCCGCAAAGCGCGCCGCGCTCTGCTCGAACACTTCGACGACCGATGCATACGCATCCAGATCAACGCGCTCCGGCACCCCTGCCGGATAGCTCTTCAACCAGATCGGCTCCATATTCCCTCCTCGTTTTTGTCTCTGTCTTTTTGTTCGGCGGTCCGCTTGGCAGCGCCCCCCCGTTTGGCGCACACTCCCGCCCCACCATGAGCGACATCCATATCCGGCGCACCCACACCCTCACGCCCGAACAAGCCCGGGCGGCGGCCGAACGCGTCGCGGCCGACCTGAGGGACAAACATCAACTCGACTTCGAATGGCAGGGCGATACCCTGGTATTTCAGCGCTCGGGCGTATCTGGCCAGCTCGAACTCGACGGCGACGCGGTCGAAATCCGCATGAAGCTCGGCTTCCTGCTCGCGATGTTCCGCGGCGCATTCGAGTCCGAAATCCACAAGTTCTTCGACGACGAGTTCGGCGCAGCCTGAACGTAAAAACGGCGGTCCCCAGCCGCCGTTTTCTTGTTAGCCCTTCAGCGCCTTCACCAGCGCGATGTACTGGTTCATCGCATCTTCCCCCGCGGTGCCCTTGAGCGCCGCCCACGCATCAAACTTCGCTCGCCCCACCGGATCGGTGAAGCCGGGGCGCTTGCCTTCGCAGTCTCCCTCGCTCGCCTGCTTGAAGAGCGAATAGAGCTTGAGCAGCGTCGCATTGTCCGGGCGCTCGGTGAGCGTCTTGGAATCGGCTACGGCTGCCTCGAACAGCGCCTTCAGGTCGCTCATTGCGGTCTCCTTGAATTGTCAAATGCGTGATCAATACCGGGCGACGCGAACGCGCCGCAGCCGTATTATTGCGCCCAAATACACGGGGGAGGAATCGATGGCGCGCGAGAAGATGTCGAGCATCGACACGGCCTGGCTGCGGATGGACCGGCCAAGCAATCTGATGCAGATCCTGGGCGTAATGGTTTTTGACAAGCCGCTTGATCTTGAGCGCATGCGCAAAACGCTGCAGATCCGCATGGTCGATCGCTACCCCCGCTTCCGCCAGCGTGTCACGTCGAGCTTGACCACCACCTACTGGGAAGACGATCCCGAGTTCGACATCTGCAATCATGTCCGAGCGGTCGCGCTGCCCGGCATCGGTGACCTCGAAGCCCTCAAGGCACACGTCGCCGATCTGGCGAGCGAGCCGCTCAATCCGAACCGCCCGCTGTGGGAAATGCAGGTCATCGCCACGCCGAGCGGCGTCAACGCGATGGCGGTGCGCATCCACCACTGCATCGCCGACGGCATCGCGCTGATCGGCGTGATCCTGTCGCTGACCGACGAGCACCCGGACGCACCGATCGGCCTGCCGCATCCGCCCAAGCAGAAAGCCCACGTCGAGCCGGAGGACGAAGACCAGTTCTGGTGGAAGGTGTTCAGCCCGGCCACCGAGGCCTGGCTCAATTCGCTGTCGGTCGGCAGCAAGCTCTGGTTTGGCTACCTCGATCTGCTAATGAACCCCGGCAAGGCGGTCAGCCATGCGCGCATGGGCGCCGCGTTTGCGGCCGAGCTGGCCAAGCTGGCGACGATGCCGGACGATTCGCCGACCCGCTTCAAGGGCAAGGCCAGCATCAAAAAGTCCGTCGCCTGGTCGGAGCCGCTACCGCTGCCCACCATCAAGGCGGTTGGCAAAGTGCTCGGTTGCTCGATCAACGATCTGCTTCTCGCCTCAGTGGCCGGCGCACTGCGCAGTTACCTGCAGGAAAAAGGCGACCCGGTGGACGGCGTCGAATTCCGCGCCATGGTGCCGGTGAACCTGCGCCCCGCCGGTCAGGCCGCCAAACTCGGCAATCACTTCGGGCTGGTCGCACTGGAACTACCCGTAGGCTTGGAGAACCCGCTCGAACGCCTGTACGAGACGCGCCAGCGGATGGCGGCGCTGAAACACTCCTACCAGGCAGCGGTTGCCTTTGCCCTGCTTGGCGTCGCCGGCATGGCACCGAAGATCGTGCAGCAGGAAGCGCTCGATCTGCTCGCCAACAAGGCAAGCGCCGTGATGACCAACGTCCCCGGACCGCAGAGCCCGCTGTTCCTCGCCGGCGTGAACATCTCGCAACTGATGGTGTGGGTACCGCAGAGCGGCAACATCGGCATGGGGGTCAGCATCCTGTCGTACAACGGCAACGTGCAGTTCGGCCTGATCACCGACCACAAGCACTGCCCGGATCCGGAGCACATCATCAGCCGCTTCGCCGGCGAGTTTGAGAAACTCATGTGGCTGGTGCTGATGGAGCCTTGGGACGAGCTGAGCAACCCGCAAGACGTTGAAAAGCACATCAAGGCCGAGCTGGGCGAGAACTGACGCGGCTGCTCAATCGCAGAGCATCGGCACAAGAATCGAAGTGCGGATGCCCTGCCCAGGCGCGCTCAGCAACACCTGGGTCGGCATCTCCTTGAAACAGACCGCCCCCGCCTCGGTTGCGATGCGCCAAGTCATCGCGCCGTTGTCATCCACCCAGTTGGATTCCTCGTGGAAAGGCATCGGGCGGCCGAAGCGCTTTTCCAGCGCGGCGGCGACGGCGTCACGCGGCGCTTCCCGACGCTCGGCCTGCCGGAAGCGCGCCGGGTCGAGCGTGCGTTCCTGGCGCGACATCTCGCGCAGCACCCGGCCCACATCGGCCTTGGCGTCTTCCGCCAGCTCGCGACCGCTACGCGGCGCCATAGCTGGCAGCACCTCGACAACCGGAGCCGGTGAATTGGCTCTGGTTTCCGAAGGACGTACCAACCTGCGTTCAGAGGCTCGCGGGGAAAAGGACGGTCGTTCAGTTGAAGGCGCCGCAGACGGTGTCGTCACCACCGCTTCTTCGTGGGCGGGCGGTGGCCGCAGACGCGCCAGCAAACGCACCGCGCCGGGCGACGTGGCGGGCCGATAGGCCATCACCAGAACGCCATGCGCGATCAGGGACAGGGCCAGCGCCAAGACCAGCCGCTGCGCCCCTCGTGAATCAACCGCGTCAAGCGATGATGCCGCCACCCAAGCAGACTCGCGACTCGTAGACAACCACCGACTGGCCCGGTGTCAGCGCCCACTGCGGTGCGGCAAACGCGATCTCGCAACGATCGGCGTCAATCGCCTCGATCTCGCACGGCGCATCCGGCGTGCGGTAACGCGGCTTGGCGGTGTAGACCCAGTGCGTGCGCGGCATATCGCCCGAGATCCAGTTCAGGTCGATCGCGCTCAGGCGTTCCTTCAGCAGCGCTGGGTGCTCATGGCCTTGCACGACGTAGAGGACGTTCTTCTTCACATCCTTCACGGCCGCGTACCAGGCGTCGTGCTCCCCCGCTACATCGTTACCCTTGATGCCGCCGACATGCAGGCCCTTGCGCTGACCGATGGTGTGGTACATCAGCCCCTGGTGCTCGCCGATCACCTTGTCGCCATCCAGCGTGCGGATCTCGCCCGGCTTGGTCGGCAGGTAACGCATCAGGAATTCGCGGAACGGGCGCTCGCCGATGAAGCAGATACCGGTCGAGTCCTTTTTGTCGAACACATGCAGGCCTGCCTGCTCGGCGATCTGCCGCACCTCGCGCTTGTACAGGTGGCCGAGCGGGAACAGCGTCTTCGACAGCTGCGCCTGATTCAGGCGATAGAGGAAGTAGCTCTGGTCCTTGGTGCCGTCCTCGGCCTTCATCAACTGGTGGCGCGTCAGGCCGTCGCTGTGCCACTCGCGCACCTGGGCGTAGTGGCCGGTCGCGATCTTGTCAGCGCCGAGCTGCATCGCGTGATCCAGGAAGGCCTTGAACTTGATCTCGCTGTTGCACAGGATGTCCGGGTTCGGCGTGCGGCCGGCCTCGTACTCGCGCAGGAAGTCCGCGAACACGCGGTCCTTGTATTCCTTCGAGAAATTGACGACTTCAAGATCGATGCCGATCACGTCGCAGACCGATGCGACGTCGACCAGATCCTGCCGCGTCGAGCAGTACTCATCGTCGTCATCGTCTTCCCAGTTTTTCATGAACAGGCCGGTGACTTGGAAGCCCTGCTGTTTGAGCAAGAGCGCCGCCACCGACGAATCCACACCGCCGGACATGCCGACCACCACCTTCATGCCATTGCCACTCATGGTTTGTTCTCAGTCGTAATGCCGGATCAGGTCCAGCGGAAAGCGCCGGCCGGCCAGGTAATCGTCAATACAGCGCAGCACCAGCGGGCTACGATGCCGTTCTGGGCACGCGGCCAGCTCATCGCGCGTCATCCACACCGCCCGCAGGATGCCCTTGTCGAGCGCGCGCCCTTCCTCGAAGCCATCGAGTTCAGCCGCAAAGGCGAAGCGGACGTAGGTGATCGCGCCATCCGGTCGCGGCCACTGATACACGCCAACCAGCGCCTGCGGCAGCACGCGGTGCGCGGTTTCCTCAAGCGCCTCGCGCGCGCAGGCCGCGAGCAGGGATTCGCCTTCGTCCAGATGGCCAGCGGGCTGATTCAGACGCACGCCATCGATTGTTTCTTCTTCCACCAGCAGAAAGCGGCCTGCGTTTTCAACCACGGCCGCCACGGTGACATGCGGATTCCAGCCCATCCTCGGCTCCGGCGGGAAAAGCCGCATTTTAGCGCGCGGCGGGCTGGCTGCCGGAGTCAGGGCGGAATCGGCTAAAATCTCAGCTTTCGCCGGCTGCTGGCGATGCAACAACACAATTCCAAGGGGGAATGCTCATGTCGATGGCCGATCGTGACGGGTTCATCTGGTTCGACGGCAAGCTCGTGCCGTGGCGCGAAGCCACCACGCACGTGCTGACGCACTCGCTTCACTACGGCCTGTCGGTGTTTGAAGGCGTACGCGCCTACAAGACCGATTCCGGCACCGCGATCTTCCGCTTGAAGGAACACACCGACCGCCTCTTCAACTCGGCGCACATCTACATGATGAAAATGCCGTTCGACAAAGAGACGATCAACGAAGCGCACAAGGAAGTCGTGCGCGCCAACAAGCTCGAGAGCTGCTACATGCGCCCGATCGCCTTCTACGGCTCGGAGAAGATGGGCATCTCGACGCGCGGCGCCACGGTGCATGTCGCCATTGCAGCCTGGCCGTGGGGCGCCTACCTCGGTGACGACGGCCTGGAGCGTGGCATCCGCGTGAAGACCGCGTCGTTCGCCCGCCACCATGTGAACGTGACGATGCCGCGCGCCAAGCTGGCCTCGACCTACGCCAACTCGATCCTCGCCAACCTCGAAGCGACCGGCGACGGCTACGACGAGGCGCTGCTGCTCGATACCGAAGGCTTCGTGGCCGAAGGTGCGGGCGAGAACGTGTTCATCATCAAGGACGGCGTGATCGTTGAACCGGAAATCGCCTCGGCGCTCACCGGCATCACCCGCTCCACGATCCACACGCTGGCGAAGGAACTCGGCTACACGATCGTGACCAAGCGCGTCACGCGCGACGACATCTACATCGCCGACGAAGCCTTCTTCACCGGCACCGCCGCTGAAGTCACGCCGATCCGCGAGCTCGACAACCGCACCATCGGCAGCGGCTCGCGCGGCCCGATCACGGCCAAGATCCAGGCTCGCTTCTTCGACCTGGTCAACGGCCGCCTGCCCGAGCACAAAGACTGGCTCGCTTACGTCTGAGAGGTTTGCGCAATGCCCGAGAATCAGGACAAGAACCAGCCGATCGCGGTCACCGCGAATGACCTGCCGCTGCACTGCCCGATGCCGGACGCCCCGCTGTGGGCACGGCATCCGCGCGTGTTCCTCGACGTGCTGAAGACTGGCGATGCTGCGTGCCCTTACTGCGGCGCGAAGTATCACTTCACCGGCGAACGCCCGAGCGGACACCACTGAGCAAACCCGGGTGGCAACCGCCCCCGGCACGCACAGCGGATCGGGGGCTTCGGCCCCCGTTTTCATTGCGAACCCGATGACCCGGATTCTGATCGTCACGCCGAACTGGATCGGCGACTGCGTTGCAGCCCAGCCGCTGTTCATGCGCCTGGCCAAGCGCCGCCCCGATGTCGTGATTGATGCGCTAGCCCCCGCCTGGGTTGCCCCGGCGCTGCAAGCGATGCCGGAGATCCGCAAGGTGATCGCCAACCCCTTCGGCCACGGCGCCTTCGATCCGATCGGGCGTTGGAAGCTCGCACGTTCGCTCGCCGGCCAGTACGACGAAGCTTATGTGCTGCCGAACTCGTGGAAGTCGGCGCTGATTCCGCTCTTCGCAGGCATTCCGGTACGCGTCGGGTTCATCGGCGAAGCCCGCTACGGCATGATCAACCGCGCTCACCGGCTCGACAAACAGGCGTTGCCGCTGCAGGTGGAGCGCTATGCGCAGCTTGCCGAAATGCCCGGCACGGCACTTGAACGGCCGCTGCCGAATCCGCTGCTGCAACGCGAGGCGTCGGCCATCGTCGCAACGCTCGCCAAGCACAATCTGGCTGCCGCACCGAAGCCGGTGGTGTTCTGCCCCGGTGCCGAATACGGCCCCGCCAAGCGTTGGCCGGAACGCCACTTCGCCGAGCTGGCCCGCCGCCTCAAGGCTGAGGGCAATCCGGTGTGGATTCTCGGTTCGAAGAAGGACGCCGCCGTCGCCGACGAGATCATGCGGCTGTCGGGGGGCGCGGCGAAGAACCTGTGCGGCAATACCTCGCTCGCGGACGCGATCGACCTGATCGCCCACGCCCGCTTTGTCGTGACGAACGATTCGGGCCTGATGCATGTCGCCGCCGCGCTCGGCACGCCGCTGGTCGCACTGTTCGGCTCGACCAGCGCGAACTACACGCCGCCGCTTTCCGATCGCGCCGCGGTAATCTGGCTCAAGCTGACCTGCAGCCCTTGCTTCAAGCGCGAGTGCCCGCTGGGGCACCTCGACTGCCTCAACAACATTACGCCCGAGATGGTCGAAGCGCGTGCGCGCGACCTGCTCGCACCAGGAGGCGAACGATGAAACCGGTATTCCACGCCAGCGTCGAAGACGCCGAAGCGGCTTTCTACGATGCATTCAACCGCTGCGACCTCGAAGCGCTGATGGCACTGTGGTCCGAAGGCGACGAGGTCGTCTGCATCCACCCGGGCGGCGCGCGCCTCGTCGGCCTGCATGCAATTCGCGAGGCCTGGAAGCAGCTGTTCGAGAGTGGCCTGCGCCTGCGCCTGCGTGTGCACCATGGCGTGTTCCATTCGAGCCCGATGCTGGCCGTGCGCAGCGTGCTGCAGCATGTCGTGGTGGAAGGCGAAGACGGCATCCCGCCCCCCATCATCGCCACCAATGTGTATGTGCGTGGCCCCTTCGGCTGGCGCATCGCGATGCATCACGCTTCGCCCTCACCCGAGAACACCAGCGGCTATCAGGACGACACACCGCGCATCGTCCACTGAGCCGCCGGCCGACCGGCCCCGGCCTCCACCGCCGGGCCGGCGAGCTTGCGCAAGCGGAACGCCCGCCACACGAACCACGCCCCGGCCGCGGCAAACAGATGCTTGAGCGTGTGGCCACTGACACACTGCGTCAGATCGAGCACCGCGCCATCCGCCACTTCGAGCAACTTGGCGACCAGGTAACAAGCCACTGCAGCCAGCCACAGACGGCGCTGCGACCACGCCAACCCGGCCCGCCACTGCAGTAGCGGCGCAACGATCATCAGGCCGAGCTGCAGAGCCAAGTATGCGCGCAGGTCGCCCGGCGCCAGCCACAGTGCATCGTTGGTCAGCGCCA
Organism: uncultured Uliginosibacterium sp.; assembly: GCA_945957295.1. Classification (GTDB taxonomy): domain Bacteria; phylum Pseudomonadota; class Gammaproteobacteria; order Burkholderiales; family Rhodocyclaceae; genus Niveibacterium. Next base: position 11,064 of record CAMFLH010000035.1, read on the forward strand.
CACTGCCCGCCGCCAACGCGAGCAGCGTCGGCAACCAACCGAGAGGCGGCCGCACGCTTGAACACTCTTCCAGCACCGCCGCGAAGAGCGCAGCGCACGCGAGCGCAATCGGCAGTCGGTCCCACACGATGCGCGCGTCGTCCGGCTGCAGGTGATACCACCAGGACCCCGCCGCCGTCAGCGCAATCGCGATGAAGAAGGCCTGCATCGCAACGCGGACTCGCGGCGCAAGCCAGCGGCCACGCCCGATGCCCAGCAGACCAAGCGCCCCCACCCAAAGGAAAGGCAGGTTCGACAGCACATCAGCCGCGCGCGGCAACTCGCCCCAGGCGCGCTGATCGGCAAAGGCGTGGTAATGGGCTGGGGTATGGATCGGCCCCGCCAGCGCCAGTACGAGGATGATCAGAAGTACCGCCGCAAGCGGCGCGTGGTGTCGAACAGACTGCCGGTCCATCGTTTTCTCCATGAGACTTTGTGGGCGGCAGCCTGCGCTGCCGCATTGAAACCGTCATCCGGCGCCGGTGCAGTGGCATCATCCGATACTCGACGATGCAAGATCCGCCACCGCACACCGCGCCATGACGCCCCGCTCCGCTCCGCTCCCGCCGCCTTACCGGGCGCCCGCCTGGCTCGTTGGCAGCCATGCCCAAACGATCTGGCCACTCGCGATCAAGCCTCCGCTGCCCCCCCTCACGCGTGAGCGTTGGGAAACGCCGGACGGCGACTTCATCGACGTGGACCTGCTCGCCCGTCGGCCGGGCAAGCCCTTGGTCGTGCTGTTCCACGGCCTTGAAGGTTCGAGCCGTAGCCACTATTCGCGCGCCCTGCTCGCGGCACTGCATCGGCATGGCTGGAATGGCGCCGTCGCGCATTTCCGCGGCTGCTCGGGCGAACCGAACCGCTTGCCCCGCGCCTACCATTCCGGCGACGCGGACGAGATCGACTGGATCCTTCGCCGCTTCGCACAACGCTTTGACGATGCACCGCGCTATGCGTCAGGCGTGTCGCTTGGCGGCAATGCGCTACTGGTGTGGGCGGCACGCGAAGGCGAGCGGGCGGGTGCGGTGGTCGAACGCGTCGCATCGGTGTGTGCACCGCTGGACCTGACGGCCTGCGGCCATCACCTCGCGCGCGGCTTCAACCGGGTCTACACGCAGAATTTCCTGTCGACGCTGAAGGCGCGCTGCATAGACAAACTCGATCGATTCCCCGGCGCCTTCGATGTTGCGAGACTGCGCAGCGCGCGCAACCTGTACGAGTTCGACAACGTGATCACCGCACCGCTGCACGGCTTTGCCGGCACCGAGGACTACTGGACGCGCTGTTCGTCGAAACCGCTGCTGCCGCAGATCCGTGTGCCGTCGCTGGTGCTGCATGCGCGCAACGACCCCTTCATCCCGCGTTCGGTGTATCCGCAACCGGACGCGCTATCGCCCTCGGTGCTGCTGGAACTTCACGACCAGGGCGGCCATGTGGGCTTCGTCGAAGGCGCTTTCCCCGGCCAGTTGGGCTGGCTGCCGCGGCGCCTGCTGCACTTCTTCGAACATGGCAACTGAGCGCCAATCAAGCACGCGGCGCTCACCGGCGAAATACGTTGAGGAATCCCTGATGCCCGTCCCTGCAGAATCGATCTTCAAGGCCTACGACATTCGCGGTATCGTCGGCAAGACACTGACGGCCGAGGTGGTTGAGCAGATCGGCCGCGCCATCGGGTCGGAAGCACGCGCACGGGGTCAATCGACGATTGTGGTCGGGCGCGACGGCCGCCTTTCCGGCCCTGCGTTCGTGCAAGCATTGAGCGCGGGCATCACCCGCACCGGCATCGACGTGATCGACATCGGTTGCGTCGCTACGCCGCTGACCTACTTCGCCGCTCATCAGCTCGGCGCGCACAGCTGCGTGTCGATCACCGGCAGCCATAATCCGCCCGAGTACAACGGGCTGAAGATGGTGCTTGGCGGCGAAACCCTGCACGGCGCGATGATTCGTGACTTGCGCCGCCGCATTGTCGAAGGCGATCTCGCCGACGGCGCCGGCACGATCACGCAGACGGATGTTCGCCCCGCCTACATGGCCCGCATCCTGTCGGACGTAAAGCTCGCGCGGCCGATGAAGATCGTGCTCGATTCGGGCAACGGCGCGGCCGGCAATACCGCGCCGGCGCTTTTCCGCCAGCTCGGCTGCGAGGTGAGCGAACTGTTCTCCGAAGTCGATGGCCACTTCCCGAACCATCATCCGGACCCGAGCAAGCCGGAAAACCTCGCCGATCTGATCGCGGTGCTGAAGCATGGTGACGCCGAACTGGGACTTGCCTTCGACGGTGACGGCGACCGCCTCGGCGTAGTGACGAAGGACGGCGAGATCATCTACCCGGATCGCCAGCTGATGCTGTTCGCCGCCGATGTACTCTCGCGCGTGCCGGGCGGCCAGGTGATCTACGACGCAAAATGCACCCGCCACCTCGCGCCCTGGATCCGCCAGCACGGCGGCGAGCCGGTGATGTGGCGCACCGGCCACGCACTGATGAAAGCCAAGCTCGTCGAGACCGGCGCACCACTCGCCGGCGAACTGAGCGGCCATATGTTCTTCAACGAGCGCTGGTACGGCTTCGACGACGGCCTCTACACCGGCGCACGCCTGCTCGAAATCCTCTCGCGCCATGCGGACGCCAATGCCGTGCTCAAGGCGCTGCCGAACGCAATCAGCACGCCGGAAATCAACGTGAAGATGGCCGAAGGCGAAGCCCCCGAACTGGTGGCCCGACTCATCGCCGCGGCGCACTTTGAGGGTGAAGTCGAACGCATCACGATTGACGGACTGCGCATCGAATACGCCGACGGCTTCGGCCTGATGCGCGGCTCCAACACCACGCCGGTATTGGTGCTGCGCTTTGAAGCCGACAACTGCGCCGCGCTGGCGCGCATTCAAGCTGATACGGCGCGGGCGATACACGCGCTACGACCGGATCTGGTATTGCCGTTCTGATCAGCTGAACTTTGGCGCACGGGGCCGCACTTACCGCCTGGCGTGCGCTCGATCAGCAAGAAACCAGGATTCACGACGCGCACGCAGGCAGGCATACTGACGCGGGAGATATTCCCACGCCGAGCCGAACCACATGCACGTTCCGCCACGAATCCAGCGTTGCCTGTGCCTCGTCATGGTTTGCCTCGGGCTGCTCGCCAGCGCGCCGGCCCGGGCTGTCGATGCCCTGGCGCTGCGTGCGGCGCTGGATCACGACCCCTACACCACCGCGCGCGAGGCCACCCAACGAGCCGCTGCGGCGCGCAGTCGCGGCGACAAGCCGGTGCTGCTCGAATCCCTGACGCAGGTCGCGATGGCCTACAACCTCGTAGGCGACTCGGTGTCCGCCCAGCCATCGATGGTCGAGGCACAGCATCTCGCCGCGGAACTCGGCGATGCGGACGCCGAGGCGCTGCTCGCTGCGGTTGACGGCGAAATCAAGTCTGCCGACAACCGCCTCGCTGACGCCCAGCGCGCCTTCGATGCCGCGCAGGAAGCACTGAAACGCGCCGGCAACAAGGACACCGAGGCCATCGTGCGCAGTCAGTACGGCTGGTTCCTGGCGCGGTCGATGCAGCACCCCCAAGAGGCCGCGCTCGAGTTCGAAGCAGCGCTGTCGCATTTCGAGAAAACCGGAAACCGCACACGCGAGGCTGAGCTGCGCTACATGTCCGCGTCGCTCTACGACCGCCTGCGCGACCCCAAGCGCGGCAACGCAGAACGCACCAAGGCGCTGGAGCTGATCAATCCGGCGCACCAGGCCTACCTCGCGGCAACGATCTACTTTGAACTCGGTTCCGTCGCACTGAGCAACGAGAACCGCGGCGAGGCCGATCGCGCGTTGCGCCGGTCAATCGAACTGAGCCGCAGCATCGGCGACAAGATCGGCGTGGCCTTTGCCGAGTTGACGCTGGCCGACGTGCTGATCGACCAGGGCAATGCGCGCGAAGCAGTGGAAACGCTGCGTCGCGCCGGGCCGGTGCTCGCCGCCGGCCAGAACACGCTGGCGGTCGCCGGTGTCGACGTGCGCCTGGCAGATGCGTTGTCGATGCTGCGCGACCCCGAGGCCTGGGCCGCATTGGCACGATCAAAACCGGTGCTGATGGCCAGCAACACCATTCAGAACGAAAGCACCTACTGGCGTGCCGAAGCACGTGTGAATGCTGCTTTCGGGCGCTTCGAACAAGCCTATGCGGCCGTGCAGCGCCAGGTACGCGCACAACAAAGACTGTTCGACTCGCAACAGATCCAGGCGCTGACCGAGCTCTCGGTACGCTACGAAACCCAGCGGCGCGAGGCTGAGAACACACGACTCAAGCTTGCCGAACAACTCAAGGACGCCACCATCGCCGCTCAACAGGCGCGCCAGCTTGCGCTCGCGGGGGGGCTCGCGGCGGCAGTCGTGGCGCTGCTCAGTGGCGTGATCCTGCTGCGCCGGCAAGTAGCGCAGAAACAAGCCTTCCGCTCGCTCGCGCTCCACGATGAGCTGACCGGCGCACCCAACCGGCGTGCGGTCATGCAGTTCGCCGAGTCGGTCCATGCGCGTTCCGCGGCGTCGCTGCACGGCCCGGTCATCGCCCTGCTCGATCTCGACCACTTCAAGCACATCAACGACAACTACGGCCACGATGTCGGTGACGCCGTATTGCGCAACTTCTACAAGGCGGCCGCCGCCGCGATACGTCCCGACGACATGCTCGGGCGGGCCGGCGGCGAAGAATGGCTGCTGGTGATGCCGCTTGCTCAGCCAGGTGCCGAGCAGGCGGTATTCGAGCGGATGCGCAATGCGGTGGCCAACATGCCGTCCGACGGTTTGCCTGCCGGGCTGAGCGTGAGCTTCAGCATGGGCGTAGCGCGGCTAAGGTCCGGCGAGGCGCTCACGCATGTACTGCGGCGCGCCGACCTTGCGCTGTACGAGGCCAAGCAGGCAGGCCGCGACCGAATGGCGATCGCGGACTGACACCCGCCCGGCTCAGATCGCGATCTGGCTACCCAGCTCCACCACCCGGTTCGGCGGCAGCTTGAAAAAGGCCGCGGCGCTGGTGGCGTTGCGGAACAGGAACTCGAACAGCCGTTCGCGCCACAGCGCCATACCCTCACCCGGCGTCGGCAACAGGGTTTCGCGACTGAGGAAGTAGGAGACGCGCATCGGGTCCAGTGCAAGCTCCTGCTCGGCACACCATTCAAGCGCCGCCGGCACATCCGGATCTTCCATGAAGCCGAAGTACAAGCGCACACGCCAGCAGCCGCCGGCGATGCGTTCGACCAGCACGCGCTGGGCTGGCAATACACGCGGTTGCGGCAGGAAGATCACGCTGGCGAACACGGTGGTCTCGTGCATCACCATGTTGTGCTTGAGGTTGTGCAGCAGCGCGCGGGGTACCGTATTGCCGCGAGGCGATAGGAACACTGCCTCGCTCGGCACCCGCGCCAGGCCCGGATCGGCGACCAGACTCTCGATGAAGGGCGCCAGCGGGATCCCCTCGCCTTCGCTGCGCTGCGAAAGCAGCTCACGCCCCCGGCGCCAGGTAGAGAGCAGCAGGAACAGGAAGCCACCGAACAGCAAGGGGAACCAGCCTCCGTCGAGAATCTTGGTGCCGTTCGCGAGCAGGAAGGCTGTCTCGATCGTCAACAGCGGGCCCCACACCAGTACGGCGACCCAGGTCGGCCACTTCCAGTCGCGCCGCACCAACGAGAATGCGAGCACCGAGGTGATCACCATCGTCATCGACACCGCGATGCCGTAGGCCGCCGCAAGGTTGCTCGACGAGCGGAAGCCCAGCACCACCAATACCACCAGCACCAGCAGCGTCCAGTTCATGAAGGGCACGTAGATCTGCCCCATCTGCGCCCCCGACGTGTGCTGGATCGAAATGCGCGGACAGAAGCCGAGCTGGATCAACTCGCGCGTTACCGAGTACACGCCGCTGATCAGGGCCTGCGAGGCGATCACCGAAGCCGCCGTCGCGAGTGCGACCATCGGATACACGCCCCAGCCGGGCATTGCGAGGAAGAAGGGATTGCGTACCGCCGTCGGATCGCTGATCAGCAGCGCGCCCTGGCCAAAGTAGTTCAGCAGCAACCCTGGCAAGACGACGAGAACCCACGCGAGCCGGATCGGTCGCGCGCCGAAATGCCCCATATCGGCATACAGCGCTTCGGCGCCGGTCACCGTGAGGAACACGGCGCCCAGCGCCAGGAAGGCGATCGACCCGTGCTCAATGAAGAAGCACACCGCATGGTGCGGTGAGAGCGCGAACAGCACTTCCGGGTGGTGCACGATGTTGGCGAGCCCTACCAGCGCAAGCACGCCGAACCAGATCGCAACCACCGGGCCAAACACGCCACCCACTTTGGCCGTGCCATGCTTCTGCACGAGAAACAGCCCGACCAGGATCGCGAGCGTGATCGGCACCACAAAGCGTGTTGCCGCCGGCGTAGCGATCTCCAGACCCTCCACCGCCGAAAGCACCGAGATCGCCGGCGTGATCACGCCATCGCCATAGAACAGCGCGGCACCCGCCAAGCCCAGCACGATCACCGCGATGTGCTTGCGCGGCCGCGATTCGCCGGCATGCCCCAACACCCGTGCCATCAGCGCAACGACGCCGCCCTCTCCGTGATTGTCCGCCCGCAGCACCAGCACCACGTACTTCAGCGTGACGACGATAAACAAGGTCCACACGATCAGCGAGAGGATCCCGTACACATTGTCGGGCGTGGCCGCGAGCGGATGGTGCTGCTGCGTGAAGGCTTCCTTCAGCGCATAGAGCGGGCTGGTGCCGATATCGCCGAACACCACGCCCAAGGCAGCCAGCGTCAACGCCGCCTGCGAGTTCTTTTCATTGCTGTGTGACATCAAGATTCTCCGGTCGCACCCGCTTCACACGATGAAGCGGTAGCCGACCCCTGTTTCGGTGATGAAATGCTTTGGCCGCGCCGGATCTGCTTCGAGCTTGGCGCGCAGATGACCGACGTAAATGCGCAGGTAGTGCGCTGATTCGGCATAGGCCTGCCCCCACACCTCGCGCAGCAAATGGCGATGGGTCAGCACGCGCCCCTGCCCCGCCACCATGGCGACCAGCAGGCGGTATTCAGTGGGCGTCAGGTGCACCGCCTCGCCGGCGCGCGTCACCTGCTGGCGGGCCAGATCCAGCACCACGTCGCCGAACGCCACATGGGCCTGCGGCAGGCGAGCTTTGAGCTGGCGCCGTAGCAACGCACGCACGCGAGCCAGCAGTTCGGGCATCGAAAACGGTTTTGTCAGGTAGTCGTCGGCGCCAGCGTCCAGTGCTGCCACCTTTACCGCCTCGTCGTGCCGTGCCGAGAGCACCAGCACCGGCGCAGCTGACCAGTCACGCAGGCGGCGCACGAACTCGGCGCCGTCGCCGTCGGGCAGGCCGAGATCCAGCACCACCAGCGCCGGGTTACGGTTGGCGGCGTCGGTCAGCGCCTGGCGCAGCGTGCCGGCTTCGTGCACTGCGTAGGCGTCGCCACGCAGTGCGTCGGCCACCAGGGCGCGGATACGCGGCTCATCCTCGACCACCATCACCAGATCGGAGTGCGCCGTCATGCTGTGGGCTCCTCTTCGATCGCCGGCATGTCACGGCGCGGCAGCACCCATTCGAAGATGCAGCCGTGCGGCGTGTTGGCACGGACGTCGATACGCCCGCCATGCAGCTCAGCCACCGCGCGGCAGATCGACAGCCCGAGGCCCGACCCGCTCGGCCCGCCCTCAAGCTGACCGCGCGCAAACGGCTGGAATAATGCGTCCGCGTCCCCTGCCGGCAAGCCCGGGCCATCATCCGCCACGAGCAAGCGCATCTCGCCGGGCGGCGCACTGGCATGGATGCGGATCTCGCTGCCCGGGGGGGTGTAGCGCTGTGCGTTGTCGAGCAGATTGGCAACCAGGCGCGCGGCCAGCACTGCATCGCACTCCACCAGGGGCAGCTCGGCCGACACATCGATGCGCAGACGATGGTGGGCAAGCTGCGGCTCCAGCGTCGCGACCGCAGCGCCGACAATCTCCTGCATCGACTCCCACTCTCGCCGCAGTGCGACGCCGCTTTGCAGACGGGCCATGTCGATCAGGTCGTTGGCAAAGGCGCCGAGCGCAAGCGCCTGCTCACGCAGGCTCGCGAGTGTCTGCGCTGTCGCCGGCGCACTGGCCAGCGGCGAAGCGGCAAGCACGTCGCTCAAGCCGACCAGCACGGTCAGCGGCGTGCGGATATCGTGCGACAACGCGGCGAGGATAGTGTTGCGCAGGCGCTCGCGCGCCATCTCGATATCGGTGCGCTGCGCCACCTCAACGTAGTGCAGGCGTTCCAGCGCGGTTGCCGCCAATGCGCCGAGGGCGGCGACCAGTTCGCGCGTCCGCATGTCACGCGCAGCCGGCGACAGCTCGGCCACCAGCACGCCACGCGGGCGGCCCGCCACCCGCAGCGGCTGGACTTGCAGATCGTGTTCGAGCGCGGGCGGGTCAGCCCAGTCGAAAGCGGCCTCGGCTTCGAGCGCCAGACTCAACGCGCGTGTCGGCACGCAGGCGGCCGGCAGGTCGCCGCCACACGCGACGGTCGCCTCACCGGCGTTGTACTGCCAAAGCTGAGACCGGACCCCGCCTTGCTGGCGCAACACGTCCTGCACGATTTCGGCCGCCTGCTCGGCTGCATAGCAACCCGCGAATCGTTCGGCCGCTGCATACAGCGCCGCCGTCTCTTGCTCCCGCGCCGCCGCGCGAGCCGCCTCGGCGCGCAGGCGCGCGGTCAGCTCGGCCGACACCAGGCCAACCAGCAGCATCACGGCAAAGGTGACCAGGTATTCGAAGTCGTGCACCGCGAGCGAGAAGCGTGGCGGCACGAACAGCAGGTCGAAAGCCACCACGCTGCCCACGGCGCAGAGCACCGCCGGGCCACGCCCGTAACGCACGGCGATCCCGACCACGCCGAGCAGGTAGGGCATCGCAAGATTGGTCAGCGCCAGATCCGGCAGCACCAGCACGCCGCCGGCGCTGACCAGCGCGACGATTGCCAGCGCCGCAGCGTATCCGCGCGCACGTTGCGGCGTCCGTTCAACAGGAAGGGAAGACTTGGGGATCACAGGCACGGCAGTGGAATGGCTCGATATGAAGCCTAGCGCCGTCCGCGTAAACGCGACGCAAAAGTTTGCACTGACGATTGCTCAACATTGGCGAAGCGATGCCGTAATCACCGACATGACTGATTCCAGTACAGCCTTCCTCGGCCGCCAGCCGATCCTGGATCGCGACAAGAAGCTGGTCGCGTTCGAGTTGCTGTTCCGCGGCGGCAAGGAGAACCGGGCCGAAGTCACCGACGACACGGAAGCCACCGCAGTCGTGCTGACGCGCGCCTTCTCCGACCTCGGGATCGACGCGGCGCTCGGCGCCGGGCTCGGCTTCATCAACTGCGACGCGAATCTACTGCTCTCCGACGCGATCGAGGTACTGCCTTGCGACCGCATCGTGCTGGAGATCCTCGAGACGGTCGATCCGACACCCGAGGTGCTGGCACGCTGCCGCGCTTTGCGGGAAAAAGGTTTCATGCTGGCGCTAGATGACTATATCGGCGCCGAAGACCGCTTCCGCGAACTGCTGTCGATGGTCGATTTCATCAAGGTCGACATCCAGCCGCTCGACGAGACCGCGCTGCGAGCGCTGGCCGAACGCTTGCGACCGCTGGGCGTACCGCTGCTGGCCGAAAAGGTCGATACGCAGGCGCAGGCGGATCTGTGCCGCGACCTCGGCTTCGAGTTGTTCCAGGGCTATTTCTTCGCGCGGCCGACGATCCTTGCGCAACGCAAGCTCGAGCATAACGAAATGACGCTGCTAAGGCTGCTCGGCCTTGTCATGGAGGATGCCGACACCGAAGCCCTGGAAGCAGTCGTGAAGCCCGACCCCAATCTGACGGTAAACCTGCTGCGTCTGGTGAACTCGGCCGGCTCGGGGCTGCGTAGCCCGGTGCATTCGCTGCGCCATGCGATCACAGCACTCGGGCGCCGGCCGCTACAGCGCTGGATACAACTTCTGCTGTTCGCACGCCCCGGCAGTCACAGCCAGAGCGATCCGCTGATGATCCTCGCGGCCACCCGCGGCCGCACCATGGAAATCCTCGCCGGCACACCGGACAGCAGCCTCTACCGCCTGCGCGACGAAGCCTTTCTTGCGGGCATCGTGTCGCTGTTACCGGCGCTGCTGATGACACCGATGGACGACATCCTCAAAGGTCTGCCAGTCTCTGCCACGCTGAGCGCCGCAGTGCGGGAACGCGCCGGGCCGCTCGGCGCCTTGCTACACTTGGTGGAAACTTTGGAGGGCGCGGACCAGGATGCATTCCTTGACGCGCTCGCGCACTGCCCGGGCATTGCGCCGATGGCGGTGTTTGCCGCTGAGGCCTCAGCCATGACATGGGCATCACAGATCGGCAAACCCGTATCGGAATGAACTTCAAGACGCTCACGCACCAGACCCTCCTGCCCGCCGCGCTTCGCGGCGCATTGGCCTTTCTGGTGCTGGGTATCCTCAGTCTCGTCAGCATCGGCGCACCGGCCGCCGCAGCGCCCGAGCAGGATCGTGTCACCCTGCAACTCAAGTGGCGTCATCAGTTCCAGTTCGCTGGCTACTACGCAGCGCTCTACAAAGGCTACTACTGGGACGCAGGCCTCGACGTCGAGATCCGCGAGGCCAACGAGGGCGAAGACCCGATCCAGCAAGTGCTGGCCGGGCGGGCCGACTTCGGTGTTGGCACCAGCGAACTGCTACTGCTACGCAATGCCGGCAAGCCGGTCGTGGTGCTGGCGGTGATCTTTCAGCATTCGCCGTTGGCGCTGGTCGCCCGCCGAGATAGCGGCATCCGTAGCCTGCACGATCTGGGCGGCAAACGGGTGATGATCGAACCGAACTCGGCCGAACTGTTCGCCTACCTGCAGCGTGAGGGCATTGCCTCGGATTCGCTGCAACTCGTCACGCACAACTTCAATGTGCAGGATCTGGTGGCCGGCAAGCTCGATGCAATGTCGGTGTATTCGACCGACGAGCCTTTCGAGCTGGGTGAGGCGGATGTGGCCTACGAGCTTTTCGAGCCCCGTTCCGCCGGCATCGATTTCTATGGTGACAACCTATTCACCACCGAAGCGCAGATCCGCAAGCATCCTGATCGGGTCCGCGCGTTCCGCGAAGCCACGCTGAAAGGCTGGGCCTACGCAATGCGGCACCCGGAAGAGATCATCAACCTGATCCTGACGCAGTATGGTGACCGCCACAGCGCCGACCACCTGCGTTACGAAGCCAAGGCGATGGAACGCCTGTTGCAGCCGACGCTGGTAGAGCCGGGCTACATGCACATCGGGCGCTGGCAGCATATCGCCGACACCTATGCCGAGTTAGGCCTGATACCGGCGGGCACCTCGCTCGACGGCTTCCTCTACGAAGAGGCAACGGTCGGCGAAGGCGATCGCACGCGGCGCTGGCTGATGATCGCGCTGGCCGCAATCGTTTTGATCGCCGCGGGCAGTGCCTATGTCCTGCGTTTGAACTGGCGCCTGAACGCCAGCCGCGAACGCCAGCGTGTAATCATCGATACCGCCCCGCTCGCACTGATCGTGCTGAGCGACGACGACAAGATCCAGGACTGGAACCAGGCAGCCGAACGGACGTTCGGCTGGAAGCTCGAAGACGCCCGCGCGCGCAATCTGCTCGACCTGCTTGCACCCGATACCGAACGCGCCGCAATGCGCACGCTACTGGACGAGACACGCCGCGAAGCAAGCGGCAGCCACGCCGGAGAAACCTGGGCCAACACCGCCGCCGGCCGACGCATCCGTTGCGACTGGCGCTTCGCGGTGATGCCATCGAGCGATGGCCGCCAACACCGCGTGGTGGCGATGGCGATCGACGTGACCGCACAGCGCGAACTCGAAAGCCGCCTGCAGTTGATGGCGCACGCCGATCCACTGACCGGGCTCGCCAACCGTTCGCTGTTCTACGATCGCCTTGAACGCGCGCTGTCGCTGGCGCAAAGGCACACCGGCCCTATCGCGCTGATCTACATCGATCTCGACGACTTCAAGCAGGTGAATGACACCCAGGGCCATGAAGCCGGCGACATCGTGCTGCGCACGGTGGCGATGCGCCTGCGCAGGTTGATCCGGGATTCAGATACCGTCGCCCGCATCGGCGGCGACGAATTCGTGATCCTGCTGCTCGACGTGCCGGATCGCGATGCCGCACTGATCGTCGCGCACAAGGCCGAAGAGGCGGTGAGGATGTCGATCGAGGTGCGCCCGGCCCAATTCGCACATATCGGCGCGAGCATCGGCGTGAGCCTGAGCCCTCAACATGGCAACACCGCCGAAGCCCTGCTGCGCGCGGCTGACGCGGCGATGTACCGCGTCAAGCATGCCGGCAAGCACGGCGTAGCTGTCGCTCACGGCAACGACGCCAACGCGAACGGCTAGCGGCTACGTTCAGCCAGCATCACGCGGGCCATAGGCCGCAAAGAACACATCCAGCGCGCGGCTCACGATCGCCGAAATTTCCTCCGGCGTGAATTCCTCCACCAGCCTGAACAGCAGCGGCTCAAGCGTCTCGGCGTCGGTCAGGCCGCGCAGGTGTTGCGCCGCGACGCGGCAGTCGCACTGCCGCAGCTGCCCGCGCTCCATCGCCGAGCGCAGATAGCTCTCGATCTTCACCGCCCCTTTGCCCGGCCCGTTCTCGTAAAACAGCGGCCCTACCCCCTGGCGGCCGGACTCGGCAATCACGGTGCGCCGCATCGATATGAACGCCGGCGAACCAAAGACCCGCAGCGCGTGTTCGCAGAAGCGCTGCAGCACGCTGCGCAAATCGGGATCCGGCTTGAGCAGGCTGAAGGCCTGTTCGATATGGTCGCGCGCCGCCTGCAGCGTGACCTCGACCAGCAGCGCCTCCTTCGACGGGAAGTAGTTGTAAAGGGTCGCCTTCGAGCCGCCGACGCGGCTCGCGATCTCGGCCATCGAGGTGTTTTCGAAACCCTGCTCGCGGAACGCTGCGGCAGCGATGTCGACGATTCGCTGCCGGCGCTCTTCGGTCTTGCTCCGCATTCTTTAACCCTTTTTTAAACTCACCCGTACAGTTTTGATTGACAGGCGCACATCGTCAAGTTTTAATTGAACCGTACAGTTCAGTTATAACAGGAATACCCCCGTGATAACCCCTTCGATTGATCCAGCACATACCGCCGCCCCTTCGCGGCCGAGATGTCTCCCCGCCCTGCTATCGGCCGCAAGCCTTCTCGCACTCGGAGCCTGCGCCCAGCTTCCAAGTCTCGATACGCCGGCCGCCCCGAAACCAGCAAGTGCCTATACCAGCGAACAGTCTTTCGCCGCGCCGGTCGCCCAGTGGCCGCAAGACGCCTGGTGGACAAGCTATGGCGACGCCCAGCTCGATCAGCTGATCGCCGAGGCGCTGCAAGGCGCACCCAGCCTCGCCGCCGCACGCGCCCGCCTCGCTCGGGCCGAGGGCAGCGCCCAGGTCGCCGGGGCAGCGCGTCTTCCGCAAATAAGCGCCAACGCTTCGGCCAACGAGCAGCACCAGAGCTACAACTACCTGACGCCGCGTTCGATGACGCCCGAGGGCTGGAACGACTACGGCCGCGCGACGCTCGATTTCAGCTGGGAGCTGGATTTCTGGGGCAAGAACCGCGCGGCCCTCGCTGCCGCCACCTCGGAAGTCGAAGCCACACGCGCCGACGCCGCGCAGGCGCGGCTTGCGCTGTCGGCCTCGATCACCGCCGCCTATGCGGAACTCGCACGTCTGTACGCGGCGCGCGACACAGCGGAGGCGGCCGTGCAGGTGCGTACCAAGACCGCCACGCTGTTCCGCCAGCGCTACGACAACGGGCTCGAAACGCTCGGCAGCGTGCGCCAGGTCGACGCCCGCCGCGCCGCAGCGGAAGGCGACCTGCTCGCCACCGATGAACAGATTGCGCTGCAGAAGAACCGCATCGCCGCGCTGCTCGGCGCCGGGCCGGACCGCGGCATTGCGATCGACCGCCCCAGCGTGAACCTCGACCGCGGCTTCGGGCTACCGGCAGCCCTCAACGCCAACCTGCTCGGCCGCCGGCCGGACGTGGTTGCGGCGCGACTGCGCGCCGAAGCAGCCGCCAAGCGCATCGACCAGCGCACCGCGGAGTTCTACCCCGACATCAATCTTTCCGCCTTCATCGGCGTGCAGTCGCTGGGGCTGGATCTGCTGACCAAGCCAGGCTCCTTCGTCGGCAGCATCGGGCCGGCGATCTCGCTGCCGATCTTCTCCGGCGGACGCCTGCGCGGCCAGTTGCGCGGCGCCAACGCCGACTACGCCGAAGCGGTCGCCAACTACGACGCCGCCGTCACACAAGCGCTGCATGACGTGGCCGATGCGGCCACCAGCCAGCGCGCGCTCGGCGCTCAGCTCGCCAAGGCCGACGAGGCAGTGACTGCCGCGCGCGAGGCCTGGCGCATCGCGAACAACCGCTACGACGGCGGCCTCTCGAACTACCTCGACGTGCTGACCGCCGAGGACGCCCTGCTCGCCAGCCTGCGCTCGCTCACCGACATGCAGTCGCGCGCCTTCACGCTCGACGTCGCGCTGGTACGCGCGCTGGGCGGTGGCTATCAGAACAACTCAGAAATCTCCCCGAGGAATTGATCATGTCCGACACACAAACCACGACGCTCGCCGCCCCCGACAACACGCTGCGCCGCAAGCGCCTGTTCGCCGCCCTCGGTGGCGTCATCGCGATCAGCGCAATCGGCTACGGCCTCTACTGGCACTTCCACGCCTCGCGCTTCATAAGCACCGACAACGCCTACACCGCAGCCGAAGTGGCCCAGGTCACACCCTCGGTCGGCGGCACTGTCGCCGCCGTGAAGGTCGTGGACACGCAAAGCGTGAAGCAAGGCGACATCCTCGTCGTGATCGACGATACCGACGCTCGCCTCGCGCTCGCACAGGCTGAAGCCGAGCTGGGCCGCGCGGTGCGCCGCGTGAAGGGTTACGTCGCCAACGACAGCGGCCTCTCGGCCCAGATCCAGGCGCGCGACGCCGACGAACGCCGTGCCGCCGCGCAACTCGTCGCGGCGGAGTCCGACTTCGAACGTGCGGAGATCGACCTGAAGCGCCGCGAAGCACTCGCCGGCTCGGGCTCAGTGTCCGGCGAAGAGCTAACCCGCGCGCAGAACGCATTTGCAACCGCGCGCGCCAACCTCGACGTCGCCCGTGCCGCTGCGGCACAAGCCCGCGCCAATCGCGCCGCCGCGCTCGGCACCCGCGAAGCGAACGCGGTGCTGATTGAAAATGCCGACCTCGAAAGCAACCCGGAAGTCGCGCTCGCACGCGCTCGCCGCGACCAAGCCCGCGTCGATCTGGAACGTACCGTGGTACGCGCCCCGGTGGACGGCGTCATCGCCCGCCGCCAGGTACAGGTCGGCCAGCGCATCCAGGCCGGCGCGCCCCTGCTGAACGTGGTGCCAGTGCAGCAGATGCATGTGGACGCCAACTTCAAGGAAGTGCAGCTCGACCGCGTGAAGATCGGGCAGACCGTTGAACTGCATTCCGATCGCTACGGCAGTGACGTGGTCTATCACGGCGTCGTCGAAGGTATTTCGGGCGGCACCGGCGCCGCGTTCGCGACGATCCCGGCGCAGAACGCCACCGGCAACTGGATCAAGGTCGTGCAGCGTCTGCCGGTGCGCGTGCGCCTGAAGGCCGAAGAGCTGATCGAGCGTCCGCTGCAGGTGGGCCTCTCGATGGTCGCGACGATCGACACCCGCAACTGAGCGAAGCCATGTCCGCGAACACCACGCTTCACTCGGGCGACGCGCCGCTGCATGGCGGCGCGCTGTGGGCAGCGGCCCTGGTACTTGCCGCCGCCAACTTCATCGCCGTGCTCGACATGACGATCGCGAACGTGTCGGTCAACAGCATCGCCGGTGGCTTGGCCGCCTCGACCAGCCAGGGCACCTGGGTGATCACCTCCTACGCGGTGGCCGAAGCCATCACCGTGCCGCTGACCGGCTGGCTCGCGGCGCGCTTTGGCGCGGTGCGCGTCTTTGTCGGCGCGATGATGATGTTCGGCGTGTTCTCTGCGCTGTGCGGCTTCGCCAACTCGCTCGGCTTCCTCGTCGCGGCACGGGTGCTGCAAGGCCTTGCAGGCGGCCCGATGATGCCGCTGTCGCAAACGCTGATGTTGCGCATCTTCCCGAAGGAGAAGCAGGGGGCAGCCATGGGCTTGTGGGCGATGACGACACTGATCGCGCCCATCCTCGGCCCCATCCTCGGCGGCTGGATCTGCGACCGTTTCTCGTGGCCGTGGATCTTCTACATCAACGTGCCGGTCGCGATCGCCTGTGGCCTGATCGCCTGGCGAATGCTCAAGCGCTACGAGCATCCGCTCGAACGCGTGCCGGTCGACAAAGTGGGCCTCGGCCTGCTGGTGATCTGGGTCGCCGCGCTGCAGATCATGCTCGATGAGGGCAAGCAGCTCGACTGGTTCTCCTCCCCCACAATCTGGGTGCTCGCGATCGTCGCCGCGATCGGATTTGCCGCGTTCATGATCTGGGAGCCTGTCTCTTATAC
>CAMFLH010000036.1 GCA_945957295.1 uncultured Uliginosibacterium sp.
ACGCGATAGGCTCCGGTCTCGTGGGCTCGGAGATGTGTATAAGAGACAGCCCGGATGCATCGGGTTGTTCTCGTCGCCGGGCGACCAGAACAGCATGAACTGCAACTCACCGCTTTCGCCCAGCGCCTTCAGCGTGTCGATGAAACGCTGCGCGGGCCAGCGCTGGCTCGGCAGCCGCGCGCTGATGTGTACTGCCAGCGTGGGGCGCGCGCGCGACCAGCGCTGTTGGCGCAGGTTGCGTGCCGCGGCGGTGACCGCATCGGCATCGGCGTTGACGACCAACGGCCCGGCGGTGCCGGTGATGCCCAGCGGCGCCAGCAAGCGGAACAGTTCCTCCACCTCATGTTCGGCGCGGCGGTCGATCGGCACGCCCATGTCGATATGGCGTGCACAGGGTTTGACCGCTTCGGTGAAGCCCAGCACATGCTTGGGTTGGATCAGGCGCGCGAGCCGCACAGGGCGTGGCATGCAGCCGCAGTTCGCGAGCACGACACAGTCGTAGTGGCGTCGCCGCAAGCGGTACATCAGCCGCGCGCGTTTCCACAGCACGCCGAGCGCCGACTCGCTGCCGCGCACGCGATGGTGCGTCTTGGTGTAGGCGAACACCTCATCCAGATCCGGGTTGCGCGACACCACGGGCAGGTTGTAACTGGTGACCAACGCATCGATACGCGCGTCCGGGAAGCGGACGCGCAAGGCGTGGATCAGCGGCGTCGTACACACGAGGTCGCCGATGTTGTCGCGGCGGATGACGAGAATGCTCTTCATGCCTGTGAGGCCTTGTTGGAGTGGGCAAGCGCCAGCAGCAGGCCGGCGAGGAGCATGAACTGCTCCAGCATGTGGTCGCGCACGATGCCGTCAATGAAGGCGCGGCTTGCGTAGGACAGAAGGAACAGCAGCAGGGCGAGGCCGGCGGCATCGCGATCCTCGCGCCAGCGACGCAAACCGGCTGCCGCCAGCGCGACAAAGAAGGCGAGCAGCAGCAGGCCGCCGGGGATGCCGACGCCGACGGTGAAGTCGAGAACGCCAGCGTGGCCATGGCCGGTGGTGACCCATTTGCCGTAGTCCGCGCGCAAGGCGTTGCCGAACGCGTTGCGGTCGTACCCGACACCGAGCGGGTGCCGCGCGATTTCGGTCAGCAGCCCTTTCATCCACGCGGTGCGCATGTAGGCCGAATCGTCGACCGGCAGGCCCTGCGCGTTCAGCGGCAGCGGGGTCTGTTCCTGTGCGAGCCAGGCCTTCTGGTGTTCGATATCGAGGCCGATTGCGACCGAGCTTGCGAAACGCGCCCAGCGTTCGTCGTTCTTCACATTGATTGCGATACCGCTCGCAAGCAACACCGCAGCAAGGCTGACCAGTGCGACCGCGCGCAAGCGGGTCTGACGTGGGCGCGTGGCGACAAATGCGGCCGCGGCGACGGCGCCGAGCAACATCAAAACCGGCAGCGCATTGCGTGTCATCGTCGCGACCGTCAGCACCGTTGCGGCAAACAGCCCGAGCCCGCGCAGCCAGACGGGACCATTCATGAACCCACGACCGCGCGCGGACTGTGCGACGAGGTCGGCCAGTTGCAGGCCGACCAGGGCCGTACCCAGGTAGCTCGCCAGATCTCGCGAGCCAATTCGCGTCGTCTGGAGCAAGATCTGGCCTGCTGGCGCCGGCAAATCCCAAGGCTTGTATACGACCTGGAAAGCCAGATAGATGAGGTAAGCCAGAACCGTCGCGCCGCCCCAAGCGGACAAACGCCCGGGTTGCGTGCGCCAACGCGGGCTCTGGCCAAGCGCCACACCCAGCACGAAGATCGGCACCGCCTTGAACCACTGCCCGGCCTCATGCCATGCGCGCCCAGGGTTCCATGCGAACACCGCGCAATGCAGCGCAATCCAGGCGGTGAGCGCAAGCAGCGGAAGCGCAACGCTGCGTTGTCGCAGGGTTGCGGCGATTTGCGAAAAGTCCGGTTTCAGCACCAGCACAAGCGCCAGCAGCAGCGCCAGCAAAGCGTTGCGCGCTGCGATCACATCCGGCACCGACCACAGGAACAGCAGGGCCGCAAATGTGGCGAGGCCGGCGGTTTCGCCGACGCGTTGCAGCGTCGAAGGCTTGGCTTCCGAGACCATCATGGTTGCGCGCGACGTCCGTTTTCGAGAAGAGTTTCAATGTTTATCCGGGCCGCATCGAACGATACCGCGCGGATGCACTTCGGATTGCCGCATTGCGCCGGCGTGCGCCAGCACTGGCGTGCCCAGGGCAGGGGCTTCTCAAACACGGCTTGCTGGTCGCGACAGGGGATATCGGATTCCCACAGCCCGACATAAGGCATGTTGCGCCAGAACTGGCCGGCACCAAACAGCACCGGCGAGCCGGGGCCGAACAGCGCGACGGTCGGCGTGCCGGCGAGGCGCGCGAGGTGGGCGATACCGGTGTCCGGGCACAGCAGCACCCGCGCCCCGGCAAGCAATGCCCAGTATTGCGCGAGGTCCAGCGTGCCGGCGTAGCGCAGGCACTGCTGCGTTGGGTCGACCTCGTTCATCAGCTTGTCTTCGCCACGCCCGCAGGCCAGCACCACGCTCAGGCCGCGTGCCTGCAGCCATGCAATCGCCTCGCGCCAGCGCTCGACCGGCCATAGCTTGTGCGGGCTGCTGGCACCGAGGTGGATGACGGCATACGGGTTCGCCGGACGGTCGAACGGCCGCGCGGCAGGGGCGGGCCAGTCGCCAACGCGATAGGGCGGCGGCGGATCGCCATCCACCAAGCTTGCCGCGAAATCGCCAAAGGCGGTCGGAGCACTTGGTAGTGGGCGGAACTCGGTGACCGGCAGATTCTTGCGCCAGCGGGCGTCACCGGCAAAGGCGACGATGCGCCGTGCGCCGGCCGCCGCCGCGAGCCATGAGAAACGGTTATCGGCCGGCACCACGGCGAGGTCGAACGGGCCATGTGCACGCAAGCGAGACAGCGCCGCTGTGTCGCGCAGGTCGAAACCGAGCGCCTCGACGCCCCAGGGCCGGGTCGCGAACAGTGGCAGGAAGGCCGGCGGGCAGGTCAGCACGATCTGCGCGGCCGGGTAGCGAGCACGCAGTTTTGCGATCAGCGGCGCGAGCATCAGCGTGTCGCCGAGCAGCAGCAACTGCGCGATCAGAATGCGTTGCGGTGTGTCGTGACCCGCCGGGGCGATGCGGTTGCGCAGCACGGTTGGCAGCGCGCGCAGCACCGTCAGGGCGCGCTGCAGGCCGCGGCTAGCCATGCGTGGTGCTCCGCAGGCGGCCGAGCTGGCGCAGGCTCTCGTCGAGCATCAGCAACTGCAGCAGACCTTCGGACAGGCTGCCGTCCGTGCGCCAGGCGGCGACATATTGCTCGATGGCAGCAGCGTCGAGCTGACCGTCGCTGGCGTGGGCGAGACGCGCGCCGAAGCCTGGCAGGCGTGCGGCAAGGCCGTCGCGCACCAGCGCACGGATCGGCGGGTTGAAGCCGCGCTTCTTCATCGTCAGCAGACCCAGCGATTGGCAGGGCGGGCAGCGGCCGGCGAGCCAGGCCTTGGCGGGCTGCGTGAAGCGTTGCTGGTGCGCCAGGCCGGCGAGCGATTCGACGAAGACATGGTCGATCAGCGGTGCGCGGCCCTCGAGCCCGTGCGCCATGGTGGTCAGATCCGCTTTGCGCAGGATGTACTCGGGCAGGTAGTTGAGGCGGTCGAGTTCTAGCAGCGTGCCGAGCGGATCGGTGTTGGCCACTTCGGCGGCACGCCAGCGATGCGCGGGCACCTGGCCCAGCATCGGTTGCAGGCCTTCGCGTTCGGTGGCCGAGAAGCCGGAGAAGCGCAGCGACCAAGCATCCGCCCATGGCAATGCGGCTTCCAGGCGCAGGCGTTCGGCCTTGCCTGGTGTGACGTTGCCCGCCGGGCGCAATGCCGAGGCCGCCGGCAGATGACGCCGCCAGGCTGAGCGCAGGTGCTGCCGGTAGCGCTTGTAGCCAGCAAACATCTCGTCGCCGCCATCGCCGCACAGCACCACCTTGACGGACTTCGACACCTCGCGCGCAAGCGCCCAGGTCGGGAAGGCCGATGGGTCGGCGAAGGGCTCGTCGAGGTCGGCGACGACCTGCTCGAAATCGCCCGATACATCGCTTGCCATCGCGATGCGGGTGTTGGGCAGGCCCAGTGCAGACGCGATCTGCGCGGCCAGCGCACTCTCGTCCATCGCCGCGTCGTCAAACCCGGCCGTGAAGCTCTCGATGTTGGTGTAGCCCTGCAGCGCGAGCCGGCTCGCGACGACCGACGAATCGATGCCGCCCGACAGGAAGACGCCGACTGGCCGATCGGCCACGGTGCGCAGGCGCACCGCCTCGTCCAGCACTTCTGCCGGGTCGCGGCCGTTCGGTGCGGGCTGCCAGTAGCGGTGCTTGCTTAGCCGGCCGCTTGCGAGATCGAACTCCAGCCGGTGGGCGTTCTCCAGTCGCCGGATTGCGCGGAACACCGTGCGCGGTGCGGGGATGGTGCGATGCGCGAGGTAAGCGTCGATGCCCTCGGGGTCGAAGTCGCGTTCGGCCGCGGGCACCGCCGGCAGCACGCTGCGCACCAGCGAACCGAAGGCGAGCGTGCGGCTCGCTTCATCGTGGTGGTAGACCATCGGCTTGAGGCCCATGCGGTCGCGCACCAGATGCACTTTGCCGGCGCGCAGGTCGAGCAGCGCGAAGGCGAACATGCCGCGCAGCTTGGGCAGCAGCGCTTCGATGCCCCAGGCCTCATAGCCACGCAGGATGAATTCGGTGTCGGAGGTGGTGCGGAAGGCCGGCCCTTGCGCCTCGAGCGCGCGGCGCTCGTCTTCCCAACCATAGACCTCGCCGTTGTAGCAGATCCACAGGCTGCCGTCGGCATTGCCCATGGGCTGGTCTGCCTCGGGGCGCGGATCGCGGATCGACAGCCGCGCATGCATCAGTGCGCGCTGTGCGCCTGCGGGCTCGCTGCTGCGCTGGCCGTCGCGCCAGCACACGGCGTGATTGGCGTCCGGGCCACGTCGCGCGATCGCGGCGAACATGGCTTCCGCCGCGCTCCCCGCGAGCGGCCGCGTTCCGAAGTAGCCGGCGATGCCGCACATGCTCAGGCGGCTCCGCTGGCGTCGTCGTCCTGCCGGAACTGCATGCGCCACAGGTTGGCGTACAGGCCGTTGCGCGCAAGCAGTTCGGCGTGCGTGCCGGTTTCGGCAATCTGCCCGCGATCCATCACCACGATGCGGTCAGCACGCTCGATCGTCGACAAGCGGTGCGCGATCACCAGCGTCGTGCGGCCGCTCATCAGCGCATCCAGAGCCGTCTGCACGGCGCGTTCGCTTTCGGTGTCCAGCGCCGAGGTGGCTTCGTCGAGAATCAGCAGCGGGGCGTTCTTCAGCAGCGCGCGTGCAATCGCAAGGCGCTGACGCTGGCCGCCCGAGAGTTTGGTGCCGCGTTCGCCGATTTCGGTGTCGAAGCCGTTCGGCATCTGCATGATGAAATCGTAGGCGTTGGCGGCCTTCGCGGCGGCTTCGATCTCCGCACGCGTGGCGCCGCTCATCGAACCGTAGGCGATGTTGTTCGCCACCGAGTCGTTGAACAGCACGACTTCCTGACTCACCAGCGCGATGTTGGTGCGCAGGCTTTCGAGCCGTACATCCTCGACCGGGACGTTGTCGAGCAGGATGCGGCCGCCGCTGACCGGGTAGAAGCGCGGCAGCAGATTCGCGATGGTCGTCTTGCCGCTGCCGCTCTGGCCAACCAGTGCGACCATCTCGCCCGGGCGGATTTCGAGGTCGATGCCGTCCAGCGCGTCGCGCGCGGCGCCGGGGTAGCGGAAGCGGACCTGCTCGAAACGCACCTCACCGCGGGCCTGACCCAGTTCGCGGGTGCCGGTATCCGATTCGGTGTCCGCGTCGATCAGTTCGAACACGCTCTCGGCTGAGGCCAGCCCACGCTGCAAGGGGGCGTTCACATCGGTCAGGCGCTTCATCGCCGGCACCAGTTGCGCGATTGCGACGATGAAGGCGTTGAACTCGCCCACCGTGAGCCCGCCCTTCTGGCCCTGCCAAAGCGCCGCGGCGATGATGCTGCCGATGCCGATCGCAGCCAGTGTCTGCACGATCGGCCCCTGCGCCGCGGCTGCGACGGTGCCCTTCATGTTGAAGCCACGCAGCTGCTGCGTCGCCTTCATGAATCGGCCGGATTCATAGACCTGACCGCCGAACACCTTCACCAGTTTGTGCGCGCCGATTGCTTCTTCCAGCACATGGTTGATCAGGCCCATCGATTCCTGCGAGCCACGCGTCATGCGGCGCAGGCGCCCGGAGAAGGCGCGCACCGCAAGCGCCACCGGTGGTACCAGCACGAAGGCGATCAGCGTGAGCTTCCAATTCAGGTAGAGCAGGAAACCGAACAGCGCGACCACCTTGATGGAATCCCCGATCAGCGTGTTGACGGCGTTGGTCGACGCATCCAGCACACCCTGCACGTCGTAGGCGATCTTCGACATCAACTGGCCCGCAGGGCGGTTGTCGAAGAAAGGGGTCGGCTGGCGGATCAGCTTGGCGAACATCTCGTTGCGCAGATCCAGCAAGACCTTGTTCGCGACCCAGGCCATCGCGTAATCGGTAAGGAAGGACAGCACCCCGCGCATGAAGTACACGCCGACGATCGCAGCCGGGTACCAGAACACTTTGGCCGAGGCGTTCGCAGTGAAGCCCTCGTCGATCATCAACTGCAGCAGCTTGGCCATCGCGGGCTCCAGCGTGCCGGCGATGATCATGCAGAACAGCGCCGCGACGAACGCCTTCTTGTACGGGCGAACGTAGCCGAGCAAGCGGCGGTAGAGCTGCGTGGATTGAGACATGGAGCCCCCGGGGCACAAGACGGCGCGGATTATACCGGAGGGGTCTGCGCGGCCCGGTGTGATTACGGCAGGCGCAGGTGCGAGGGGGCTTGTAAGCGCGGCGGCTTCAGAGATAACTGCGGGCGCCCCAGATCAGCGCCCCGGAAATACCTGTCGACAGCACTGCAACAATCGCGCTTGAACGAAACGTCAGAGGAAGGGCGACCTTGAAGCCCATAACAAACGCCCCGAACAGGCTGGCCAGCAGTACCACCAAGGACAGCTCATGAAAGCTCCGGTCGCCGCCCTTGAGGTAACTCAGCAGCGTCAACAGCCAGACGGCGAGGAAGCACAGCGACAGGAATACGGCTTTGAAGGCCGAACTGAGGGTAGTGGATGTGCCTGCGACTGCTTGCGTCACTGCAACCACCGTGAGCGTGATGAGTAGCAGCAAGACCGCGCAAAGGACCGTCACTTTGGTGGGGGCGGCGAACGCGAAAGCCACAAACGCCAAAACGAAAAAGAGCTGCTGCATGAGTGGGGCGACGCGCTGCAATGCATCGGCTAATAAGATCGGGCCGTCATTTTCGCGAATGGCAGCGTGAGCAGCCATGTAACTGCGTCACATATGAAGGCAGTTACCCAGGAGCCCCCGGTACAGCGCGACCAGCGCTTCGGCCATCCGCTCCGGCGTCTGCAACTCAGCGGTGCTGCGCGCGGCATGGGCGACTGCAGCCAGGCGCTGCGGTGAGCCTATGGTCGCCATTAGTTCGGCCAGCGCGGCGCGCAGCGATTCGCGCTCGAAGGCATCTGCGAGCCAGCCGTTGTGGCCGTGTTCGATCAGCGATTCGGCGCCGCAGGTGGGGGAGGTGATTGCGGGCAGGCCGCTGGCCATGGCTTCGAGCACCACATTGCCGAAGGGCTCGTAAACGGCCGGGAAAACAAAACCGTCGGCGGCGCGGTAGATCGGTGCGACATCTTGCTGCGGGCCGAGGAAGTGCACCCGATCACCGCACCCCAGGCGCTGTGCGATGCGGCGGTAGTGCGGTTCGCTCTTGTCCTTGCCCGCCACGACGAGATGGGCTTCGCGCGGCAGCGTTTCGATTACCGCAGCGAGCCCCTTGCGCTCGAAACCGGAGCCGACGAAGGCGAGCAGTGGGGCTCCCTGCGGCAGTCCCAACGCAGTGCGAGCAGCCCGTTTCTCTTCCTGAGTCGCTGGTTGGAAGCGTTGCAGATCAACGCCGTTCTCGATCAGCGGCAGGCGTTCTACCGGCAGGCCGAACAAGTCCATCAATTCGCGCTGGATGAAGCGGGAATTGCAGATCACTGCCCGCAGCTTCGGGTGTCGGAACATTGCCGCTTCCGCGGCCAGCGTATAGCGATGGTAGGGGCCGCACCAGCGGGCATTGAAGCGTTGGCCACGGCCGCGGGCGCGGTGTGTGAGCCAACCAAGATGGGTGCCGTCACCGGCGCGGTAGATGTCGCAGCCCGGCACCCGTTCATGTGATTGCACAAGATCGTAATCGCCGCGGGCGATTTCTTGCTGCACGGCGCGTGCGAAGCTGGCGTCGCGCCAAGTACGACCAACGTGGAATGGGTCGAGCTTGCGCAGTTTGAGGTTGGCGGCGGGCGCACCGCTCCAGCGCCGCGTCAGCAGCGTGATCTCGATGTCGTCGCGGCCCAGCGCGGCGATCGCGCGTTCGACGAAACGCTCGGCGCCGCCGAAGGCGGTGTAGCGCTGGCGGACGAGGGCGAGCTTCACACGCGTTGCAGGCGAACCACCGGCGTGCCGCCAGTGTCGTTGAGCAGGTCCTGCACCGCAGCCCAGGCCTGATCCACCGGCAGACGAACGAGGCAATCGCTGATCTTGCCGCCGCCACAACCGTCGATGCCGCACGGTCGGCACGGGTGGATCTGGCTACTGACCACGCGATGTGGCACGCCCCACGGGCCCCACTCCAATTCACCGGAGGGGCCGAACAAGGCCACGGTCGGGATCTGTTGCGCGGCGGCGATGTGCATCGGTGCTGAATCCACGCCGAAGAACAGGCGTGCGCGGCCGATCACTGCGGCCAGTTCGCGCAGGTTCAATTGTCCGCCGAGGTTAAGCGCCGGCTCCGGTAGCGCGTCGACAATGCGCGCAACGAAGGCCTTCTCGTCGGGATCCGGCCCGCAGGTGAATACGAGCTTCCAGTCCGCGGCCTGCAGCCGGCTGCAGAGTTCTGCAACATGTTCGGCGGGCCAGCTCTTGAACATCCAGCGCGAAACCGGGTGCACCGCGATGAACCTGCCGTCCTCGACACCGCCGTCACGCAGCAGCGCGTCGGCACGCATTTCGGCGTTCGCGCCGGGGTGGATCGACAGTACGCGCTCATGCAGTTCCGGGTACAGCCCGATGCGGCGCAGCACATCGAGGTTGCGCTCCACCGTATGGCGGCGCGCGTTCATCGGTTCGCCCTGCAGATGGCTGAACGCCCTGCGCCACATGCGGCCGCGCGCCGGGCGGGCGGGGCCGACGGCCCAGCGCGCACCGGTCAGGCGGGCGATCCATGCGCCGCGCGGGTGGTCGGTCAGATGCAGCACCAGGTCGTACTTGCGGGCGCGCAGCCGGCGCAGCAGCCCCAGTTCTGCGGCGGCCTGGCCGAGCGGGCCGAGCTTCTTCCAGTTGCGGTCGATACCGTGCAACTGCGCGATGGCCGGGTGGCCTTGCAGCATCGCTGCGGTGTCCTGATACACCAGCGTGTCGATTTCGCAGTGCGGCGCGCGGGTCTTCAGCGCGTGCAGCACCGGTGCCGTGAGCAGCACATCGCCGTGGTGACGCAGTTTGATCACCAGTGCGCGGCGCACTTCTTTGAGCGGAATCGGGTCGGTCAGCAGCATGGGGCCGACGATAGCATGCAGTCAGCGGTTGAAGAGTTGCAGGGTCGTGCCCCAGGCTTCGACCCGGATTCGGGTCAGTCGTGCATGGGCGAAATCGAGCGCCAGCCAGCGCGCCGGCGGCAGCCCCAGCAGGTGACCAGCGATCGCGCGCAGCGGGCCGCCATGGGCGACGATGACGACTGCTTCGCCCTGCTTCTGCGCACGCAGTTCTTCGAGAAACGTCAGCACTCGCGCAGCCATGTCGGCTGCCGATTCGCCGCCCGGCGGCCGGTGGCCCAGCGGGTCGTCGGCCCAGCTGTCCAGCGCCGCGCGGCCGATTGCCTCGTAGCTTTGCAGCTCCCACTCGCCGAAACTGATCTCGCGCAGGCGTTCGTCGAGCACCGGTTCGCCCAGCGCTTCGGCAAGCAGGCGCGCGCGCGACAGCGGGCTTGCGAACAGGGCCGCATCCGGCGGCAGCAGCGGCCGCAGACGCGCGGCGGCATCGTCGACCGGCGCAGCGAGTGGCACATCGCTGGCGCCGTAACAGGTGCCGGGCGCGACCGCTACCGCCGGGTGGCGAATCAGATGGAGGTCCACGCCGCCGTCCAGGCAAGGTAGCAGGCGAGTTCGGCCAGCTGTTGCGCGGCTCCGAGGCAATCGCCGGTGTAGCCGCCCAGGCGCTGGTGCAGCACACGCGCCCACCACACGGACACCAGGCTTGCGGCAACAAGCCCCGCAACAGCCGGGCGCGGCGCGAGCAGCAGCAAGGGCGCGGCGCCGAATGCCAGCGAGAGCAACCATTCGCCGTTCGACATACGCACCGCGAGCGGCTTGGCTTTCGCCTGAGCATCCTCGCGCACGTAGTCCATCAAGCGGATCAGACTGCCTGAGCACAGCCGCGAGAAGGGGTGCGCGACGAGCAGGGCGAGTGCGGCTTTGTCCGCCCCAAGTGCGCACAGCAGTGTGAACTTGCCGGCGAGCGCGAGGCCCAGCGCAGCCGCCCCGTAAGTGCCGAGCCGCGAATCCTTCATGATCGCGAGCACTTGCGCCTTCTCCCATCCCCCACCGAGGCCGTCGGCGGCATCGGCGAGGCCATCTTCATGGAAGCAACCGGTCAGCCGGATCGACACCGCCATCGAGATCAGCACCGCCACTGGCACTGGCCAGACCTGCGCCGCGAGCCACAAGCTCGCCGCCGCGATGCCGCCGACGACCCAGCCGACAGCCGGGAACCAGCGCGCAGCATGGTTCAGCCGCTCCGGCGAGTACGGCACCCAGCGTGGCACCGGGATGCGCGTGAAGAAACCGAGCGCGGTGAAGAAGAGTTCCAGGTTCCAGCGCAACATGCGCGCGCGGTCAGGCTGACTTGCCGCTCACGCCGGCGGATTCGAAGCTCGCCATCTCAGCCAGCATGGCGCAGGCGGTTTTCAACAACGGTATCGCGAGTGCCGCGCCGGTGCCTTCGCCGAGACGCAGGTCGAGTTCGAGCAGCGGGTGCGCGGCAAGGTGCGCCAGCTGCGTCGTGTGACCCGGTTCCTGCGAACGGTGCGCGAACACGCAGTAGCCCAGCACGGCTGGGGCGAGCGCATGGGCGACCAGCAGGGCGCTGGTGACGATGAAGCCATCCACGACGATGGTCATCTTCTGCCGCGCCGCTTCCAGGAAAGCGCCGACCATCATCGCGATCTCGCAGCCGCCGTATTCGGCCAGCACGGTCAGCGCATCGCTCGGTGCTCCGGCACGCTGCCACGCCTGCGCCAGCAGCGCATGCTTGCGCGCGAGGCCGGCGTCGTCGAGCCCGGTGCCGCGCCCGATCACGTCGGCCAGCGGCGCACCGGTTAGCGCAGCGGTGATCAGCGATGCGCTGGCGGTGTTGCCGATACCCATCTCGCCAAAGCCAATTGTGTTGCAGCCGCTCGCGGCCAGCTCACGCACGATGCGCGCGCCCGCTTCGATTGCGGTGTCGCGCTGATCACTGGTCAGCGCCGCAGTGTCGAGGTAATTCGCCGTGCCGGCAGCGACTTTCGCGCGCATGAAACGGGTGCCGTCGACGCCGACGGCAGGCAGGTCGGTGAGGTCGCGTGCGATGCCGGCATCGACCACGCTCAGCGCAATGCCCGCTTGACGAGCGAAAACGTTGATGGCCGCGCCCCCCGCGAGCATGTTGGCGACCATCTGCCAGGTCACATCCTGCGGGTAGGCCGATACGCCCGCCTTGGCCGCGCCGTGGTCGCCCGCGAACACCACGATGTGCGGTGCGCGCACGGTGGGCGACGTGCTCTGCTGGATCAGCCCCATCACCGCAGCCAGCGCCTCGATGCGTCCGAGGCTGCCCGGCGGCTTGGTCTTGCCATCGAGTCGGGCTTGCAGCGCTTCGCTCAGCGCGGTGTCGGGCGGGGTGATGTCGGCGTACATGGTGGGTGAGTTCCGCTGGCGGGACGCAAGAAAGAGGGCCGGATGCTAGCACGCAGGGTTCGTCACCCTTCGCGAGATTCGGGTCGGGCGGCGCTCAGCCCTTCAGTGCCAGCGGCAAGCCGGCCGCGACGAAAACAACCCGTTGTGCGATCGCTGCGATGGCCTGGTTGAGGCGCCCCTGCGCATCGCGGAAGGCGCGGCCGAGTGGGGTTTCCGGCACCAGGCCGAGGCCCACCTCGTTCGACACCAGGATCACGTGCCCACCGCAGCGTTTCAATGCAGCAACGAGCTCGGCCGCGGCGGCTTCGCCGGCTGTATCACCAGCGTTCTCCGGTACCGCGAGCAGGCGGTTCGTCAGCCACAGCGTCAGGCAGTCGACGATCACGCAGTTGCCGGCGCGCGCATGCACGATCAACTGGCGCGGCAGATCGAGCGGGGCTTCGACGGTTTTCCAGCGCGGGTCGCGCTCGGCGCGGTGGCGTGCGATGCGCGCGCGCATCTCCTCGTCGAGGGCTTCTCCGGTGGCGATCAGCGTCACTGGCAGCGCACCGGCGGCGGCGCGTTGGGAGGCGTGGCGACTCTTGCCGGAGCGGGCGCCGCCGAGTACCAGTTCGATCATCGGATAAACCCTTGCTGCGATGCGAAAGCGGCAATGTTAAACTGCCCGACTGACTCCGGCTGCGGCCGGAGTTTCGTCTGAAAGGTGCCCCGGCGTGGCGAACGCCAGGGTTAAACGGGAAACAGGTGCGTCCGCATGCGGACCATTCCTGTGCTGCCCCCGCAACGGTAGGCGAGAGCCCGGCGTCATCGGCCACTGGGATTTTTCCCGGGAAGGCGACGCAGGGCCGGCGCACATGCGCCCGCTCGCAAGCCCGGATACCGGCCCGTCAGACATCCGCAGTCACCGTGCTTTTAAACACGGTGATTGCGCTGGAGGACAGGCCGCGGGGTGTCGGTTGATCAGCCTGAGCGCTTCGCGCCCTGCCTGCTCGTTTCCCCGTTGCGCTGTCCGTGTGCCATGTCCGGCACGCGGGGTCGCGTGCGCGGACGTTCAGGGAGTTGCCTCAACATGAAGTGCCTTCGGGTTTGCCCCGTCACCGCCGCCGTTCTCGCGGCGTTTTCCGTTTCTTCCTACGCTGCCACCTCGGACGATGTTCCCAGCGGCACCATCGTCGTGACCGCGACGCGGCAGGCGACACGCATTGCCGAAACCCTTGCCGATGTGACCGTGATTGGTCGTGAGGAGATTGCCCGCGCCGGCGTTGCCGATCTGACCGAGTTCCTTGGCCGGCAGCCCGGCCTGCAGTTCTACTCGAATGGTGGCCCCGGCAAGACCGCGGGCCTGATCGTGCGCGGCGCCAGCGCGTCGCAGAGCCTGGTGCTGGTCGATGGCATGCGCATCGGCTCGGCGACCAGTGGCGGCGCTTCGCTGGAGCACCTGTCGCTGGACGACATCGAACGCATCGAGATCGTGCGCGGCCCGGCTTCTGCCCTGTACGGTGCCGACGCAATCGGCGGCGTGATCCAGATCTTCACCCGCCGGGCAACTGAACCCTTCTCGGCGGATGCGTTTGCCGGCGCGGGTACCTACGGCACGCAGGAGTACGCGGCAGGCGTGTCAGGCAAGAGCGGTGCGTTCAGCGGCGGCCTGCGCGTGACGCACCAGGAGACGAACGGCTATTCGGCCATCAACGACCCGGTGAAGCAACCCTACAGCTACGACCCGGATGATGACGGCTATCGCCGCAACAGCTTCTCGGCGAACTTCGGCTGGAAGATCGCCGACGGTCATGCGCTCGAACTGACCGCGCTGCAGAACAACGGCCGCAGCTGGTACGACGGCGGCATCGGCTTCGATTCGCACACCGATGTGAAGGTCGCGAGCTATGGCGCGAGCCTGCGCGATCGTCTCGCCGAGAACTGGGTCAGCACCCTGCGCGTTGGGCGCTCCGTGGACGACAGCCGCGACTATGCGATGTGGAACCCGACCGGCATGAGCTTCCGCACCGAACAGGATCAGGCCTCCTGGCAGAACGATGTGCGCGTCGGCCCCGGCAGCCTGATGCTGGGCGCCGAGTGGTTGCAGCAGCAAGCCAAGGCGGAAGGCAGTTTTGATCAGTCGCGCACGATCAATGCGTTGTTTGCAGGCTGGAGCGCGCACTACGGCGCGCAACGCGTGCAGATCAACGTGCGTCGCGACGACAATTCGCAGTTCGGCGCGCACACCACCGGCACTGCAGCCTGGGGCTGGCAGTTCGCCGAGGCTTGGTGTGTGCGCATCGGTGGCGGCACCTCCTTCCGCGCGCCGACCTTCAACGACCTCTACTACCCCGGCTACTCCAACCCCAATCTGAAGGCCGAACAGGGCCGCAGCGTCGAGACGGCGCTGGTGTGGGAGGCGGGCGATGCCAAGGCTTCGCTGACGGCATACCGCAACCGCGTGAGCGAGCAGATCGCGCTGGACGAGACCTGGACACCGCAGAACATCGCGCACGCAAAGCTGGACGGCGTTACCGCCGAAGCCGGCAACACGTTTGGTGCCTTTGCCGTGGATGGCTCGCTCGACTGGCTGCATGCGCGCAACCCGGACACCGATACGCAGCTGGCGCGGCGTGCCGAGTGGCAGGGCGCGGTCAACGCACGTTATGTGCAGGATGCCTGGCGCGCAGGTGTCGAGCTGCGTTACGTCGGCGATCGTTACGATGACGCGGCCAACCTGCACAAACTCGACGCCTACACCCTCGTCAACCTGTTCGCGAGCTGGAAGCTGATGCCGCAGACGCAACTTGAAGTACGGCTCGATAACCTGTTCGACGAGCAGTACGAAACGGTGCGCGGCTACGGCACGGCCGGCCGCAGCATCTTCGCCGGCCTGCGTTTCAGCACCCGCTGAACGCCGGCATTTCGCAGCCAAGGCGGGGCGCGCGACAATGAGCACCCTTTCGATCGTGATCGCTCGTTCGCCGATGCGCCCTCGCCGCGTCCTGCTCGTGTTGTGCGCCCTCGCCGCCGTGGTGCTGGCGGCATTTTTCGCTGCGCTGGCGGCGGGCGAGGTGGCGGCCGGCCCGCGCGCAATCTTCGACGCGCTGCGTGGCCAGCCGGACGACATGGCCGCCACCGTGGTGGCGCAGCTGCGCTTGCCGCGTGCGCTCGCTGCATTTGGTTGCGGCGGCCTGCTGGCGCTGTCGGGTGCGCTGATGCAGGTGCTGTTGCGCAATCCGCTGGCCGATCCGTATGTGCTGGGTATCTCCGGCGGCGCGGCGGTGGGTGCGCTGTCGGCACTGCTCCTCGGCTTGGCGAGTCCGTGGGTCGATGGCGCGGCGCTCACCGGCGCGCTGCTCAGCATGTTTGCGGTGTTCGGTATCGCGCGGGGCTCCGGCAGCTGGACGCAAACCCGCTTGCTGCTGACGGGCGTCGTGGTCGCTTCCGGTTGCGGCGCACTGGTGTCGCTGCTGCTCGCACTGAGCCCCGACCGCGCCTTGCGCGGCATGCTGTTCTGGCTGATGGGCGATGCGGGGGCGGCGGATCGCCCGTGGCTGGTGCTTGGCGTGCTGCTGTTGGGTGTGCTGGTGACACTGCCCATGGCGCGAGAGCTGAATCTGCTTGCGCGCGGCGAACGACATGCCCGCGCGCTGGGGGTCGACACCCGCCGGGTTGCGACGGTCGTGTTCCTGCTCGCGTCGCTGCTGACCGCGGCGGCGGTGACGGCCGTCGGTGCCGTGGGTTTCGTGGGTCTCGTCGTGCCGCATCTGTTGCGGCTGGTACTGGGCAACGACCAGCGCCTTCTGCTGCCAGCCTCTGCACTGGGTGGAGGTGGCTTGCTGCTGATCGCGGATACCGCCGCGCGCACCGTGGTCGCGCCGCTGCAGCTGCCGGTTGGCGTGCTGACCGCGCTGATCGGTGTTCCGCTGTTTCTTTGGCTGCTGTCCCGGCATCCGCGATGAGTGTGGCGGCGTCCTCCTGCTTGCTGCGTGCGCGTCGCCTCGATGTCGGCGTGGCGCAGGTGCGCGCGGTCAGCGGGCTTGATCTGGATCTCAAGGCCGGCGACCGGCTTGCGATCCTCGGTCGCAACGGCGTCGGCAAGAGCACGCTGCTCGCGGCGCTGGCGGGCTTGCATCCGTCGCAGGGGCAGCTTGAATGCGGCGGCGCGCCGCTCGCGCGTTGGTCGGCCCGCGCGCTAGCACGACTGCGCGGCTGGCTGCCGCAGCATCCGGATGATCCCTTCGCCAGCAGCGTCGAAGAGGCGGTGCTGGTGGGCCGTCATCCCTGGCTCGAACGTTTCGAGTGGGAGGGTGACGATGATCTGCGCATCGCCGCCGACGCTCTTGCCGCGATGGGCCTGGCCGGCTTCGCGCAGCGCAATGTGCAGACCTTGTCAGGTGGCGAACGCCAGCGGGTGTCGATTGCGGCGTTGTTGGCGCAGACGCCGCAGCTCTACCTGCTCGACGAACCGCTCACGCATCTCGATCTGGCCGGCCAGATCAGCGTGCTGGACCACTTCCGCGCTGTCGCCGATCAGGGGGCCGCGGTGCTGATGGTATTGCATGACATCAATCTCGCACTGCGCTGGGCGAGCCACCTGCTGATCCTGTTCGGTGACGGCGCTTGGCTCGCCGGCCCGGTTGAGGATGTCGCCTCCGCCGAAGTCTTCGGGCGAGCGCTTGGCCATCCGGTGCGGGCGCTGGACGATGCGGGCAGGCCGTACTTTGTGCCCGCCTGAGCGCGGCTCCGCCGGCTGCCGTCGGTCGGGCACCCCCTTGCTTGGCGCCGAACAAGCAGGAAGACTGCGCGCAAATGCTTGAACAGGACTTCGAACGACTCTTCGACCGAGCCCGGCGGCGCGCTTTGCGCTACCCGCGCTGGTTCCGCTTCCTCGTCACCATGCGGGCTGCGACTGGCGTGGGGTTTGTCGTGCTGCTCGGCGTTGCCGCGGTGCTGATGATCGGCTGGGCGCTGTCGCCGCTGTTCGATGGCGGTTTTCAGGAAGAGCCGGTGCTGTGCTTCCTGCGGGGTTTGCTGGCGATTCCGGCGCTGCATCTTCTGTTGGTGGTATCGCGCATGCTGCGAGGACGCTTTCCCGCGCCGGATGGCCTCGCGCTCGCGCCCGATGAAGCGCCGGCCCTGTTCGACTTGCTTGAACGCCTGCGTCGCCGCTTCGGCACGCCGCCAATCCATTCGGTGTGCATCACCGGCGAGTTGAACGCCGCAATCACGCAACGCCCCAACCGCTGGACCGGCGTGCCGATGCGCAACACGCTGGTGATGGGGCTGCCGCTGGCGCTGGCCACCTCACCACGCCAGTTCGTGGCCGTCCTCGCGCATGAATTCGGTCACCTGAGGCGTCAGCGCATCGCGCTCGGTGGTATTGGCTGCTACCTGCGTGCCTTGTGGCACCAGGCGCTGGAAAACATGGAAGCGGTGGCGAGCCCGCTGCAGCCCGCGTTCTCCCTCATCACCGAGATCGAGACGCCGCTCTACTGTGCCGAGTCGCTGGTTTTGTCGCACCTCGACGAGCTGGAGGCGGACGCCTGCGCTGCAGAGGTTGTCGGTGCCAAACGACTCGGTGAGGCACTGGCCGAAATCGCGCTGAAACATCGCTTCCTTGCTGACGACTACTGGGCCAAGGTCTATGCGCAGGCCAACCACTCCGAACGGCCCTCCATCCTGCCTTATCGACACATGGCGGCCGCGTTGCGTGCGGGTTTCGATCGCGAGGCCTTCGCGGAATGGTTTGAAGCGCTTTCGCACGACCAGAGCGACGAATCGCGGCTGAGCACGCATCCGAGCCTGCGCACGCGGGTGCATGCGCTGGGGCTTGCTGAACCGGGTGAGGGTGTGGGCACCGACAGCGCTGCGCGGCGCTTCCTCGGCGAATCCGTCGCACGCCTCGCCGGCGAACTCGACCAGCAATGGTGGCAGGGTCAGCAGCGCAGCTGGCGCAAACGCCACTGGGAAGTGACGCGCGCGCTCGACAAGATCGCGAAGCTCGAATCGGAGGGGGCGCAGCTGGGCGTATCCGAGCGACTCGAACTCGCCCTGCTGGTCGAACGCTATGCAGGGGATCGCGACCCGCTGTCGGTCTATCGTGAGCTGATGCCACAGGCGCCGGGCCGCCCCGATGCGCTGCTGGCGATGGGGCGGCTGCTGCTGGGCCGCGGCGACCCGACCGGCGTCGCCTACCTGCGCCGCGCGATCGGCGAAGACGATGCGGTGGGCCTGCAAGCCGCGGCACTGTTGATTGAGCATTACGAAAGCAGCGGCATTGGCGCTGCCGCACGCCCGTATCGCAAACGCCTCGGCAAGTTGCTGCGTCAGGCGCAGCTGGTGCAGGCGGCACTGGATGCGCCGCTGGAAGCGCTGCGTTCGTTGCCGCCGGGGCTCGAGATGCACGAGCTGCGCGCGCTGGTGCGCGACATCCGTCGCCATGATCCCGTGCGACGCGCCTACGTCGTGCGCCGTCGCTGCGAGCTGGCGCCGCGCTGGCGCGCCTACATCCTGGTGCTGTGCGTCGAGCACTATGCGCTGGATGGCGTTGGCGAGCTTGCTCAGGAGATCGAGGCCGGCATCACGATCCCGGGCCTCTGGCGGGTGCTCGCGACGCCGGTCGATAGCGGCGACGAGGCGATCCTCTGCGAAGTGCGCGGCGCGCGCTTTTTCTCGCGCAAGGACGGCGCGGTCCGCGTCTGATCAGCGTTTGGCAGCGAGGCGGCTGCGCGCCTGATCCAGCACCGCACAGACCTCCTGCGCGCCGGCCAGGATGCGCGGCCCGGCCCGATTCAGATGGTCGCCATCAACGTAGAACAGATTCCCCTGCGCAACTGCCGGCAGCGTCTTCCACGCGCGCCAGCCGTCGAGCGAGCCTTTGTCGGTTGCCGGTTCGCGGCCGGTCAGGATCGCTTCGGGCGCGGCCTTAAGCACCGCTTCGCGGGTGACGGTCGGCGCGATCGGATCAAGCTCGGCGAACACGTTGCGCCCGCCACACAGCGTCAGCACGTCGCTGACAAGGTGTTTGCCGTTGAGCGTCTGCAGAGGATCGGACCACACCTGGTAGAACACCCGCACCGGCTGTCGCGCGGCGTAGCGCTGGCGCAGCGCGTCGATGCCGTCGCGAAAATTCCGCGCGGCAGTTTGGGCTTGTGTCTCGTTGCCGGTCAGTACGCCAATGCGTTCCATGTCACTGGCGATGGTGTCGAAGCGCCGCGGCTCACTGAGGAATACCGGCACGCCGAGCCGCTTGAGGCGATCGAGTTGCGCCGCAGGATTCCCCGATGCCCAACCGACCACGAGATCCGGCTTCAGCGCGACGATGCGTTCAAGGTCGAGTGCGTGATAGCCGCCAACGCGTGGCAGCTTGGCTGCCGCCGCAGGGTAGTCGCTGTAGTCGGTCGCCGCGATGACCCGATCGCCAGCCCCCACCGCAAACAGCAACTCGGTTGCGTGGGGGGCGAGGCTGATGATCCGTTGCGCGGGTGCCGCGAGCACGATGCGCGCGCCGGTGTCGTCGAGTGCGCTGACACCGGCCGCGAGGCTCACGGTGGGCGCCGACGCGAGCGCCAGCGCGGATGTGATCCATTTGCGCCGCGTCAATGCGCGTGGTTGCTTAAAGAGGCTGAAAGTCTGCATGGCGAACCGCTTCCGCGCGCGTTTATCGATCCCGTGATTCTACTGTCATGACATCGGCCAAAGTACGGTGCGCGAACGTGACGCAACGCGCTTGACCGGGTCGCCGACGGCTCCTAAGATCGGTCGCATGGAACAGGAACTCTCGGCTCTCGAAGCCAAGCTCGATACGCTGGTGCGTCAGGTGCAAACCTTGCGTGCCGACAACTTGTCGCTGCGCGAGCGGGTCGCCACGCTGGAGACCGAGAACCAGCGACTGAAGTCGAAAGTGGAGCTTGCGACGAGCCGGATCGAGTCTGTGCTCGCGATGATTCCGGATGGAGCCGTGTCGTGACCGAGAGCGTCGATTTTTCCGTGCTGGGCCGCGAATACAGCGTGTCGGTGAAGGCTGAAGAGCGCGATTCGTTCCTCGCCGCCGCCGCATTGGTGGATGCGAAGATGCGCGAATTTGATGCGCGCACGAAAGCATCGTCCGATACGCTTGCAGTGATGACGGCGATCAACATTGCGCATGAGCTGGTGCAATTACAAAGTGGTGCCGGATTGGATCTGCCGGGATACCGGCGTAGAATGACGGCCATGGGCGAGCGGATCGACGCGGCGCTTGCCCCGCAGGAAAAGCTGTTCTGACGTCGGGCGCCACACAGCGCCGGTAATACAAGTTTCACGGGGGCTGGGAACAGACTCCGCGGGGCGCGAAAGCGGCCCGGAACGGTTTTCCCCTGCGGTGTTCGTTTGGGTCGTAGATTCCTTGGACCAATGTCTACGCGACTTGGTCGTCGACCTAAAAACCGCTGTTGTGAGCACCCTTCGGGGCGCACCTGATGCGGCTGGAACGCGACCGACCTGAACCCAGGTTCAGGATGCCGATCCGAACGGCACAGGCGGGGGATCCCATTGTGCAGGGCGCGAAGCAGAGCTTCGCGCCCTTTGCGTTTGTGGGGGGTGCGATGCGCTACTGGCTGATGAAGTCCGAACCGGACGACTGCTCGATCGACGATCTCGCGGCGATGCCGAACCAGACGGTGGCTTGGTATGGCGTGCGCAATTACCAAGCGCGCAATTTCATGCGTGATCAGATGCAGTTGGGTGATCTGGCGTTCTTCTACCACTCATCCTGCGCCGAGCCGGGCATCGCCGGCATCGTTGAAGTCGCGCGCCGGGCGTACCCCGATGCGACGCAGTTCGACGCGGCGAGCCGTTTCTTCGATCCGAAGTCGATGCCAGAGGATCCGCGCTGGCTGAATGTGGATGTGCGATTCGTGCGCAAGACGCCGCTGATTGCACTCGCCGAACTGCGCCGTCATGCGGCGCTGGGACACATGCGCGTCTTGCAGAAGGCAAGTCGCCTTTCGATTACACCAGTCGATCCTGCGGAGTGGCGCTACATCACCGAACAGCTGATCGGCGGCGCTTAATCGCTGCATCGATCTACACCTATGTACGCATCACTACGGACAGACGTGGTCGGCGCGAGCGCCTATGATCCGTGCTCTTTTATGGACCGGGAACGGTGAATGACTCCTGATGCGTGGTGGCTGGCCTATGTGGCGCTCGGCCTCTTCTCGGGCTTCATGGCCGGGCTCCTGGGCTTGGGCGGCGGGGCGATCATGGTGCCGCTGCTTGTGATGATCTTCGGCGCTTCCGGTGTGCCGCACGAACATGTGTTGCATCTGGCGCTCGGCACGTCGATGGCGACCATCATCTTCACCGCGTGGTCGAGCATGCGTGCCCACCATGCGCACGGCGCGGTGATCTGGGATGTGGTGAAAGCCTTCTCGCCCGGTATCGTGTTCGGCACCCTGCTAGGCACGCTGGTCGCTGCGCGCGTCAGCACCCGCGCGCTGGCTGTGTTTTTTGCCGGCTTCATCAGCGTGGTTGCGGTGCAGATGATGTTCAACCTCAAGCCGGCCGCGCGCCGCGGATTGCCCGGGCGGGCGGGGCTTGCCGGCGTCGGCACCGGCATCGGCATGGTTTCGGCGCTGGCGGCCATCGGTGGCGGCTCGATGACCGTGCCCTACCTGACCTGGTGCAATGTACCGGTGCAGCGCGCCATCGGCACCTCAGCGGCGGTCGGGATTCCGATCGCGGTTGCGGGCTCGCTGGGTTACCTCT
Organism: uncultured Uliginosibacterium sp.; assembly: GCA_945957295.1. Classification (GTDB taxonomy): domain Bacteria; phylum Pseudomonadota; class Gammaproteobacteria; order Burkholderiales; family Rhodocyclaceae; genus Niveibacterium. The sequence goes on from CAMFLH010000036.1 coordinate 21,836, forward strand.
GGAACGGTTGGGGGCAGGCCGGTCTGCCGGCTGCAGCCTTCGGCTACATCTACCTGCCGGCGCTGGTGTGCCTGATCGTTGCATCGATGCTGACTGCGCCGATCGGGGCGCGCTTGGCGCACCGCTTGCCGGTTGCGACGCTCAAGCGCGCTTTCGCCGGGGTGCTGGTCCTGCTGGCAGGCAAGATGCTTTGGGGCGTCTTCAGTGTCTGATTCATCCGACAGCTGTTGTGGACGCGCCACCGGGCGCTGCCTAAACTCATTTACATCGTCCCATCCGGGACGCCTTTTTTCCTCCTTCGGAGAAGCGAAACGATGCGTGTGATCCATTCTCTCGCCGTCGCCTTCGGTCTTGCCTGCGCGGTGCTACCCGCCCAGGCGCGCGATTGGGCGACCATCAAGCAGTCCGGCAGCATTGTTGTCGCAAGCGAGGGCGCGTATGCGCCTTTCAACTATTTTCAGGGCTCGACCCTGACAGGCTATGAAATCGACGTGATGAACGCGATGGCGGCGAAGCTCGGGCTCAAGGTGGAATGGCGCGCGCTGGGTTTTGATGCGCTGATTGCGAGCATCCGGCAGGACCGCTTCGATGCGGCGATCGCGAGCCACGGCATCACTGAAGAACGCCAGAAGTCGGTGGACTTCACTAATCCGCACTACTGTTCCGGCGGCCAGATCGTCACCAAGGCCGGCGGCCCGACCAAGGGCAGCGAGCTCGCCAACAAGGTGATTGGGGTGCAGCTCGCCACCACCTACGCCGATGCGGCCAAGAAGGTGACCGGAGCCAAGGAAGTGAAGACCTTCCCGAAGGACACCGACGCGCAGCAGGCGCTGATCAGCGGCCGCGTCGACGCCTGGGTGACGGATCGCTTCGTGGCGAAGTCGGCCGTCGAGAAGAACGCGTCGGCTGGTCTCAAGACCGGTGAGCTGCTGTTCGTGGAGCGTATCGCCACGGTCGTGCGCAAGGGCAACACTGAGCTGCGCGACCAACTCAACAAGGCGCTCGCCGAACTCAAGGCCGACGGCACACTGAAGAAGATCTCCGAGAAGTACTTCAAGGAAGACATTACCTGCCAGAACTAAGTTGTTGTTCCGTGCAGATCCCCCCGTAGTGCAGGCGGGTCGCCAAGGCGGCCCGCCGTTTCGATAGAACGACTCAATGATTTCAAGACTCAAGGATCGCGACTCGCTGGTGCTGGTCGGATCGGTGCTGGGGCTCGGCGTGCTGCTGTGGCTTATGTCGGCACCCCTCGCAATGCTGCCGGCGCCGGTGGGCCCTGCGGCAGAACAGTTTTCGGCCGGCGCGCTGATGACGATCCAGCTCACGCTGGTGTCGGGCATTGCCGGCCTCGTGCTGGGCGTGCTGGCTGCGCTCGGCAAGCTTTCGCATCTGCCGCCGCTGCGCTGGCTGGCGGATTTTTATGTGTGGGTGATTCGCGGCACGCCGCTGCTGCTGCAGATCCTCTTCGTGTATTTCGCGCTGCCCGAAATTTCGCCCAAGCTGCAACTCAACGAGTTCTGGACCGCGGTGATCGCGCTGTCGATGAACGTTGGCGCCTACAACGCCGAGGCGATCCGCGCCGGCATCAACGCTGTGCCGACCGGGCAGGTAGAAGCCGCCAGGTCGCTCGGCCTGTCGAAGTTCTACACCTTCCTCGATGTGACCTTGCCGCAGGCGGTGCGGATCTCGTTGCCGCCGCTGGCGAGCAACCTGATCGCGCTGCTGAAGGATTCGTCGCTGGCCTACGCGATCGGCGTGGTCGAGCTTTCGATGGTCAGCAGTCGGGTGCAGGCAGCGAGCTTTCAGCCTTTCCCGGTCTTTCTCACGGTGGCGGCGGTGTATCTCGCGCTGACGACGACCTTCACGCAATTCGCCGGTGCGCTGGAGCGCAAGCTGGCTGTCGGAAAGCGCTAAGCATGAGCAAGGGTGACGTAATCATTTCCGTCGACAAGATCGTCAAGCGCTGGGGCAGTTTCACCGCGCTCAACGAGGTGTCGGTGTCCTTCAAGGAAGGCGAAGTTGTCTGCATCATCGGGCCGTCGGGCTCGGGCAAGTCGACCTTGCTGCGCACGATCAACCGACTGGAAGAGCACGATGCCGGCCGCATCGTTGTCGACGGCATCGAGCTCGACAACGATATGAAGCATATCGACGCGGTGCGCGCCGAAGTCGGCATGGTGTTTCAGAGTTTCAACCTGTTCACGCACATGACGGTGCTGGACAACATCACGTTGGCGCCGCAGCGGGTGCGCAAGTGGAAGCGCGAGCGGGCCGAGAAGACCGCACGCGAGTTGCTCGAACGCGTTGGCCTCGCCGCGCATGCGCACAAGTATCCGTCGCAGCTCTCCGGTGGTCAGCAGCAGCGCGTGGCGATTGCGCGCGCGTTGGCCATGCAGCCGAAGGTGATGCTGTTCGACGAGCCAACCAGCGCGCTGGACCCGGAGATGGTCAACGAAGTGCTGCTGGTAATGCGCGATCTCGCCAAGAGCGGCATGACGATGCTGGTGGTTACGCACGAGATGGGCTTCGCCCGCGAAGTGGCCGACCGCGTGATCTTTTTCGATGGCGGACGGATCGTGGAAGAGGGCGATCCGGCGCAGTTTTTCTCTCGACCGACCCACCCGCGTGCGCAGGCCTTCCTGTCGCAGATCAAGCACGCAGGCTGAGGCGGACGAGCCGACACCACGAGTACGGAGAACACTGATGACGACAACAAGACTGCGCGTAATGGTTGCCGCCGTGGCCGCGGCCCTCGCTGTGCCGGCGCATGCCGCCGCCGATGCCAAGGTGATCGAGCGCCTTGAGCGCCAGATCCAGGAATTGCAGCGAGAAGTGCAGGCGCTCAAGGCCGCCCAGCAGAAGAGCGACGCGGCTTCGGCTGCTGCCGGGGCGACCGCGGCAGAGGCCAAGGCGGCCGCCACTGCGGCATCGCCCGCGGCGATCAAGGATGTGGCCGATCAGGTCGAAGCTCAGGGCAAGGAAGCGGTGGTCAAGGGCGACATCCCCGGGTCCTACCGCCGCGCGGGCGAGGAAACTTCGTTCCATGTCTATGGCGTGGCCGAACTGAACCTGGTGCATGACTTCGGGCCGGACAACGGCGCCAACGACTACTCCACCTTCGCACCCTACATCCCGCTCGACGGCCAGAGCGATCGCAAGGGCATGACCTACATGACGGCGCGCACCTCGCGCCTGGGCGTGGAAGCCTCGACGCCGTCGCCGCTTGGCCCGATCAACGTGAAGATCGAAGGCGACTTCAACAACGACCCGCGCACCGGCAATTCGGCGGTGACTGGCAGCCTCGAAACGATCTACACCCAGCAGGGCACCAACAGCTACAACTTCCGTCTACGCCATGCCTATGGCCAGGTCGGTTCGTGGCTGGTCGGCCAGACCTGGTCGACCTTCATGGATGTGGATGCGCTGCCGGAAACGGTGGACTTCAACGGCCCGATTGGCGCGACCTTCATCCGCCAGCCGATGATCCGCTACACCTACGTGACGCCGGACGTCGGCAACTTCACCGCGGCGCTGGAGAACTCGGTCAGCTATGTGCTGGACGATACCGGTGTTGCGACGGCCGACGGTTTCTCGCGCATGCCGGATCTGGTGCTGCGTTACGACAAGGCTTTCGACTGGGGCACGATCAGCGCGCGCGGCGTGACGCATGAGCTGGAGGTCAAGGGCGCACTGGGTAATGCCTCGAAGCGCGGCTATGGCCTTGCTGCATCGAGCTTCATCAAGACGCGCGGCGACGATTTCCTGACGATCGCGGTGACCGGCGGCACCGGCATCGGGCGCTACTTCAATTACATCGAGGGCGCGATCTACAACCCGGCCGCGAACGAAGTGCTGACCGAGCAGGCGCTGGGCGTGGTGCTGGGCTACCAGATCAAACCGAGTGATCGTGTTCGCTACAACTTTGCCTACGGCTACCAGCGCAACTTTGACAACGATTACACCAATTTTGCGAAGGCGCAGGGCTTGGGCTCCGGCTCGGGTCCCCTAGGCTCGTACGCCCTGAACCGCACGGTGCAGCAGGGGCATGTTGGGATGTTCTGGAGCCCGTTCCCGAAATTGGTGGATGTCGGTGCCGAGATCATCTGGGCGCGCCGTGAGACGCTTGACGGCGACAAAGGCGATGCAACGCGCCTGAACTTCTCGGGCAAGTACTACTTCCAGTAACGCCCTGCGTCGATGTTCGAGCGAACGGCCAGTCTTGCACTGGCCGTTTTCATTTCACCCGTCTCAGCTGGTGGCGAGGCGCCCCATCGCGCGGCGCCCTTGCAACAGGTGGTTTTCCATCGCCACCTGTGCGGCCGCCGCGTCGGGCTTGCGCAGCGCCGCGACGATCGCGCGATGTTCTTCGAGCGATTCCTGCAGCCGTCCTTCGCGGAACAGCGAGTGGAAGCGCATCAGCTTGAGTTTTTGCCGCGTGTCCTGCACCAGCTGCGTCAGCCAGCGATTGCCGGCGATTTCCTGGATCGCGAGGTGGAACTGCTGGTTCACCTCGAAGAAGGCTTCGATGTTGTTGGCGACGAAATGCGCCTCCAGCGCGGCATGCAGCGCGTCAACGCGCGCATGGGCAGTGTCGTCCATGCGCAGCGCGGCCTCGTAGGCGCAGCGGCCTTCCAGCAGCGCGAGAATCGGAAAGATTTCGTCCAGGTCCTGCTCGGTCAGCAGCGTGACCTTGCAACCGCGCCCGGGGGTCAGCGTGACCAGCCCCTCGCTCGCCAGCACTTTCAGGGCTTCGCGCAACGGGGTGCGCGAGATGCCGTATTCCGCGGTGATCGCCTGTTCGTCGATCCAGCTGCCGGGTGGCAGGTCGTGCGCAAAGATGCGTGTCCGCAGCCGTTCCGCCACCTCTTCGAAGAGGGCGGAGCGGGTAATCCGCTGCGGCGAGTCACCTTTTGACAACACTTCTAGTAGACCTCTTGTATTCATAATTATGGATAACGTATTATTGGTTCCGAGGGCTGTCAAGCCGGAATGCGATAGCGGGTGATCCAGCGGATCACTTGCGGCGAGCTTGGGGGAGTGAGCCAGATCGCAGGACGGACGACATTGCGGTGCGTCTGGGGGGAGGCGCCGCAATGTGACACGGTGGCCCGGGCCGACCTGCGGGTCGGCCCCTTTTATTCCACCCGGCGTCTGTGACCGCACGTGTGGCGGTGCGACTCGGCGTCGGGGCAAGGGAGTCTCGCATGTCGGAATTCAAGACGTCCGCCGATCTCGCTGCCTGGCAGGCAGCCGCCACCAAGGCTGCGCCGGGTGGTGATCTGGCCAAGCTCAATTGGGTCACGCCTGAGGGCATCACCGTCAAGCCGCTCTACACGCGCGCCGACATCGCCGGGCTTCCGCATACCGATACCCTGCCCGGCTTCGCACCCTTCGTGCGCGGGCCTCAAGCCACGATGTACGCCGCGCGGCCCTGGACGATCCGCCAGTACGCCGGCTTCTCCACCGCTGAAGCCTCCAATGCTTTCTACCGCAAGGCGCTCGCCGCCGGCGGCCAGGGCGTGTCTGTGGCCTTCGATCTGGCAACGCATCGCGGCTACGACTCCGATCACCCGCGCGTGGTCGGCGACGTGGGCAAGGCCGGCGTGGCGATCGACTCCGTCGAGGACATGAAGATCCTGTTCGACGGCATCCCGCTCGACA
>CAMFLH010000037.1 GCA_945957295.1 uncultured Uliginosibacterium sp.
CGCGACACGTTCGCCACCATCAACACCGCTGGCCTGCTGGGCGAACAATATGTTACACTTAAGCCGGGTGGCGACGAACAGAACCTGAAGTCCGGTGACACCATCACGAAAACCCAGTCCGCGATGGTGCTGGAAGACATGATCGGACGTTTCCTCTTCGACAAGGCTTCCGAGGGGGGCCAAGGAGGCAAGTGATGCGAGCTTCGATCTTCGCGGCGGCGCTCTGCTTGCTGATGCAAGCGATGCCTGCCGCAGCTCAGACGGCCGACCCGATCGAGCCCTTCAACCGGGCGATGTACAGTTTCAACGACGGGCTGGACCGCGTCGCACTCAAGCCGCTCGCGCAAGGCTATGCTGCGGCGGTGCCGCTGCCCGCGCGGGTGGGCTTCGGGAATTTCATCAACAACTTCCGCGACATTCCCAACGCTATCAATAACCTGCTGCAGGGCAAGCTGGGCGAGGCCGCATCCGACGTTGGCCGCATTGCACTGAACTCGACCTTCGGCATTCTTGGCGTGATCGATGTGGCGTCGGAATTCGGGCTTGAGCGCCACAACGAAGATTTCGGCCAGACGCTGGGCCGCTGGGGTGTTGCGAGCGGTCCTTACGTTGTACTGCCTTTGCTGGGCCCCAGCACGCTGCGTGATACGGCGGCTTTGCCGGTGGACTACTACACCGGCGGGCGCCATCTGGTGATCGAGAGCGTTGCAGTCAGAAATTCGCTGTCGGGGCTTGAAGTCGTCAACGACCGGGCCAATCTGCTTGATGCCGAGAAGGCGCTCGATGAGGCCGCTCTCGACAAGTATGTCTTCATCCGAAACTTCTACCTGCAACGCAGGCTGAACCTGGTGTACGACGGCAATCCGCCTCGACCCAAGGGCGATGACGACGTGTGGGATGAAACCGACGCTGCGCCCGACGCGAGCGCCAAGGACAAGGAGTAAGCATGAACCGCAGGTTCTTCAATCGGTTTTTCGCCAGTGCGCTGATCGTGGCGGGCATCGGCGGCGCGCAGGCTGCACTGGCGGCGACCGCCCCGGATGAGCTGATCCGCACGGTTGCCACTGATGTGCAGACCATCGTGAAGCAGGACAAGGCGATCCAGTCCGGCGACATGCGCAAGACGTTGGAGCTGATCGACGCGAAGGTGCTGCCGAACTTCGACTTCGCGCGCATGACCTCGCTCGCGGTCGGCCGTGACTGGCGCAGCGCGACGCCGGCGCAGAAGACGGATCTCACCGCCGAGTTCCGCACGCTGCTGGTCCGCAGCTACGCGAACGCGATCGTGCGCTTCAAGGATCACCAGATCACCGTGAAGCCGCTCAAGCTCAAGCCGGAAGACACCGAAGTCACCGTGCGTTCCGAAGTCCGCAAGGCCGGATCGCCGCCGGATTCGGTGGACTACACGCTGTACAAGAAGGGTGAAGAGTGGAAGGTCTACGACGTCGCGGTCGCCGGCGTCAGCCTGATCACCAACTACCGCGACGCGTTTGGCGAGGAGATCAAGGCCGGCGGCATCGACGGGCTAATCAAGTCGCTGCGCACCAAGAACGCGCAGAACGCCGCGGGCGGCGAGGGCGCGGCAAAGAAATGATCCGCGAGGAAGGCGAGCGCCTGATCATCGAAGGGCCGATCACCATGGAGACGGCCGCCCACTTGCTCGATTCCGGCCGCCGCCTGTGCGGGCAGGTCGAATGCAGTGCTGGGCGCGTGATCGATCTTTCTGGCGTGACGTCGGTTGATTCTGCCGCGCTGGCCGTGGTTCTTGCGTGGATGCGTGCGGCGGGTACCGGCCGTACGCTTCGTATCGAAGGGGTGCCGCCGCAGCTGCGTTCGTTGGCCGCGCTCTACGACTTGGCCGAGGTGTTGCCGCTGGGCGAGGTTGCCCAGTGACGACGCCAGCGATTTCCGTCCGTGGTGCGATCAAGCACTACGGCGCCTTGCAGGCGCTTGGCGGCGTGGACCTCGACGTCGCGCAGGGTGAGTTCTTTGCATTGCTGGGCCCCAACGGCGCCGGCAAGACCACGCTGATTTCTGCGCTTGCGGGCCTGATCCGGCTCAGCGCCGGCAGCATCAGCGTAATGGGCCACGACGTCGTCAGCGACTATCGCGAGGCGCGTCGCATGGTCGGTGTCGTGCCGCAGGAACTGGTGTTCGATCCCTTCTTCTCAGTGCGTGAAGTGCTGCGTCTGCAGTCCGGCTATTTCGGTCTTAAGCGCAACGACGACTGGATCGATGAGCTGCTCGCCAGCCTCGATCTGACGAAGAAGGCGGACGCCAACATGCGTCAGCTATCCGGCGGCATGAAGCGCCGCGTGCTGGTCGCGCAGGCGCTGGTCCATCGCCCGCCAGTGATAGTGCTGGACGAGCCGACCGCCGGTGTCGACGTGGAGTTGCGGCAGGGCCTGTGGGCCTTTGTGCGCAAGCTCAACGAGCAGGGGCACACGATCGTGCTGACCACGCACTACCTCGAAGAAGCGCAGACGCTTTGCAACCGCATCGCGATGCTGAAAGCAGGCCGTATCGTTGCGCTCGACAACACCGCGAACCTGCTGCGGGCGGTGGATGGCCATACGCTGCGCGTCAAACTCGCAGGGGATCTGCCGGCAGAAGTGGTCGGCCTTAAACCTGAACGCGACGGCGAGCACTGGGTGTTTGCGTCCGACGACTACACGGTGCTGCTCGATCGCCTGGTTGCCTTGCGCCAGGCCGGCGCAGAAATTGCGGAATTCGAAGTCGGCCAGCCTGACCTGGAGAAGGTCTTTGTCGACGTGATGCGGAGGGCTGGATGAGCGGCGCCAACCTGTCGGGCTTCAAGACGCTGCTGTACAAGGAGCTGCTGCGGTTCTGGAAGGTCAGCTTCCAGACCATCGGCGCGCCGGTGCTCTCCACCGTGCTGTACCTGATGATCTTTGCGCATGTGCTCGATCCGCACGTCACCGTCTACGGTGCAATCGAATACACCGCCTTCCTGGTGCCTGGTCTGGTGATGATGGCGGTGCTGCAGAACGCCTTCGCCAACAGCAGTTCTTCGCTGATTCAGAGCAAGATCACCGGCAACATCGTTTTTGTGCTGCTGCCGCCGATTTCGTATCGCGAGTTCTATGCCGCCTATGTGCTGGCATCGGTGCTGCGCGGCGTGCTGGTCGGCTTTGGCGTGTGGCTTGCCTCGCTGATCTTTGTGTTCGTCGCGCCGAAGGCGCCGCTGTGGGTGCTGACCTTTACGCTGGCGGGCGGCGCGATTCTCGGCTCGCTTGGCATGATCGCCGGCATCTGGGCGGAGAAGTTCGATCAGTTGGCGGGCTTCCAGAATTTCCTGATCATGCCGCTCACGATGCTGGCTGGCGTGTTCTACTCGGTGCATTCGCTGCCGGCGTTCTGGCACGGGGTCTCGCATTTCAACCCGTTTTTCTACATGATCGACGGTTTCCGCTACGGCTTCTTCGGTGTGTCCGATGTGTCGCCATGGCTGAGTCTTTCGATCGTTTCCGTTTTCCTGGCCGTGCTCGCGGCCCTGACGCTGCGCATGCTCGCGTCCGGGTACAAACTGCGCGGCTGAAGGCGAGCGTTTGCGCCGCCACCAACCAAGAAGATCATGTTCCAGGCTGAAGAAATCGAACGTCTCGTGTCGCAAGGTTTGCCCTGCGATTTCATCCAGATCCAGGGCGATGATGGTGTGCACTTCACCGGCATCGTCGTCAGCGCCGAGTTCGCCGGCAAGCCGCGGGTGCGCCAGCACCAGGCGGTTTACGCGACGCTGGGCCCGCTGATGGGCAACGAGATCCATGCGCTGCAGCTGACTACCTACACCCCCGAACAATGGGCCGCGTTCCGCAAGGAGCTCGGCGAATAAGATGGACAAACTGCTGATTACCGGCGGCCGCCCGCTCGCCGGCGAAGTCGCCATCTCCGGCGCAAAGAACGCCGCACTGCCGATACTCTGCGCTGCGCTGCTATCGGACGAACCGCTGGTGCTGACCAACGTGCCGCGTCTCAACGATATCGGCACCATGCTCAAACTGCTCGCGCAGATGGGCGTCAAGGTCGAGCGCGACGGCGACACCGTGACGTTGGACGCCAAGGGGCTCGACAACCCGCTCGCACCGTACGAACTGGTGAAGACGATGCGTGCCGCAGTGCTGGTGCTCGGCCCGCTGATGGCGCGCGTCGGCCACGCGAAGGTGTCGCTGCCCGGTGGCTGCGCGATCGGCGCGCGGCCAGTCGACCAGCACATCAAGGGGCTGCAGGCGATGGGCGCCGAAGTGCAGGTCGAGCATGGCTACATCGACGCCAAGGTCGGCAAGCTGCGCGGCGCGCGGCTCTTTACTGACATGGTGACCGTGACCGGCACCGAGAACCTGATGATGGCGGCCTGCCTGGCCGATGGCGAGACGGTGATCGAGAACGCCGCGCGTGAGCCGGAAGTGGTCGATCTGGCCAACTGCCTTGTGTCGATGGGCGCGCAGATTTCCGGCGCCGGCACCGACGTGATTCGCATCCGCGGCGTTGCACGGCTGCATGGCGCAACCCACCGCATCATGCCGGACCGTATCGAGACCGGGACCTACCTGTGTGCCGCGGCGGTGACCGGCGGCAACGTGCGCCTCACCGGCACCAGCACCAACTACATCGACTCGGTGGTCGACAAGCTGATGGACGCCGGTTGCGAGATCGGCTCCGAGCGCGACGCGATCACGCTGAAGGCGCCCGCACGCCTCAAGGCGGTGAGCCTGCGCACTGCGCCTTACCCGGCCTTCCCGACCGACATGCAGGCGCAGTTCATGGCGCTCAACGTGGTGGCGGACGGCACTGCGATCATTCGCGAGACGATCTTCGAGAACCGCTTCATGCATGCAGTGGAGCTGATCCGCCTCGGCGCCAACATCCGTATCGACGGCAACACCGCCGTTGTCACCGGCGTCGACAAGCTGCAGGGCGCTACGGTGATGGCCACCGATCTGCGCGCTTCCGCCAGCCTGATCATCGCCGGCCTCGTTGCTGAGGGCGAGACACTGGTCGATCGCATCTACCACCTCGACCGTGGTTACGAGCGGCTGGAAGAAAAGCTCGGTGCGCTGGGTGCCACCGTCAAACGGGTGAGCTGATATGGCTTTTGACGGCATCACGCTTGCGCTCTCGAAAGGGCGCATCTTTGAAGACACGCTTCCGCTGCTGGCGGCCGCCGGCATTACGCCGATCGACGATCCGGAGAAGTCGCGCAAGCTGATCATCGATACCAATCGGCCCGACGTGCGCCTCGTGATCGTGCGTGCGAGCGACACGCCGACCTATGTGCAGTACGGCGCGGCCGACCTCGGCATTGCCGGCAAGGATGTGCTGATCGAGCACGGCGGCGCAGGACTCTATCAGCCGCTTGATCTTAAGATCGCGCGCTGCCGCATGTGCGTGGCGGTGCCCAAGGGTTTCGACTACGCCGCTGCGGTGCAGCGCGGTGCACGCATCCGTGTCGCGACGAAGTACATGCAGACCGCGCGCGACCACTTTGCGAGCAAGGGCGTGCACGTCGATCTGATCAAACTGTACGGCTCGATGGAACTGGCGCCGCTGGTCGGTCTGGCTGACGCCATCGTCGACCTGGTGTCGAGCGGTGGCACGCTGCGCGCGAACAATCTGGTCGAAGTCGAAGAGATCATGGCCATCAGCTCGCGTCTGGTGGTGAACCAGGCATCGCTGAAGATGAAACACGCGCTGCTGCAGCCGGTGATCGATGCCTTTGCCGGGGTGGTGAAATGACCGGAATCCTGCGCCTGTCGTCGGTTGAAGCAGATTTCGATTCGCGCCTGTCGAAGTTGCTGGCTTTCGAGGCATCGACTGATGAGGCGGTTGAGCGCGCGGTGAGTGAGATTCTGGCGGCTGTCCGCCTTGAGGGCGATGCCGCGGTGCTGGCCTACACGCGTCGCTTCGATGGTGTCGAGGCCGCATCGCTCGCTGAGCTAGAGCTTTCCCGCGCTGATCTCGAGGCCGCCTTGTCAGGCCTGTCGGCCGAGCAGCGTGCAGCACTCGAAGAGGCTGCGGCGCGGGTGCGTGCTTATCACGAGCGCCAGCCGCTGACGAGCTGGGACTACGAAGAAGCCGACGGCACGCGGCTCGGTCAGCAGGTTACCCCGCTTGATCGCGCAGGGCTCTACGTCCCGGGTGGCAAGGCCGCCTATCCGAGTTCGGTGCTGATGAACGCGATTCCGGCCAAGGTGGCTGGCGTGCGCGAACTGATCATGGTGGTGCCGACCCCGCGCGGTGAGCGCAACGCCTTGGTGCTGGCCGCCGCAGCGGTGGCTGGCGTCGATCGCGTGTTCACGATCGGCGGCGCTCAGGCGGTAGCGGCTTTGGCTTACGGCACGCAGACGATTCCCCAGGTCGACAAGATCGTCGGCCCCGGCAACGCCTATGTCGCTGCGGCCAAACGTCGCGTGTTCGGTACGGTCGGCATCGACATGGTCGCCGGCCCGTCCGAAGTGCTGATCATTTCGGATGGCAGCGGCAATCCGGACTGGGTGGCGATGGATCTGTTCGCTCAGGCCGAGCACGACGAGATGGCGCAGTCGATTCTGCTGTGTCCCGACGCAGCTTTCCTCGATGCGGTTGCTGCGTCGATCGACAAATTGCTGCCGACGATGCCGCGTGCTGCGACGATTCGCACCTCGCTCGACAAGCGTGGTGCGCTGATCCGTGTGCGAGATCTCGCTGAGGCCAGCGAGATTGCGAACCGCATTGCGCCGGAGCACCTTGAACTGTCGGTTGAAGACGCAGATCCGCTGGTGGCGAAGATCCGCCACGCGGGTGCGATTTTCGTCGGCCACTGGTCGGTCGAGGCGCTGGGTGACTACTGCGCAGGCCCCAACCATGTGTTGCCGACTTCACGCAGTGCGCGCTTCTCGTCGCCGCTCGGCGTGTACGACTTCCAGAAGCGCAGCTCGGTGATCCGCATGTCGAAGGCCGGCGCGAAGCGTCTCGGCAAGACGGCGTCGATCCTCGCCCACGGTGAAGGACTTCAGGCGCATGCGCGATCCGCAGAATTACGGGTCGAAGCAGACTGAAGCAAAACGGCCGCCCCAGGGCGGCCGTTTCATTTGTGTGGCGCCGTCGGTTCAGCTTGCGAGAATCTCTTTCAGAGCGGCTAGCAGCGTGTCGCACTGCGCATCGGTGCCGATTGTGATGCGCAGGAACTGTTCGATCCGCGGCTGGCGGAAGTGGCGAACGATGATGCTGCGCTCGCGAAGCTGCGCCGCGAGCGTTGCCGCATCGCGTTGCGGATGCCGTGCGAAGATGAAGTTCGCCGCCGATGGCAAGACCTCGAAGCCGAGGGTGACCAGTGCTGCAACCAGCCGCGTGCGGCTTGCGATGACCTTGTCGCAGCATTGCCGGAAATACGCGTCGTCTTCGAACGCTGCGACTGCGCCAAGGATCGCAAGGCGATCGAGCGGATAGGAGTTAAAGCTGTTCTTCACCCGCTCCAGCGCTTCGATCAAGTCGGGGTGGCCCGCAGCGAAACCGACCCGCAGGCCGGCGAGCGAACGCGACTTCGACAAGGTCTGCACCACTAGCAGATTGGGGAAACGGTCGATCAGACTGATAGCGCTTTCTCCGCCGAAATCGACATAGGCCTCGTCGACGACTACGACCGAATCGGTGTTGTGTTCGAGCAGGCGTTCAATTTCGCTCAAGGGCAGCAAGCAACCGGTCGGCGCGTTCGGGTTCGGGAAAATGATCCCGCCGTTGCGGCGACCGATGTAATCGTCGATACGGATGTCGAACTTGTCATCGAGCGGCACGATGCCGGGCTCGATGCCGTACAGCCCGCAGTAGACCGGGTAGAAGCTGTACGAGATGTCCGGGAACAGCAGCGGTGCGTCGTGCTTGAGCAGCGCCATGAAGGCGTGCGCCAATACTTCGTCTGAACCGTTGCCGACAAACACCTGGGCCGGCGTGATGCCGTGATGTGCGGCGATGGCCGCCTTCAGTCGATCGGCGTTCGGGTCCGGGTACAGGCGCAGCGCCTCGCCCGCCTCGCCGGCGATGGCTGCCAGCACACGTGGGCTGGGGCCGTAGGGGTTCTCGTTGGTGTTGAGCTTGACCAGGTTGGCCAGCTTGGGCTGTTCGCCCGGTACGTACGGCGTCAGGCCTCGGACGACGTCACTCCAGAAACGGCTCATGGTGATCTTGGCGAGTGGAAAATTCGGGGGTCGTGGCGAGCCTGCAACACTGCTGCGGCGCAACGAGGCAATGCTATCATGGCCCTTCGATCCCAACCCCCAGTGGGCGTTCCCGCCCAATAGTGCGCCATGCGGCAAGTCGAAGTCACCCGTAACACGCTCGAGACCCGCATCACCGTGCGGCTCAACCTGGATGGCACCGGCCAGTCCAAGCTCGCCACCGGAATCGGCTTCTTTGATCACATGCTCGATCAGATTGCCCGCCATGGTCTGATCGACCTGGAAGTGCAATGTGAAGGCGACCTGCATATCGATGGCCACCACACGGTGGAGGACGTCGGTATCACGATCGGCCAGGCGTTCGCCAAAGCGGTTGGCGACAAGAAGGGGCTGACCCGTTACGGGCATGCCTATGTGCCGCTCGACGAGGCGCTGTCGCGCGTGGTGCTTGATCTGTCGGGGCGGCCCGGCCTAGAGCTGCACTGCGACTTCACTGCCGGCATGATCGGCGGTCTCGATACCCAGCTTGTTTACGAGTTCTTCCAGGGATTCGTGAATCACGCGGGCGTGACGCTTCACATCGACAACCTGCGTGGTCGCAACGCGCATCACCAGTGCGAAACCATCTTCAAGGCCTTCGCCCGCGCGCTGCGCATGGCCACGACGGAAGACCCGCGCGCCGCCGGCATGATGCCGTCGACCAAAGGCTCGCTCTGAGGTCGCGATGAAGATAGCTGTCGTTGATTACGGGATGGGCAACCTGCGTTCGGTTGCCAAGGCGCTGGAACATGTCGCCCCGGAGGCGCAGGTCATTGTGACGGCCGAGCCGGCTGAGCTCGATGCGGCGGATCGCGTCGTCGTGCCGGGGCAGGGCGCCTTGCATGACTGCATGCGCGAGTTCCTCGCGCGCGGCCTGCGTGACGCGGTTGAACGCGCTTCCCGCAGCAAGCCCTTTCTGGGCGTCTGCGTCGGAATGCAGATGCTGTTCGATCACGGCGAGGAAGGCGACACAGCCGGCCTGGGGCTGATCGGTGGCGAGGTGCCAAAATTCTCTGCGGCCATGACGGCCGACGACGGTAGCCATCTCAAGGTGCCGCACATGGGCTGGAACGAGGTCGAAGCGCTGCGCGCGCATCCCTTGTTCGACGGTATCGCGCCGAATGCCCGCTTCTACTTCGTGCACAGCTATTACTGCGCGCCGCGCGACGCGGCCGACGCGGTGGCGCGCACGCGCTACGGCATCGCCTTTACCAGTGCTGTAGCGCGGGATAATATTTTTGCGACCCAGTTCCACCCGGAGAAGAGCGCTGCCGCTGGGCTGCAGTTGCTCGCCAACTTCGTTCGCTGGAAGCCCTGAGTCCGTATCCCACTCCCAACAGGTGCGAATGGATCGAGGCGGTAAAGCTTCGGACGCGCCAACTACCAACCTAGCTGCGTTGACCTGACTATGCTCCTGATTCCCGCGATCGACCTCAAGGACGGACACTGCGTGCGCCTCAAACAGGGCGACATGGAAGATGTGACCGTATTTTCCGAAGATCCGGCTGAAATGGCCCGCCACTGGCTCGCCCAGGGCGCACGCCGCCTGCACCTCGTCGACCTGAATGGTGCGGTGGCCGGCAAGCCGAAGAACGAAGGCGTCATCAAGCAGATCGTTGCCGCGGTGGGCGATGACATTCCGGTTCAGCTCGGTGGCGGCATTCGCGATCTGGATACGATCGAGCGCTATCTCGACGACGGTATCAGCTACGTCATCATCGGCACGGCCGCGGTGAAGAACCCAGGCTTCTTGCACGACGCCTGCAGCGCCTTCCCGGGCCACATCATCGTCGGCATCGACGCGAAGGACGGCAAGGTGGCGGTGGATGGCTGGTCGAAGCTGACCGGTCACGACGTCATCGACCTTGCGAAGAAGTTCGAGGACTACGGCGTCGAGTCGGTCATTTACACCGACATCGGCCGCGACGGCATGCTCGGCGGCGTGAATATCGAAGCCACCGTGAAGCTTGCGCAGGCGCTGCGCATTCCGGTGATCGCCAGCGGCGGCATCGGCAGCCTCGCGGACATCGATGCGCTCTGCGCGGTCGAAGAAGAGGGCGTGATCGGTGCCATCACCGGCCGTGCGATCTACGAAGGCAAGTTCGACTTCAAGGTGGCTCAGGCGCGCGCCGACGAACTCAACGGCGTGACGGAAGGCTGATTCATGCTGGCCAAACGCATCATTCCCTGTCTCGATGTCAACGCCGGGCGCGTGGTCAAGGGCGTGAACTTCGTCGAGCTGCGTGATGCGGGCGACCCGGTCGAGATTGCACGTCGCTACGATGACCAGGGCGCTGACGAGATCACCTTTCTCGACATCACGGCCAGCTCCGACGACCGCGACATCATCCTGCATGTGGTCGAGCAGGTCGCGGAGCAGGTCTTCATCCCGTTGACGGTTGGTGGTGGCGTGCGCGAAGTTGCCGACGTGCGTCGCCTGCTCAATGCGGGCGCGGACAAGGTGTCGATGAATACCGCGGCGGTGAACAACCCGCAGCTGGTGGCGGACGCCTCGGGCAAGGTCGGCTCGCAGTGCATCGTCGTCGCGATCGACGCCAAGCAGGTCGCGCCGGGCAAATGGCAGGTCTTCACGCACGGCGGTCGCAAGAACACCGGGCTGGATGCGATCGAATGGGCGCAACGTGTCGCTGCGCTCGGTGCGGGCGAAATCCTGTTGACCAGCATGGACCGTGATGGCACGAAGAACGGCTTTGATCTGGGTTTGACGCGCGCGGTGTCCGATGCAGTGTCGATTCCGGTGATCGCGAGCGGTGGCGTTGGCAATCTGCAGCATTTGGCCGACGGGGTTACCGAAGGCCGTGCCGATGCGGTGCTCGCGGCGAGCATCTTCCACTTCGGCCAGCACACGGTGCGCGAAGCGAAGGAGTTCATGCGCAGCCAGGGTATCGAGGTGCGGCTGTGAACGCGGCGGTCACCGAAACCCGCTGGCTCAAAGAGGTTACGTGGGACGACCAGGGCCTCGTGCCGGTGATCGCACAGGATGCCGAAACCGGCGATGTGCTGATGTTCGCGTGGATGAACCGCGACGCGCTGGCGCGCACGGTTGAGACTGGCGAGGCGGTTTACTGGAGTCGCTCACGGCGCAAGATCTGGCATAAGGGCGAGGAGTCCGGTCATGTGCAGCGTGTGCGCGAAATCCGGCTCGACTGCGATGGTGACGTCGTACTGCTGAAGATCGAGCAGGAAGGCGGCATCGCCTGCCACACCGGGCGCCGCTCCTGCTTCTTTACCCGTCTGCACGATGGCACCCAGTGGCAGGCGGTCGATCCGGTTCTCAAAGACCCGAAGGACATCTACAAATGATCGACCCGGAAGTGCTGCAGCGCCTCGGGCGCACGCTGGCCGAGCGCAAAGGCGCATCGGCCGACAGTTCCTACGTCGCGAGCCTGTACGCCAAGGGCACCGACGCGATCTGCAAGAAGGTCGCAGAGGAAGCCGCCGAGACCATCATGGCGGCCAAGGATGGCGATCTGCGTCACATCGTCTACGAAGTGACCGACCTTTGGTTCCACAGCATGGTGTTGCTGTCGCAGTTTGGCCTGTCGGTCGACGATGTGTTGGTCGAGTTCCGTCGCCGTGAGGGCATCTCGGGCATCGACGAGAAGGCGGCGCGGGGTCAGTCATGAGTGATTGCATTTTCTGCCGCATCGCGCGGGGAGAAATCCCCGCGGCGAAGGTCTACGAAGACGAACTCGTGCTGGCATTCAAGGACATCCGCCCGATCGCGCCGGTGCACGTGCTGGTGATTCCGAAGCAGCATATCGAATCGCTCGCAACGGCCACCGCCGACGATGCTGAGGTGCTTGGTCGCGTCTTCTCGGTCGTCGGAAAAATTGCCGCCGAGCAAGGCGCAACCGATGGCTTCCGCACGATCATCAACTCGGGCAAGGTGGGCGGACAGGAGGTGTATCATCTCCACGCCCACATCATTGGCGGCGGAGCACCGTTGCCAGCCATGATCAAGTATTGAGGAGCGCTTCAAATGGGTTCATTCAGCATCTGGCACTGGCTGATCGTGCTGGTCATCGTTCTTCTCGTGTTCGGCACCAAGAAGCTTCGCAATATCGGCGAGGATCTTGGCGGCGCCGTGAAGGGCTTCAAGCAAGGCATGCGTGAAGGCAGCGATGCTGCGGCGGGTTCGGATAACGCTCAGATCGCCAAGCAGACCATCGACGCCCCCGCGCGCGAGAAGGAAAAGAGCTGATTGCCCTCTGCGTGATCGACTGCAGGGCGCCGCTGGCGGCGCCCTTTCCGTTTCTGAGCGAGCCCTTGCATGTTTGACGTTGGATTCTCTGAGCTGATGGTGATCGGGCTGGTGGCGCTGGTTGTCATCGGCCCCGAAAAGTTGCCGCGTGTCGCGCGTACGATCGGGCATCTGCTCGGCCGCATGCAGCGTCATGTCGCCGAAGTGAAGGCCGACATCAGCCGCGAAATCCAGCTCGACGAAATGCGCCGCCTGCAGTCGCAAGTCGTCGATTCGGCGCGCGAAGTCGAAAGTGCGATCCGCGATCAGGCACGCGAATTCGAAGAAAGCATGCGTCCAGTCGCGGCCGAGGTTGAATCGGCGATCGGCGCAGGCGTCAGTGAGGTGGCGGCGCCGCAGGTCGAACAACTGAGCGAACTTCCGCCGGTTCATGCCGAGACGGCACGGGCCGTTGAGGCTCCGGTCGCGTTGGCCAAGGCGCCTGTGGCTGCCGGCGATGTGCCGGCCACCGACAGCGTGGCTGACGAGCCCTCACACAACGATTCGCAGCTTGATCTGTTCGGACAGCCCGCTGCGGGCGATCTAACGCGACGCTGAGCCCGGCCATGTCTGATCTCCAAGAAGAGAGCTTCATCTCGCATCTGATCGAGCTGCGCACCCGCCTCGTGCGGGCGGCGGCGGCTTTCCTGATCGTATTCCTGTGCCTGATGCCCTTCGCGTCACACATCTACGATCTGCTCGCAGCGCCGATGATGCAGACCTTGCCGCAAGGCACGCGCATGATCGCGACCGGTGTGGTGACGCCATTCTTCGTGCCGATCAAGGTCACGATGATGGCGGCCTTCATCATCGCGCTGCCGTTCATCCTCTGGCAGGCGTGGGCCTTCATCGCGCCGGGCCTCTATGCGCACGAGAAGCGCCTCGCTGCACCGCTGGTGGTCGCGAGCACGCTGCTGTTCCTGCTCGGCATGGCGTTCTGCTATTTCTTCGTGTTCCGCACCGTGTTTACCTTCATCGCGCAATTCGCGCCGAAGAGCATCACGCCGGCGCCTGACATCGAGCAGTACCTCGCCTTCGTGATGACGATGTTCCTCGCCTTCGGCATGACCTTCGAAGTGCCTGTGGTGGTGATCCTGCTGGTCAAGGCGGGCTTGGTGACGGTCGAGAAGCTCAAAGAGGTCCGCTCCTACGTGATCGTCGGTGCGTTTGTTGTCGCCGCGGTGATTACCCCTCCAGACGTCACTTCGCAGATCATGCTGGCGGTGCCGATGTGCCTGCTCTACGAAGCCGGCATCTTGGTCGCTCGCTTCATGTCACCACGCAGTGACGCACCGGCGGTCCAGGCGCGCGATTGATCGACCCGGCCGCTCGGCGGCCGTTTGAAGAGCGCGTATTCAGGAGCCGGCATCGGGAGGCGGGCGTTTCCCAATCTTGACCCGCGATTCAAGCGTCTTCGCGCCGCGACGCAGTGACAGCGTCGCGGCGGCGCCCGGGGACAGGGCGGCGATTGTCTCGAGCATTCGCTGTGGGCCGCCGACGGCCTTTCCGTTGATTGACACGAGCAGGTCACCGGGCTCGACGCCGCCCTTGTCTGCCGGCCCTCCGTTGACGATGCCAGTCACCAGGGTGCCATCCTGCGCCGGCAAGCCGAAGCTCGCGGCCTGCTCTGCGGATACTTCGCGAACTTCGACGCCGATCCAGCCGCGCGTTACTTCGCCGGTCTTGATGATCTGCTCCATCACGCTGCGCGCCAGCGAGGCGGGGATCGCGAAGCCGATGCCGAGCGAGCCGCCGGAGCGGGAATAGATCGCAGAGTTGATACCCACGAGATTACCGTTTCCGTCGACCAGTGCGCCGCCTGAGTTGCCGGGGTTGATCGCTGCGTCGGTCTGGATGAAGTGCTCGAAGGTGCTGATACCGAGCTGGGAACGGCCCAACGCGCTGACGATGCCCATTGTCACTGTTTGGCCGACACCGAATGGGTTGCCGATCGCCAGCACCACATCGCCGATGCGCAGCGCCTCCGGCGCGCCGAAGGTCACTGCTGGGAGCTTGTCGGCGGCGATGTGAAGCACCGCGAGATCGGTATCCGGATCGCGGCCAACTACCGTTGCGGAGAGCTTGCGGCCATCGTAGAGCGCGACTTCGATCTCGTCCGCCTGTTCTACGACATGGTTGTTCGTCAGGATGTAGCCGGAAGGGCTTGCGATCACGCCTGAGCCGAGCCCGGAGGCGCGACGCGACGTCGAGGGGTCATTTCGATCGCCGAAGAAGTGCCGGAACAGCGGATCATCGGCGAAGGGGTTGCGCGGCTGGCGCACTTCCTTGCTGGTGAAAACATGCACTACAGATGGCAGGGCCTTTGCGGCAGCCGGCGCATAAGAGACCACAGCGTTACCGCTGTTCGTAGGGGCTCCAACTGGAGGCGTCGCGGCTTCCTGCACCGGCACGAACTGCGCGAGCGCGCGGCGATCCGAGAACCAGCCCGGCTTCAGCGTGGTCAGTACGAAAACCACCGCCAGCGAGGCGGTCACTGCCTGGCAGAAGATCAGCCACAAGCGGCGCATAATCCAGAGTTCCGAGTCGGGTAGCGCGGCCTCCCGGGTGCTGCGGCGCCTTGGGGTCGAATGCTCACCGTGGGGAGGGAATGAAAACGATGCATCGCGATGAATTGCAACGCTATCTGGACGAGCTGCTGGGAGCCCCGCGGGTCAAGGATTATTGCCCAAACGGTTTGCAGGTGGAAGGTCGCGCGGAGGTCCGCCGGCTTGTCTGTGGCGTTACGGCGAGCCTTGCGCTGATCGAGGCTGCGATCGCCCACGATGCCGATGGTTTGCTGGTACATCACGGTTACTTCTGGCGTGGCGAGGATCCTCGCGTTGTTGCAACGCGCCGTCGGCGCTTGGCGCAGCTGCTGGGCCACGATCTGAACCTGTACGCCTACCACCTGCCACTCGATTTGCATCCTGAGTTGGGTAACAACGCCCAGCTTGCCCGGGTGATGGGATGGCACGCCGAAGGGCGTTTCGGCGATCAGGATATCGGTGTGATCGGGCGGTTACCGGGGCGTGCTTCGCTTGACCAGGTGGCGCGGTCCATTGCGGCGCGCCTTGGGCGCGAGCCACTGGTGGTTGGAGACGCTGCCGGAGAGATTGAGCGCATTGCCTGGTGTACCGGTGCGGCGCAAGGCATGTTCGAGGCCGCGATTGCGACAGGCGCCGAACTGTTCGTGTCGGGCGAGGTGTCGGAGCCGACCGTGCACCTCGCGCGTGAGAGCGGTGTGCCTTACATCGCCGCCGGCCACCATGCCACGGAGCGCTACGGCGTGCACGCGCTGGGTGCGCATCTGGAGGCGCAGCTCGGCATCCAATGTGTGTTCGTGGATATCGACAATCCCGCCTGAGCGGTTTCGGAGTTACTGGTCGCGTGGCTTCAGCGGCGGCAGGTCTTCATCGAGGTTGAACTCGATCATCGACTCGGTCCGCTCAGGTTCGAACGCCGGCGCAGGCGCGCGCGGGCGTGAAGGCGGCAGCAGGTGCTCGTCGAAACTGATTTCCTGTTCATTGCGCCGCTCGGCCGGCGTGGCCTCGGCGGCCTGCATCACGGTGGTCGGGGGCTCGGCTTGCGGACCGGATGGCGGTGGGGGAGGGGTCTCCATCGCGTGCAGTTCTTCGGGCGTTGGCTTGAATGCGCCGAGTTCGATCTCCAGCACGCCATTGAGGCACAGGATGTCGTCGACAATGCCAAGCGGGAATCCCTGGCGCGTCCCCTTGCGGTTGTCGCGCAGCAGCGTGTGCAGGTAGACCTGACATTCGCGCGTCCGCCAGGTGTTGAGGATGCGCCCGATGATGTGGCCCATCTGCTCGACGGATTCGTTCGCCTCCTTCACCTGATCGAACTCGTCCCAGGTAACCGCCTTCACGTTGAAGGTCTTGTTCAACTGACCCGCAAGCGCATCGAATTCGACCCGCATTGAAGCCGCCTTGTAGACCTCGAGCAGCTTGATCCAGGGGCGCACGGCCTGCTTCGGGTTGGCGCGGATGAAGTCAGCGAGCGTCTCCGCAGCCCCCTGCACCCGGCCGAAGGACATCATGATTTCGGCGAGCTCGACCGCGGAATCGTGCTCTTCAACCTCGTCGTCGATATGCAGCAAACTGCTCGGCCCCAGCGCGCCGGGCGACAAGGTTGGCGGCGTCCACTCGATGCCTTCTTGCGATGCGCCGGCAAGGGGCGAGCCTTCGCGTTCCGGCCAGATGTCGGCGGGCGTCAGCGCCTCGCTCTCGAACTCGGCGTCGTCTTCGTCCGGCTGCGTCTCCGCAGCGTTGGCGACCGGCAAGGGTTCAACCGGCAGGATGCGGATCCGGCGGCGACGCCACGCCAGGCTGCCGGCAATGGCGGCCAGCAGCAAGGCCGCGCCGCCCGCGATCAGGCGCCAGTCGATAGGTGTAGCGGCCGAGGCGAGCCGTGTCTGCTGCCCGCCAGCGCCGCTTTGCTGCGCAATCAGGCCTGCGAGTCGCTGGTTCTCGGCCTGCAGCCGCTGTTGGGCGGCCTCCAACTGCCGGATGCGCTCGTTCAGCTCAAGCGTGGTTGAGATGCGGTCGTCGATTGCCAGAATCAGCTGCTGCTCGCGGCGCAGGCGCGCGCGGGCCGATTCGTCCGGTACCGATTGACGGCGCGATTCGTCAAGCTCCAGCGATTGGCGCAGTGCGCCGTCTGCGTCGTCCGTTGTGACGGTGAGTCGATCGGTGTTCGGCGTAGTACTGCGGCGTGCGCGCGGTTGCGGTGCTGCCTCGGGAGCCGGTTGCGGCGCGCTGGCCTTGCGCTCGCGCGTCGGCGTGGGCGATGCGGTCTCGACGGGGGTTATCCGCGGCGATGATGAGGCACCCGGCATCGGCACCTGCAGTTGCGTACCAGCGGGCAGGGCGCTCAGTGTGGGGTTCGCCACCCCGGCAAACAATTGGGAGTTTGCACGAACGATTTCGCGCGCAGCGCGGCGCTGTGCGGCGCGGTCGTTCGGTAGCAATGCTGCAGCGATGGAGGCCGGGCTCTCGCCTTCCGCAGCAGTCCAGGTTTCAACCCTTCCCCGCGGCGCCGGAGGCTTAGGCGCTGGTGGCGCGGCGGTGGTGTCGGCAGGGGCGGTACGTGGTGCTTCGACGGCGGCGGGCCCGAGCAGTAGCGCGTATTCCCTGCGCACCTGCACGCCGCAATCCATTTGTATGCCCAGCATCAGTGCCGGATCGTGGATCGCTTGGCGGGTCGTCACGATCAAAGCATGGCGGTTGCCGGTCTGCTCCAGCCGCATCTGTGCGCTGCGCACCCAGGGCAGGTCATCGCTCGCGCCACTCGGGCTGAGTACGCGAAAGCACTCGCTGCCGAGTGCGCCGACGTCGTCGCCGACCAGCGCAATCTCGACGCGCAAGGGCTGCGCGAGGCCGCTACGCAGCGTCGCCTCGCCCAAGCCCGCGGCATATGCGGCGACGCTCATTGCGAACAGGGGGGCGGCGAGGAGTGTGTGCAGTCCGGACTTCAGGTACATGCGTTCGGTCACATGCGGCTGCTTGGTTGGCGTGCGGGATTGCACCTTCACCTTTGTTTCGGCCAAATTTTGGTGAACTTTAAGGCGATACCCGCTTCAAAGCGAGCGCATGGGCGGTTCAGGGGGATTTCGGTCAACAACGCGGGCGCCCGTCGGCGACTTTTGAGGGTGCATGCAAACCTTGCGGTGCACTTATGGCTCGATCTGCAACTTTTATTGATTTCGCCATGCGCAATGATGTTTCGCATTATAGCAAACGCGAAACGCAAAATCGTTGACCTGACTTTCTTGTTGTTGCCACTTAGGAGGCATACGCTGCATAGGTGAATTGACGGTTCCAGCGTGTGATCGCGTCAGCCCGGCGTGCGAAGTCCGGTATATCGCACCGCTGCCGCGAGTGCGTTTTGTCTGGCAAGCCGGCTGGCAGCGTGTTCCACAAACACGGCGACAAATCAGAAATGCCTCAGGAGGGCAATCATGGATGTAGCGGTCAAGAATGACACACAGGTCGTAGGCGAACCCTGGCGCGACTTCGTTGAAGGGCGCTGGCAGAAGGAAGTCGACGTGCGCGACTTCATCCAGCGCAACTACACTCCGTACGAAGGCGATGACAGCTTCGTCTGTGGTGCGACCGATCGCATCAAGTCGCTGTGGGCGAAGCTGCAGCCGTTGCTCGCGATCGAACGCGAGAAGGGCATCCTGGACGTTTCGCAGATCCCGTCGGGCATTACCGCTCACGCGCCGGGCTACATCGACAAGGACCTGGAACTGGTCGTCGGCCTGCAGACCGAAGCGCCGCTGAAGCGCGCAATCATGCCGTACGGCGGCTGGCGGATGGTCGAGACCTCGCTCGAGGCTTACGGCTACAAGGCTGATCCGCGTGTTGCCGAGATCTTCACGAAGTACCGCAAGACGCACAACGCCGGCGTGTTCGATGCTTACACCCCGAGCATCCTGGCCTGCCGCAAGTCCGGCATCGTCACCGGCCTGCCTGACGCCTATGGCCGTGGCCGCATCATCGGCGACTATCGCCGTGTCGCGCTGTACGGTGTCGACTTCCTGATCGCCGCGAAGAAGCGCGAGAAGGCTGAACTGAACGACGTGCATTCGACCGAAGACGTGATCCGCGCCCGTGAGGAACTCTCCGAGCAGATCCGTTCGCTGGCCGAACTCAAGGAAATGGCGGCCAACTACGGTTGCGACATTTCGAAGCCGGCCGCGACCGCGCAGCAGGCCGTGCAATGGACCTACTTCGGCTATCTCGCTGCGATCAAGCAGCAGAACGGTGCCGCGATGTCGGTGGGCCGCGTGTCGACCTTCCTCGACGTGTATTTCGAGCGTGACCTGAAGGAAGGCCGCATCACCGAGCAGTTCGCCCAGGAAATCATGGACGACTTCGTGATGAAGCTGCGTCTGGTCCGCTTCCTGCGCACGCCGGAATACAACGAGCTGTTCTCGGGCGACCCGGTGTGGGCGACCGAGTCGATCGGCGGTATGGCCGAAGATGGCCGCACCCTGGTCACCAAGACCAGCTTCCGCATGCTTAACACCCTCTACACGCTGGGACCGGCACCTGAGCCGAACCTCACCGTGTTCTGGACGCCGGCGCTGCCGGAAGGCTTCAAGCGCTTCTGCGCGAAGGTGTCGATCGATACCTCGTCGATCCAGTACGAGAGCGACGAGCTGATGCGTCCGCGCTGGGGCGATGACTGCGCAATCGCCTGCTGCGTGTCCGCGATGCGTGTCGGCAAGCAGATGCAGTTCTTCGGTGCCCGCGTGAACCTCGCGAAGACGATGCTCTACGCGATCAACGGCGGCCGCGATGAAATCTCCGGCGAGCAGGTCGGCCCGGTGCTGCCGGCGTACGAAGGCGAGTACCTCGACTACGACGCCGTGATGGCCCGTCTCGACACGATGATGGACTGGCTCGCGAAGACCTACGTGAATGCGCTGAACATCATTCACTACATGCACGACAAGTACGCGTATGAAGCGATCGAGATGGCGCTGCACGACCGCGATATCCTGCGCACGATGGCTTGCGGTATTGCCGGTCTGTCGCACGCCGCGGACAGTCTCTCGGCGATCAAGTTCGGCAAGGTCAAGGTGGTGCGTGACGAGCGCGGCCTGATCGTCGACTACATCACCGAAGGCGAATTCCCGTGCTACGGCAACAACGATGACCGCGTAGATGAAATCGCTACCGGCCTCGTGACGACCATGATGGACAAGATCCGCAAGTACCCGACGTATCGCAACGCGATGCATACCCAGTCGGTGCTGACGATCACCTCCAACGTGGTGTACGGCAAGAAGACCGGCTCGACGCCGGACGGCCGCAAGAAGGGCGAAGCCTTCGCGCCGGGTGCCAACCCGTCGAACCAGAAGGACACCCACGGCGCGCTGGCCGCGATGATGTCGGTTGCCAAGATTCCGTACGAAGACGCCGCCGACGGTATCTCGCTGACGCTGTCGTACTCGCCGAGCGCACTTGGCACCGCTGAAGAGCGCACTGAGAAGCTCAAGGGCAGCCTTGATGGCTACTTCGGCAGCGAAGGCTTCCACGTCAACGTGAACGTGCTCAACCGCGATATGCTGATCGACGCGATGGAGCACCCGGAGAAGTATCCGCAGCTGACCATCCGTGTTTCAGGCTATGCGGTTAACTTCGTCAAGCTGACGCGTGAGCAGCAGATGGACGTGATCAACCGTACCTTCCACGGTTCCATGTAAGGAGATCCCCTCGTGGCGACACGCCTCTCCGGCAGTCGCTACGAGCTGAAGGTCCAGTCCGGGGCCACCCAGTCGGGTGGCCCGGATCATTTTGCGATCCACGAGGCCGACCTCGAGGATATCGCCGAAAACGAGGACCAGCAGCTCGTCGGCTACATCCACTCGTACGAAATGGGCAGCGCGGTAGACGGCCCCGGCATTCGCGCCGTGGTCTTCCTGTCGGGCTGCCTGATGCGTTGTCAGTACTGCCACAACCCCGATACCTGGCACAAGATGCACGGCACGCCCACAACCGCGGGCGACCTGATGGCCGAGCTGAAGAAGTATGTGCGCCCGCTGACGCTGTCGAAGGGCGGCGTGACGATCAGTGGCGGCGAGCCTCTGGTACAGCACCGCTTTGCCAAGCGCATCCTGCGCCGCTGCAAGGAACTGGGCCTGCATACGGCACTGGATACCTGCGGCCGGCTTGGCGAGAAGTTGTCGGACGAGGAGCTGATGGATGTCGACCTGAACCTTCTCGATATCAAGTCAGGCGATCCCGATACCTACTATCGCGTCACGCATCAGCCGCTGCAGCCGACGCTCGATTACGCCAAGCGCCTGTCCGAACTCAACCGCCCGACCTGGGTGCGCTTCGTGCTCGTACCTGGCCTGACGGACGATTTCGATAACGTCGAACGCGTGGCGGACATCACCGCCAGCATCCGCAGCGTCGAGCGTGTCGATGTGCTGCGTTTCCACCAGATGGGCCGTTCCAAGTGGGATGCGCTGAATCTGAAGTACCCGCTGGCTGACGCTGTGCCGCCGAGCAACGAGCTGACCGAGCGCGTCAAGGAGCAGTTCCGCGCCCGTGGGCTGAAGGTGTACTAAGCAAAATGAACGAGGACGGGGACGCGGCTGATCGCTGTCAATATTGCACTGCAGTATGGCGCGCAGAATCGGCAGCACCCCTTCCGCGGACACGACGCAATGGATGAGCTGAAGAACCTCACCTACGACGATCTGCATGTCGGCGCGTCGATGGAAATCACCCATACCGTGACGGCGGACAACGTTGCGATGTTGTCTCAGTTGTCGGGCGACGCCGAGATTTTCCACCCCGAAACCGACAAGACCGACGAGAAGTTGTCGGTGCAAGGTGTGTGTGCCGTCGCGCTGATGTCCAACGTGGTGATGCGTCGCCTGCCCGGGCCGGGTACGCGGATCGTCGCTCAGGAACTTCACGCGGACGGTTTCATTACCGATGGCGATGCGCTGACGGCAACCGTCCGGGTCCGTCACAAGCTTGCATCGGATCGCTCGGTGCAACTCGATGTCCGCGTCGTGAACCAGCATGGCGATGACATCCTCTGGGGCGCGCTGACGGTGCTGCCGCCGGGCACCAAGGGCAGCTTTGCCGATACGCGCAAGGCGGCGTTCTACATGCCGCGCAACGACGCGTTCGAGAAGATGTACCTCGCCTGCGAAGGCATTCCGCCGGTGCTGACGGCGGTGGTGCATCCCTGTGATCGCGACGCCCTGCTGGGGCCGATCGAAGCCGCGCGCAAGGGGCTGATCACACCGGTGCTGATCGGGCCCGCGGCGAAGATCCGCGCGGTTGCTGAGGCCGAACATATCGATTTGGGTAACTACCAGCTGATCGATTGCGAACACAGCCACGCCGCCGCCGACCATGCAGCCGGCCTGGCCCGCCATGGCAAGGTGCAGGCGCTGATGAAGGGCAGCCTGCATACCGATGAACTGATGGGCGCGGTCGTCAGGAGCAGCAACGGCCTGCGTACCTCGCGCCGCGTGACGCATGTGTTTGTGATGGATGTGCCGGCCTATCCGCGCATGCTCCTGGTGACGGACGCCGCGATCAACATCTTCCCGACCGTGGAAGAGAAGGTCGACATCGTGCAGAACGCGGTGGAGCTCGCGCACATTCTCGGTATCGCACAGCCCAAGGTGGCGGTGCTCTCGGCGGTGGAGACCGTGAACCCGAAGATCCAGTCAACGATCGACGCCGCGATGCTGTGCAAGATGGCCGATCGCAAGCAGATCACCGGCTGTGTGATCGACGGCCCGCTCGCGTTCGACAACGCGGTCAGCGAAGCGGCCGCGAAGACCAAGAAGATCGTCTCGCCGGTGGCGGGGCGGGCCGACATTCTGATCGTGCCCGACCTTGAAGCCGGCAACATGGTTGCCAAGCAACTCCAGTATCTGGCCGGCGCGGACAGCGCCGGCATCGTGCTCGGCGCGAAAGTGCCGATCGTGCTTACCAGCCGCGCCGATTCAGTCGAAACCCGCATGGCTTCGACTGCCGTCATGGCGCTTATTGCCCACTATCGCCGGACCGGCGAAACCCCCATGAAACAAAATGATTGAACCTATCCTCGTTATCAACGCGGGCTCATCGAGCCTGAAGTTCTCCGTCTTCGAATCGATCGGCGACGATTTCGCTCTGCGCTTGCGTGGCCAGGTCGAAGGCCTGTTCACCGCGCCGAAGTTTGTCGCGAAAGATGCCGGCGACACCGTGCTGGCCAGCCAGGACTGGGCCGAAGGTACGCAGCTGGGCCATGAAGGCGCGATGAAGTGCATCAGCGGCTTCCTTGCAGACCACGGCGTCCCGCGGCCCGCAGCCGTCGGCCACCGCGTTCTGCACGGAGGCCTGGAGTTCTCGGCGCCGGCCAAGCTCAATGCCAGCGTGATGACGCGTCTGGAAAAGTACGTGCCCTTCGGCCCGCTGCACCAGCCGCACAACCTCACGCCGATCCGCCTGCTGATGGATCAGTTCCCGGATCTGCCGCAGGTGGCGTGCTTCGATACCGCCTTCCATCGCACGCAGCCGCAGGTGTCCGAGCTGTTCGCGCTGCCGCTGGAATTCGCCGAAGAGGGCATCCGCCGCTACGGCTTTCACGGCCTGTCGTACGAGTACATCTCGAGCGTGCTGGGCGACTACGACAAGCGCGCAGCCTCCGGCCGCACGATCGTGCTGCACCTCGGTAACGGTGCCTCGATGGCTGCGCTGTCGGCGGGCCTTGGTGTCGCAACGACGATGGGCTTCACGGCACTCGACGGCCTGCCGATGGGCACGCGTTGCGGCGCAATCGACCCGGGTGTGCTGCTGTACCTGATGGATCAGAAGGGCATGAACGCGCGCGATATCGAGAAGCTGCTGTATCGCGAATCGGGTCTGCTTGGCCTGTCGGGCGTGTCGAGCGATATGCGCGCGCTGCTGGCGAGCGATTCGTCGCGTGCGCGTCTGGCCGTCGACTACTACGTCTATCGTGTCGCGCGTGAAATCGGTTCGTTTGCGGCGGCGCTCGGCGGTGTCGATGCGCTGGTGTTCACCGGCGGTGTCGGCGAGAACGCGGCGCTGATCCGTGCCCGTATCTGCGAAGCCTCGCACTGGCTGGGCGTGCGCCTGAACTCGGCGGCCAACCAGACGCGCGGCCCGCGCATCTCGATGGACGACAGCGCGGTCGCCGTGTGGGTGATCCCGACCAACGAAGAGCTGATGATCGCGCGCCACGTGCGCCGCACCCTGCGCGGCTGATCTTCGCCTAGCGCTCCCTCGATGGCCGGTCGCCGCAAGGCGCCGGCCATCGTCGTTTACTGCCCCAGCGCAAGAGTATTGCCGCCCGCCATGCTTACGATGGCCAACGGGTCAGGCGAGCAGCGCTCGCCTGTTGTCGTGCCGCGTTGTCGGCACCCTTCGGGGGAGGGGTCATGACAGAAGCAATCGCCGTACTGAATGCGGGCTCGTCGAGCCTGAAATTCTCCGTATTTGCCGCCGTCGATGGCGATCTGCAGTTGCGTTTGCGCGGTCAGCTCGAAGGGCTGTTCACCGCGCCGAAATTCGTCGGCAAGGATGCGGATGGTGTCGTGCAGAGCGAGCACACCTGGCCCGTCGGCTTCCAGCTCGGCCATGAAGGCGCGATGGCGCATCTGACGGCCTTCCTCGATGCACACACCGATGGCCTCAGGATCAAGGCCTTCGGCCACCGAGTGGTGCACGGCGGCGTCGAATTCGCCGAGCCGGTTTGCGTGGACCCGGCGACGCTCAAGCGGCTGGAGGCTTTCGTTCCGCTCGCGCCGCTGCATCAGCCGAACAACCTGCTGCCGATACGCCTGTTGCTGGAAAGCGGCACCAAGGCGGCCCAGGTTGCCTGCTTCGACACTGCATTCCACCGCGATCAACCGCTGATCGCCCAGATGTACGCGCTGCCGCATGAAATGACGGCGGCCGGCATCCGTCGCTATGGCTTTCATGGACTCTCATACGAATACATTGCGTCGGTGCTCGCGCAGCACGACGAACGTGCTGCAGCCGGCCGCACGGTGGTGTTTCACCTCGGCAACGGTGCGAGCATGTGCGCGATTCACGCTGGTCGCAGTGTCGCGACCACGATGGGCTTTACCGCGGTGGACGGGCTGCCGATGGGCACCCGTTGCGGCTCGGTTGACCCCGGCGTGCTGCTGTACCTGATGGATCAGCGTGGCATGGACGCGCGCGCGATCGAGAAGCTGATCTATCACCGCTCCGGTCTGTTGGGCATGTCCGGCGTATCGAGCGATTGCCGGGCGTTGGAAGAGTCTGACGATCGCAACGCGAAGCTCGCGCTGGATCACTTCTGCTACCGCGCAGCGCGCGAGCTGGCCTCGCTCGCGGCCACGATGGCGGGGCTGGACGCCGTGGTGTTCACTGCCGGCATTGGCGAGAACTCGCCGACGGTGCGGGCAAAGATTCTCGAACAGGCCGCGTGGCTGGGGGTGGCGCTGGATCGCGAGGCCAACCGGGTGCGCGGCTTCGCCAGGATCAGCACTGCTGCCAGTGCGGTCAGCGCCTGGGTGATTCCGACCAACGAGGAATTGATGATCGCGCGCCATGCGTGGCGCGTGATTCATGCCTGAGCCGCACTGATGTGCCAGCTCGCGCCCGTCGCGCCTGGCTTTGTCGGGCGGGGCGCATTCTGGCGTGGCTGCCGATGCAGGCATTGCTATGATCGGCCTGTTTCACGTCGGCCAAACGCGCAGGGGGCGCGGGCCGCAGCAGGGGGAATCATGGCTTTACCGGAACCGACCGCGCCTCGGCGGCGACTGCACACACGTCGGATCGAGGCCGAGGGCTATCTGCGTGACGATGGCTTGTTCGATCTGGACGCCACGCTGGTTGATCTGAAGGACGCAGACTACGAGATCCTCTCTGGCGTGCGCCCGGCGGGTACGCCGGTGCATGAGATGCGGGTGCGGTTGACGATT
Organism: uncultured Uliginosibacterium sp.; assembly: GCA_945957295.1. GTDB lineage: Bacteria > Pseudomonadota > Gammaproteobacteria > Burkholderiales > Rhodocyclaceae > Niveibacterium. The sequence goes on from CAMFLH010000037.1 coordinate 25,949, forward strand.
GACCGCCATTTCAACGTGACCGACGCCGTGGCTGACACCGCATGGGCGCCCTACATAGGCTATTGCGAAACCATCGCGCCGGCCTATCGCCAGTTGATTGGCCTGAACCTGTTCCAGGGGTTTCGCAAGGCGATGATGGAGCGCTTTGCCGAGGTCAAAGGCTGTACCCATGTCACCGAGTTGCTGTTGACACTACCGACGGTGGCGCTGCAAACCTTTGCGACGTTGGTGCGAGAAGACGACTCTGGTGACCGAAAGCCCTACCAGCTCGATCGCTGCCATGCGCTGGATTCTTCCGGCGCTGCGGCGCGCAAGTACTACCCGCGCTGGTACCGGCCGCGCAGCGCTGCCGAGTCGGAAAACACGTAAGTAATCCGCAAGGGCGATTCGGTTACAATCCGCCGAATCCGGGTGTTGCACTGCGGCAACGGGGCTGCCAAGCGCCCGGTCTGGCTTTTGCCGAGGGAGGGGGAGAGTCGGCATCCGCTGCGTCAAAGGGGGCGCAGTCCGTCTCGTCTGCCCGTGTTCCGACCCGATACCAACATTGAGCCCGCTGAGCCCGGCGACCCCGGGCGGGGGCAGAGATCGAAGGGCAACCATGAAGATTCACGAGTACCAGGCGAAAGAAGTCCTGCGCAAATACGGCGTCGTTACGCCGCGCGGCATTCCGTGTTTTTCCGTCGATGAGGCCGTCAAGGCCGCCGAGGAGCTGGGCGGCAAGATCTGGGTGGTGAAGGCCCAGATCCACGCAGGTGGCCGCGGCAAGGGTGGCGGCGTGAAGCTGGCCCGCTCGCTCGACGAAGTGCGCACGCTCGCCAACGAGATCCTCGGCATGCAACTGGTGACGCACCAGACCGGGCCGGAGGGCCAGAAGGTCCGCCGCCTGCTGATCGAGGAAGGTGCCGACATCAAGAAGGAATACTACGTTGCCGCGCTGACCGACCGTGCTACGCAGAAGGTGGCCATGATGGCGTCTTCCGAAGGCGGCATGGACATCGAGGAAGTCGCGCACAACACGCCCGAGAAGATCATCAAGGTATTCGTTGATCCGGCGGCTGGCCTGACCGACGCGCAAGCCAAGGAACTCGCGAGCGGCATCGGCGTGCCCGAAGCCTCGATCCCGCAGGCCGTGGATACGCTTAAGCGCCTCTACACCTGCTACATGGAAACCGATGCCTCGCTGGCGGAAATCAACCCGCTGATCCTCGAAGGCAACGGCAACATCAAGGCGCTGGACGCGAAGTTCAACTTCGACGCCAACGCGCTGTACCGTCATCCTGAGATCGTCGCCTATCGCGACCTGGATGAAGAGGATGCGGACGAAATCGAGGCCTCGAAGTTCGATCTCGCCTACATCTCGCTCGACGGCAACATCGGCTGCCTGGTGAATGGCGCCGGTCTCGCGATGGCGACCATGGACACGATCAAGCTGTTCGGCGCTGAGCCGGCGAACTTCCTCGATGTGGGCGGTGGTGCGACGACCGAGAAGGTCACCGAAGCCTTCAAGATCATGCTCAAGAACCCCAAGGTCA
>CAMFLH010000038.1 GCA_945957295.1 uncultured Uliginosibacterium sp.
TGCTTGATCCGCGCGATGTCGGCACTGGAGAAGACGCGCCAGTTATTTCTGTCGCGTTCAACATCCTTGACTTTCCCGCTGATGAGCCATCGTTTGAGCGTCACCGCGGACACGCCGATAGCTTTGGCTGCTTCGTTTATGTTCATATGCTGGATTCTTTCGTAGGGCGTTGTGTTGCGACCCATATCAACCCGTATCATGACACAAAAATGGTCGAAGTAAAGGCTGGGTGCTGAAAAAAAATACAGTCCTTGTTCGGGGCGCATGCTCGTCACACATAAGTGACACGGGTTGCTACAGCGCTCAGGTCTTCCGGATCGAGGCTGATGAGAGGCCTTTGGAGGCTACGTCGGGGCTCGGGATATCGTCACCGAGCCCCCACGTCGGAGGGTCTGTCCAAATTGAACTCCGTAGACGTTGGAAAAAGAAAAGCGACGAAAACGCATCCGGCCACCCTGGCGAACGCGGATGACCGGTGTTGAATGGTTCATCTCACTGACCGTGGACTCCGCGTTCGTTCGAAACGGCCATAGGCCATGACACAGAGCGCGGCGAGCACTCCAGCCACAAATGCGATGGCGTAGGACGCCAGGGTTTCCAAGGGAGACGGTTGAAGCACGCGAACACTCCTGATAACGGCAGGTCAGAACGAGGCCAGCAATGACGTTGTTGGCGAGCGGTTCGGTCGAGCCACTCTAGTTGGTCACCAACACTTAGCTGACGCTTGAATCCCTCACAGCCAACTTGCCGGCGAGCTTTTCGGAGAGGCTGGGGTCGTTTCCCCCTGCTGCACTCGTCCTCCCGGGATTCGATCGATTTTGTGGGGCGAGATCCTCTGCCCCTTGTTTCTCACCCGTCGGGTAGAACTCTTCAATCACGTCGTTGCGCTCTTCCTCCGTATCCTCGAACGCCCCGTTGGCGAGCCCCACGCGAGCAGCCTGATCCAGCGCGGCCTGATCAAACCCCGCAGCCTGACGTTCCCGTTCGATCCGCGTGGCTTCGGTCAACGCTTCCTCGACCGAGAGCCCAGCCCGTACCGTGATGTCGACATAGAAGATCGGCGTGCCCAGGCTCTGGCGTGTCGATTTGCCGCGCAGGCGCAGTTCCAGTGGCAGGCAGGAGAGCCGGTTACTTGAGATCGCCTGGAAGTACTGCAGCCGTGCCATCAAGGTGCGGATCGAGTTAAAACCCGTGGTGCGGAACACGAAGCTGCCGAAAGGATCTTCGTCGCCGATCACAACGTTGAGCCGTCCATAGGGCTTGCAGGCACCCTCGCCTAGCGGACACTGATCCGGTGACGGACAGGGCAGGACTGCGATGCCATCCGGGGTACGACGTCTGCACTGTTCCCCATTGCCGACGCAGAGTTGCCGTCCGGTCTTGCGGTCGAAGAGCGTGTAGTCGGCCCGAAAGTTCAGATCCGGATCGTTGAACAGCAACCGGATCGGGATGTTGCGGATCTTGCCGCCTTGGGCTTTGCGTAGTCCCTCGTCGAAGGGATGCGGGAGCCAGCCGTCTCGGCCCTGGATCTGGCTGGTGATGGTGAACTGGTCGTCTTTTTCGGGCAGACGTTTGCCCTGTTTCTCGATGACCTTGCCGATCGAGATACGACCCACGATCGGCGGTGTGATGCTCAAGCCTTTCAACATAAGAGTCTCCGTGGCGGTAGAAAATGGAAAACGCCACGTGCCTTGAAGGGCGACGTGGCGTCATGGGCTGAGTTTCGGTGTCTGCTGCGGTGTTGCGAGGCGCGGGACTGAGTTGTTGCTGGGCGGCGTTCAGGCAACCAGAAAACGCCGACTGCCCGCTTTGGTGCTGGCGTAGGTTTGGGCGTACTCGGGGTGATCTGCGAGCAGACGCGTCAGATCGAAGCTCGCGCTGTCCTTTGATCGCTTCCAGGTCACGCGTCCGGTCTCAAATAGGGCTGTACTCGCCTCCCCCATCGCTTGCTGGATACGTTGCTTCAACTGCGATTCAAGCTTCTCGTGCTGCGCCAAGGTTTCTCGAACTTGCTGCAGATCCGCGAACGTGGATGAGAGCGTGCGATCGTCCCGAAAATCGAGGACCGCGCCGAAGTCCTGCGGAAAGAGGCAACGCAAGGCGGTTTCGGCGGATTCAGAACCGTCCGCCGGAGGTGGGGTGTCGGTCTCGACGTAGTGCCAGAACTGCGCTTCCAGTTTGATCAGCCGATCGATGAGGGTGTTGTCACGAACGATGCGGTGAATTTCCAGCGTCTGGCCACCGATGAGGACGGCCACATCCGCTGCCTGTTTGCCGGTGACGGCGAGCTGGTGTTGCACCTGAAGCTGCACATACTCCGGCACGCCGTCTCGCCAGAGCTTCGCGCCATTGATCCCTGCGGTTTTGCATTCGAGGATCTGGACTTCAGGACTACCGGTCACTTCGCGATCGATGTTGGCGAGCATCCACGGCAAGGCGGGATCGGGATGCTGCAGGACGGCGTTGAGTTTGCGAACACGCCTGCCGGTGCGCTTGGTGTAGTGCGCCGCGACAATCGGTTCGAGGATGTTGCCCCAGTAGGTGGGCGACTCCTCGTCGTGCGGATCGATCTTCGGCAACTGTTCATCACGGCCGGTTTTCTCCAGCCACAGTTCCAGTGCGCTCTTGTAGGGGTTGAGTCCCACCGCTGCGGCAGCGTCGGACCCGCCGATGCCGCGCTTGCGCACTTCAAGCCAGTCTTCGCGCGGCAGATCGACGGTGGGAACCAGACGCAGCGCAGGACGCTTGCGCGCATGACTATGCGAGGAATCGAGATTGACGGGGTGAGCCATGAGGGCCTCCAAAGTAAAAGGCCCCCGGATGGCATCAGCCGATCACGGGGGCTTGGGATGGTGGAAAGAATTGGTCCAACTCGGCGGCGCGAACGACACCGCGACTACGCAGCCAGTTGCAGAGCGGTTTCCAGTGCGCGTTGCTTGAGTGCAGCCCCCTGACCGAACCAGGCGGAATCAAGCCGGTATTCGGTGCTGCGGGCACGGCGTTCGTGGTCGACGTACTCGGTAACCGCATTGAGCAGCCCCCAAGCCGTGCCTTTGGCGGCATCCAGTTCTGAACCTCGACCGGCGCCGTCGTAGAGCGCTTGCACGCGCTTTAACGCACGTTCGTTCGCCAAGCCTTGCGGCTCAGTGTTGCCGGGTTGGGTTTCGCAGAGCACGCGCAGGAAGTAGGCCATCGCTTCATGGGACTTGACCTTGCGTTCGGCGAGGATGCGCATCCGGTACATGAAGCTGTCCCAGTGACCCACGGCGATCCCCAGTTGCTGCTTGACCGATTGGGCATCGAATCGCGTGCTGTGCGGCACCTTGATCGCTTGGGTCGCGCCATTGACGGCGATCGTGAGGGTGTTGTTGCAGACCACGCGGATGGTGGTCGGCGTGGCGGTCGTGGCGAGCGTGCCGTCGCAGCTGGTGGCAAGCAGCAGGTAGCCGTTCACCTGATCTTTGCCCTTGAGTGCAACGGATTGTCCTGTGCGGGCCAACGCCCAGAACTTGCGACCGCCCTTCAAGACACCGGCGGTTTCGAGCTCGTAGCCCGAGACCTCAGTCAGGTCGCGGTAAAACTCCAGCACCTCACGGGGCTGCACGACTTGGTAGCGCTGCGAGACGACGGACAAGGCTTCCTTGGTGTCCGAGCGGTAAAGCACTTTCTGCTCGGGGAAGGAATGGATCGTGCCGAGACTGCCGATGCTGTCGGCCATGTAGCGGACGGGACTTTCTTCAATCGTCCAGGCCATGCCGGCTTCGCGTTGCCAGATTTCGATCGGTTGTTTAGCGGGCAATGCACTGCCGAGGCCATGCCAGGGGACGTCGCCGACGTAAGCCATGTTTTCTAAGAGATGGGCCACGGTGGGCCTCCTTTCGAATGGATTGGATGGATCAAACGGATGAACGCAGCCCTTCCGCCGTCGGGGGACGGCAGAACGGGAGCGGTTGAATGGAACTGGGATGAGGTAAGGCTTAAGTCGCTAGGACTGCGGCTGGATGCCGTCAATCAACAACAAAGGTACTGAGATATCGCCGCGCTCGGTCAGCACGGATGAACACCAACGCAGTGAGTGCCCGCGCATCCGATCAAGACGGAGATCGAACGCTGAAAACATGGCCGCAGGCAACGCAACGGTAGTTATCGAGGATGTGTTCGTCGACTACTTCACCGAGTTGCGCTCCGGCGATGCTGCCCGTGGCGCCGCCGACGCAGGCCGCGACCAACGCGCCAACGATGCCGCCAGCCCACGTGCCAGGTGGGCCAGCGATGCTACCGATCATCATTCCAGTACGCGCACCAGAGAGCACGCTTGCGGCGCCGCCTATGCTGCCGCCGGCAAGTCCGACGACGCCTCCAACACGACGTGCACGATCGAGCGTTGCAACACGCTCGGAAAAACAGATTGGACAGACTGTATGCATATGACTCCCCTGAAGGTGGGTTGAACGGCAGGGAAAAATCGCCTTTGGGGCGACACCTCCTGCCGCTTCAGTAGGGTCATATGTGGCCGAAAATATCTGGAATCACGGCACCCGTGGCACAGCGGGATTAGCTGCCGTCGTGCTCCAGAGCAAGACCGCCAGGAATCTCCAACCGTGTGACGAAGTTCAGCCGCTCGTGCAGCACACGAACTACTTGCACCCGCGACAGCCCAAAGTACTTACAGACCTCACTTACAGTCGCACCCTTCTTCTTTTGCCACGCGACGACCTCTGCTGGATCTGGCCCGCCATTGAAATCCGGGAAAGGTCCATCTCCATACCCTTTGAATGACCCCGGCCAGTCCGGATATTCGGTCTGGTCACCAAATTTCACGCTCATGCCTCACCCCCTTCTCCGATGCGCGCCAAGTAGGACTCGATGCGGTAGGTCCGCGGCACATACATCCGCACTTGCCCAGAAGACGGGAGTTCCGGAGACTTCCAGGTTTTGAGTGCGTAGTGAAACGGGATTCGAAGGGACTTGCACGCCTTGTCCACGGCGACCACCTGGACCGCCTTTATCAAGTGTGGATAGCCGGCAATCTGATCCTCTGTGCTAGCGCTGAACGAAACCGTATGCGTTGCCACGTACATGACGAAGCCCATGACGTCCAGCGCATGTATGGCCAACCGTACCTGCTCCCGATAGTGGTCGGCCATATCGAGACGACCGTCAAAGGCGCGGTACTCACGCAAATCTGCTGCAAGATCCTCCAGCAGTGCGGCGACGGCCGGCGAGCCGGTACGATTCACAAACGCGTCGAGCTGCGTTCTGAGGAAATGCTCTTCAAGGTCAATCGCGGCGTTAACGCGATGCGCTTCAAGCAAGACCATGTCGGTCTCACGAATATGTTGCTTGTCCAACCTGACACTCCTTTGCTGTGGTTGCGAGCCAATGGGTCGCGACAGCGGAATGCTGGCGGGACCACGCACGCTACAGGTTCCGTGAAATGGAAAACTTGACCACCACAGATCCGATCGCTGCACTCCCCTCTTGGGGCGTTGAGTTGTTCGTTGAACAAGAACCTTTTTGGCCGCTGGAGATCGTCAGGCCGATGAGGCTGTTCAAGCCGTACCTCGGGCTAGAGCCAGGACAGCGCGGCATGCCGCGAGACGACTTCCTCTTTCGCCTCATCACTTCTTCCCGCAGTTTCAACGCCTACATCCGTGACGAGCTTCGCCAGCGTTCGCTCTACGGAGAATCGCTCTATCGCGACCTTGAAAACCACAAACGCGGCTTGCATGCCATGTCACGGCGCGTGAAACGTGCGATCGCTGATCTACTCGACATCGAGCCATCTGCGCTCGACGAGCCGATCGTCGGCCGAGACGGTACTCCGCTAATTCCTTCGCGCTTATCGACCTTCAATGCATTCCCCGAATCGCTGTTCTTTCGCATGTTCCGTGGTCTGACACGCAGAGGGATGCTGTTCCTACCCGACGACTATCGTTGGGATTCGGGCTGCGAGGGCTGGTGGAAACAGGCTGGCATTCCTCTACCTCCGGCCGAATCTCGTTTCGTTGACCGGCTCTTGAGCGCAGCAGTCTTTGGATGCCTGGTCATCGACAGGTGGCATCGATCGGACTGGTCAAGCCGCTTTCGGTCGCTGTGCGATCCGAAGAAGCACCCCTTTGGCAACTGGCTCGGTTTCATAAAAGAACACGCGGAGGTTCGGGCCAACACCAACAACGAAATGCTTGGAAAGCTGAGCAGCAAGCGGATCAAGGCAACCGAACCGCTGCCCGACGAAGCGAGGATCAAAAAGTGGTCCTGCGGCAGCGACATGCTGGACATCAGCGCTGGCGCCAATCTCACCGCAGGCCTTTCCGACGCCAAGGCCTTGCAACGCTGTCTCATCCTTGCGAGGTACATCGCGCTGATCATCGATTTCGTTTCCGCAGCCGCACTTACACCAGATCAACCAAAGCGGGCGGACCTTCAGCGCGTGCTGCTGGAGCGCGTCGAATACTTGAAAATCGTTTGCGATCGAGCTGAGCTGGCCTTTCGAGATTGCCCTGGCGCCTACCGCGACACCCTGCTTGAGCTCGCATTCATTGGACGAACGTCCCGACACGACTGAGTGCGGTTCACTACTGGGCGCCTATGCCCGAGGCGAGCCATTAGTTGCCAGTGGTACGGCAAAGAAATAATAACTAGTAGGACAGCCCTGCGTAAGCATCGAGGGAAGTAAGTACGGCGTTGAAAAGTCGATGTCTCTCGCGACGGAGCAGGGGGGCTTGCTCGCGACTCTTTCAAGGCCGCGATAATGAGTCGTTATGCGACGTGGCGCATCGAGCTGAAGTATGAGTCCTTCATAACGACTTGTGCATACTTCTTTGTTGTCCGGAGCTTGTCGGTATCAGAAACGTTTTCGAGTCTATTGTGAAAGAGAAGCTCAGCCATCTTCTCATTAGTGATCCTGAGGCATGAGGCCTTGGCATATAGAGATAGGTCGATATAGGCAAGAACCGAGTTGTCGTGCCATTTTTCCATCAAGTTGGCCGAGATTGGAGCGTTTGCGGCCAAGAACCCTGATTCCCGCCTTGTATGTTTCAGCCAAGCTTTGAAGTCTCGCACCAGTTCCGTGTCTGGTTTGCCCAAAGAGACTGAGACAAAGAAATCTGGCGTGCCATTCAAAGGCTGGGTTTGCCATAGTGGGCGATTATCAAGATCGTAAAGGCCGCGATCTAGATCGATTCCAGTGCCAGCCGCAGCTGTCCTGATTGCCGTAGATGGGTTGTCCAAGTCTTCGTTTTGCCATACAACGCGTAACTCTTCCCAAGAAGAGAACGCCCCGCTTGAGACTCTATCGGAGCTGATCAACTCGTCGAGCACAGTGCGGTCGCGTACGCCTTGCCTCTCGCTCGAATCGGACGGTCCCATATGCTTTGCCCCGCTGTTCTGTGCGGCGGGGTTTATGAAGAACGACTCCACCTCTTTGATCACGTTGGCTATTGCTACCTTTGACCATTCCGTGTTTTTTTCGTCGTCTTTGTGTTTCTCTTCGTTCTCCATGGCGCGATGCAGTCTGGCACTAGCAAGTCGCCTGCGATGAAGTGCGTGCCGCCATGCATCAAGGTCCCAAGTGGCGCAGTTATCGTAACGACAAGGCTCGAAGCCTCTGCGGCGACAGTGTTCGATGGGGTCGATCTCATCGTCCCCCTTGAATGGCGGCATATTAGCTCTGCAAGTTCGTGAGTTTTTCGGTCCACGTTGTCAGTGCTGCGAGGCGTTCTTGAAAGTAGGTGTGCTTGTCATAGATACCTTCTACGCCTGGCTGCTTGTGGTTCAGACACATCTCAGAGATGTCCCTTGGTACCCCAAGTTGTCGCAGGTGGCTCTTCATCGTGCTTCTCAGATCGTGGGGTGTGAAGCGCCTGATGGCCGGTGAATGTCGCTCAATCCAGTAGTCGATGGCCTCTCGGATTGAGTCCTTTGCGCGGTGCGTGTCGCCTCCGAACTGCGCACGCCTCGCGTTTGAGTGCGCCGGCAGAACGTATGCCGAATTCCCGGCAATGTCGATCAAGGTTTTGAACCACTCGATTACTGGTGGCGGTAAAGGAATGTCGATGGCAGCACCTGTCTTGCTGCTTGGGATATGCCAGCGGCCTTCATCAAGGAAGACGTTTTTGCTGAGCGCGCAGTTAAGTTCTGAGATCCGAACGCCGGTTGCGAGCAGAATGCGAATCGCCAGAAGGTTCTCTTCCTTCATCTGTGCGTTCATCAGAACGCGCAGTTCGTCATCGGAGAGCATCAAGCGCAGACGCTTCTCGGGGCGCTTGCCGATAATGGCGTCGAGTTGAATGCCGGCACACGGATTTGTCACGATCAGTCGCTTCCCTGCGGCATGTTTGAAAATACCGCGAAGCGCGCACCAAAGGGTGAAGAGTTCAACCCACCCAGCCTTGACTCGCTCGATCTGGGCGACGACATCCAGCGGTGTGACGGACTGGACTGACATGGCGCCCATGCCGTTCTCTATGCGTTTCAGGTTCCTGCCGTAGCTGGCCTGGGTGCTCTCTGCGAGATGTGTGAGGACCAGTTCGCGATAGTCGTGGATGAGTTCGCGAACTGTCCAGTCTCGGTGTGCTTTGGCGCGCCGAATCTCATCTGCGGGGTTGATGCCTTCGGCAAGAGCGAGGCGCCTCTTGGTAGCCAACAAGCGGGCCGCAGCGAGTGTGAGGTCCGGGTACCGACCCAAGGTGACCTCTTGCCTGCGTCCGCTGTGCCTGAATCTGAGAATCCAGGTTGCCGCCCCGCTAGCGGACAGCGTGAAAGTCAGTCCGCCGCCATCAGATTTCGCGACAGGTGCTCCGGCGCGCACCCACTGCCGCAGCTGTACGTCGGTTAGTTGGTTGGATTGGACCTTCGCCATGCACTCCTCGTCACCGTTCAGGCGCCATCTGTTGGCTACCCATTGGGCTACCCAATATTAGGTGGCTGGCATTGTACGGGGTTGCATGGGCATCAACATCGTAATCAGCAAGATGTTGATAACGCGACGATTTATCCAGTGTTTGTGGCTGGGGTTGACCGCGAATTAATCTACAGCAGAACAATGTCGAACTGTTCGGGGTTGTAGCTGGTTTCCGCCTGCAGCGAGATCGGCTTGCCGATGAAGTCCGACAGCATGGCGAGCGCCTGGGATTCTTCGTCGAGGAACAGGTCGATCACCGACGGCGCGGCGAGCACGCGGTATTCCTTGGCGTTGAACTGGCGTGCCTCGCGCACCAGTTCGCGCAGGATCTCGTAGGCCACGGTGCGGGAGGTCTTGATCTCGCCGCGGCCGCTGCAGGTGGGGCAGGGCTCACACAGGATGTGGGCGAGTGACTCGCGGGTGCGCTTGCGCGTCATCTCGACCAGGCCCAGCGAGGTGAATCCGCCGACGGATACCTTGGTGTGGTCTTTCGACAGTGCCTTGTTGAGCTCGGCCAGCACCGCTGCGCGATGCTCGTCGCTTTCCATGTCGATGAAGTCGATCAGGATGATGCCGCCCAGGTTGCGCAGCCGCAGCTGGCGGGCGATCGCGAGCGTCGCTTCGAGGTTGGTCTTGAATACCGTGTCGTCGAAGGTGCGCGCGCCGACGAAACCGCCGGTGTTCACATCGATCGTCGTCAGCGCTTCAGTCTGGTCCACGATCAGGTAGCCACCGCTCTTCAGATCCACGCGGCGTGAGAGCGCCTTCTGGATCTCGTCCTCGACGCCGTGCAGGTCGAACAGCGTGCGCTCGCCGGTGTAGTGGTCGAGCAGCGGCACCACCTGCGGCATGTACTCGGTAGCGAAGGCGTTGAGCTTCTGGAAGTTCTCGCGCGAGTCGATCACGATCTTCTCGGTCTCGGGCGTCACCAGATCGCGCAGCACGCGCTGAGCGAGGTTCAGGTCGTGGTACAGCGCCAGCGGCGGATGCGCGCCCACCGAACGGCTCTTGATCTCGCTCCAGATCTTGCGCAGGTAGGCGATGTCCGCGCCCAGCTCTTCGTTGCTGGCGCGCTCTGCCATGGTGCGCACGATGAAGCCGCCGCTCTCATCGGCCGGCACCAGCTGGTGCAGGCGCTCGCGCAACGCGAGGCGACCTTCTTCACTCTCGATCCGCTGCGAGATGCCGATGTGCTTTTCCTGCGGCAGATATACGAGCAGGCGGCCGGCAATGCTGATCTGCGTGGAAAGCCGCGCGCCCTTGGTGCCGATCGGGTCTTTCAGGACCTGCACAACGAGGTTTTGCCCCTCGTGCAGGATCTTCTCGATCGGCCGCTGCACTTCACCGGCGTGGCGGTCGAACCAGATGTCGGCCACATGCAGGAAGGCGGTGCGTTCAAGGCCGATGTCGATGAAGGCCGATTGCATGCCGGGCAGTACCCGGACCACGCGGCCGAGATAGACGTTGCCGACAAAGCCGCGCGAGTGTTCGCGCTCGATATGCAGTTCCTGCACGACGCCGTTCAGCAGCATCGCAACCCGGGTTTCCTGCGGCGTGAAATTGATCAGGAATGATTCGCTCATGGTGACGCTTCGAAGTGTGATGCGGGAGCACCCCCTTGCGGAGGTGCTCCCGCATCGCACACCGGCGACGCCGCGGACCCGGGTGGCGCTTTCATTCTAACCGCCCGGCGTGGCGCCGGCCCGGTAAGATCTCGCGCTCTCGTTGGAGTGCGGCATGGCAGAACAGTTCGATGTGGCGGTGATTGGTGCAGGCGCGGCCGGCATGATGGCGGCCGCCGTGGCGGGGCAACGCGGCCGGCGGGTGGTGCTGATCGACCATGCCGAGCATCTGGCGGAGAAGATCCGCATCTCCGGCGGCGGGCGCTGCAACTTCACGAACCTGCAAGCCGGCCCAGCCAACTATCTGTCGGACAACCCGCATTTCTGCCGCTCCGCACTGTCGCGCTATACGCCACGTGATTTCCTCGACCTGATCGAGCGCCACGGCGTGCGCTGGCATGAAAAGCACAAGGGCCAGCTGTTCTGCGACGACAGCGCGCAGCGCATCATCGCTGTGCTGGTGGCTGAATGCTCGGTGGGCGGCGTGGTGTGGCGGCGGCCGTGTCAGGTGGGCGAAGTGGGCCGTGGTGAGGCCGGTTTCAGTCTGGAAACCAGCGCGGGTCGCATCGACGTGGCCTCCTTGGTGATTGCCACGGGCGGGTTGTCGATCCCGAAGATCGGTGCCACCGATTTCGGCTTCCGGCTGGCGAAGCAGTTCGATCTGCCGGTTGTGCCGCCGCGGGCAGCGCTGGTGCCGCTAACCTTTGCCGCGGCCGACTGGGCGCCGTTTGCCGAACTCGCTGGCGTGTCGCTGGAGGTCGATGTATCGGGTGGCAGCGGCAAGCGGCGCGGGCAGTTCCGCGAAGATCTGCTGTTCACGCACCGCGGCCTCTCGGGCCCGGCGATCCTGCAGATCTCGTCGTTCTGGAGCCCCGGCGAGCCGATCACGATCAATCTTGCGCCTGACGCCGAGCTTGCCGACGTCTTGCTGGCGGCCAAGCCCGGCAACAAACAGCAGCTTCAAAATGTGCTCGCGCAGTGGCTGCCGCGACGCCTTGCCGAGCACTGGGCCTCGGCGAGCGGCTATGCAGGACGGCCGCTTGCGGATATCCCCGATCGCGCGCTGCGCGAACTGGCGCAGCGGCTGAATGCATGGCAACTGGTACCGGCCGGCTCCGAGGGCTACCGCAAGGCTGAGGTGACTGCAGGCGGCGTCGACACGCGTGCGCTCGATCAGAAGACGATGATGGCCAAGTCAGTGCCGGGGCTGTACTTCGTCGGCGAGGTGATGGACGTGACCGGCTGGCTGGGTGGCTACAACTTCCAGTGGGCTTGGGCGAGTGCCTTCAGCGCCGGCATGGCCGCCTGATCCCAAGGGCTAAAGCCACCGCGGCGGGCAGCCGTTAACCCTCAATGCCGGCAGCCGGCCGGCAAGCACCGGAGGGGCTGGTGAGCGCTGTCGCAAATACTCGCGTGATGCTCGCGGCGCTGTGCGTTGTCTGCGCTACCGCCGCTCCGGCGGACGAAGCGGCTGATCGCACATGGCGGCTCGCCGGCTTTGGCACGCTGGGCGGTACATGGGCCGACGCCGACGGGATCGAGTACCGACGCGACGTGATGCAGGCTCCGACCGGAGTCGAAGGCGGGGCGGGTGCTGCAAACGTTGATACCCGGCTTGGCGTACAACTCAACTACCAGATCGGCTCCGACTGGGAGGCGGTGGTCCAGGCGCTGTCCCGCTATCGGCACGATGCGTCGTGGCGGCCGGAGCTGAGCTGGGGCTTCCTTCGCTATGCGCCCGACAGCGCGCTGACCGTGCGTGGAGGGCGACTCGGTCTGGATGTCTATCCACTCGCCGATTCGACGAATATCGGCTACTCCTACCTGCCGGTACGCCCCGCGCCCGACTACTACGGCGGCATTCCGATGCAGTCGCTGGACGGCGTTGACCTGAGCTACCTGTGGCCGCTCGGCGCTGACGCGCTGAAGTTCAAGGCCTACGCTGGTCTGGCGGTCGGCAAGGCGGTCGCGGATGCGCAGGGCACGGTCTTCGATCTGTCAGATTCGCCGCTGTGGGGCGCCTACCTCGAATACCAGGGCGATCCGTGGACCGCGCGGTTGGGCTACACGCAGATTCGCGTGGCGCATGAGTTCCCCTTCCCCGGCGTGTTTGATGTGCTGCGCAACGCGGGCATCCCGGGTGGCCCGGCCTTGGCGGATCGCCTATCGGTGGAGGACAAGCGCTTCGGCTACATCGCCGGGGCGCTCGGGTATCAGCGTGGCGCCCTGCAGGCGCAGCTGGCCGGCAGCTACTTCCATTCGCACAGCGATTCCCTTCCGCCCTACACGGCGGGGTTTGCGCTGCTGGGTTACCGCCTGGGCACGATCACCCCGTATCTGCTGCTGTCGGCAGCGCGGTCGCCCGATAGTAAGCCCGAATCGGGCCTGCCACCCTGGCCGATCCTCGCGCCGCTGGAGGGCGCGGTTGGCAAGATGTTCGAATCGAACCTTAACAACCTGCAAACCGTCGCGTTGGGTGCGCGCTGGGATCTCGCCAATCACCTCGCGCTCAAAGTGCAGGCCGAGCGTATCCACGGCTCGCATAGCATCGTGCTGTGGTTCAACGACAACGCGCCACCGGACGGCTTCAAGATGACCGTGTTCAGCGCTGTCGTGGATTTCGTGTTCTAGCGCCATGGCCACGATCCGCCTTGCCACGCTCTGCATCCTGAGCCTGCTTTGGCCGGCGGGTGTCGCGTGCGCGGTGGATCTGGTGGTGGTGGTCAACCCGGGCTGCAGCGTCCCGCGCCTCAGCCGCGACGACGTGATCAATCTGTACATGGGGCGGTTGCGTAAATTGCCCGACGGCACCCCCGCGCGGCCGATCGATTTGCTGACTAGCACCGGGCAGGAAAAACAGCTGTTCTATCAACGGCTCTTGTCGCGCGACCTCGCCGAAGTGCGCGCTTACTGGGCGCGGCTCACGTTCTCGGGCCAGGCCTCGCCGCCGGTGCAGGCCGACAGCACCGAGGAAGTGCTGACACTGGTGCAGCGCAACCCCGGTGGCATCGGCTATGTCGAGCGTTCGCGCGCCGATGCACGGGTACGCGTCGTGTTCGAGCTGGGGGACAAGTGATGCTGGGGCTGGTCCGCCGCAATCTGGGCTTGCGTACCACGGCGATCATCCTGCTCGTCGGCGGCGCGGTGGGCGGCGCTTTTGCGCTGGCCGCCTTGCCCTTCGTGCTCGTGCAGGAACGCGAGGCGATGCAGCGCCAGAGTGTTGCGCTGATCGATGCGGTGGAGGGTACGGTCAGCACTGCTTGCTTCGTCGACGACCGGGTGCTTGCGAAACAGGCGCTCGACGGTCTGATCAAGAATCCCTACATCCGTCGCGCCGATATCCGCGTTGGCAACACCACGATCGCCGAGGTGGGCGGCCCGCCTTCCGGTGCCGACTTGCTGACACGCGCGGTCCACTCGCCGTTCTCGGAAAGCGAAACCATTTGCGAGATCAGGGTCGAGCCGAGCGAGGCTTTGATCCGCGAAGTGGCCTATGAGCGCGCCTGGCGGGTGGCGGCGCTGATGGGTGGGCAGATGCTGGCGGTGGTGCTGGCGGCGCTGATGGCTGTCAGCGTGTTCGTGACCCGCCCGATCCGGCTGATCTCCAATAGCCTCCACCGCATCGAAGGCAAGGAGGGCGGCGAGATTCCCACCCCGCGTGGCCACGAAGAGGACGAGCTTGGGCGTCTGGTGCGCGACACCAATGCGCTGATCGCCGGCTTCTCTGGGCTGATTCGCACCGAGCGCAGCCTGCGCGAACAGCGCGAGCTGGATGAACAGCGCCTGCGGCTGATCTTCGAGAATGCGGAAACAGGTTTGTTCACACTGACTGCGGATGGTCGCCTGCAATCCTGGAACCCCGCCTGCGTTCGCGTGCTGGGTGGGCCCCACTCACCGCATGAAAGCCCCACGCTGGCCGAGCTGCTGCCACCGCTGGCGGCTGCGCTCGATGCGTTGCGAGCGCGTTGCATCGAGCGCCAGCGCTCGGTCTCCGAAGACTTCGTGTTGACCGAGGAGAGCGGCTTGCAGCGCTGGATTCAGATCGTGCTGACACCGGCCGGGGGGGGCGCACTCCAGGGCTTGGCGAACGACATCTCGGACCGCAAGCGTGCCGAGGAAGCCGCGCAGGAGCTCGCGATCACCGACAGCCTGACCGGGGCGATGAACCGGCTTGGGCTCAACCGGCGGCTCGCCAACATGCTCGCCGAGCACACGCGCGACCCGGCGCGCGGCTTCGCGCTTGCGATGATCGACCTCGACTGGTTCAAGCAGATCAACGATACGCATGGGCACGATGCGGGCGACCATGTGCTGCGGGTTGTCGCGCAGCGTCTGGAGCGCGCGGTGCGGCGCACCGATACCGTGGCACGGCCGGGTGGCGACGAATTCGTGCTGCTACTCGATGGGGTGAGCGACGGCGATGCGGCCACCGCGATCCTCAACAAAGTACGCGAAGCGGTGCTGGCGCCGATCACGCTGGATGGCGGCGCGGAGGTGGCGGTCGGCGCCAGCATTGGGGTGGCAATAACCTGTGCGGCAACCAGTGCGCCGGACGAACTGATGCGGCGCGCTGATGCTGCGATGTACGGCGCCAAGAAGGAAGGCCGTAACGCGGTACGGCTATACGCCGAATGAGCGCCTTGCGCTAAGGCTTAGGCGGGGTAGCCGAACTCGCGCAGCAACTGCGCCGTCTCGTGCAGCGGCAGGCCGACGATGCCGGTGTAGGAGCCGCGGATCTCCGCAATGAAGGCCCCCGCCCGCCCCTGGATGCCGTAGGCACCTGCCTTGTCCATCGGTTCGCCGCTGCTCACGTAACGCCGGATGTCCTCGTCGCTCAGCTCGCCGAAGCGCACTTCGCTGACCGACAAGCGGTGATCGATGCGTTGGCCATCAGCCATCGCGATGGCCGTCAGCACGCGGTGGCTGCGGCCGGCGAGGCGGCGCAGGATCACGGCCGCGTCGGCCTCGTCCGCCGGCTTGCCGATGATTTCGCCATCGAGGTCGATCGTCGTGTCGGCCGACAGCACCGGCCGTGGCACCAGATTGCGCCAGGCAAGCCGCGTCCAGCCGCCCTGTGCCTTGGCGCGGGCGACGCGGACCACATAGGCATCCGGGTGCTCGCCGGGCAGTACGTCTTCCGCCACGTCGGCGTCCTCGCGCGGCGGCGCGCGAAAAAGCAGCGTGTCGAACGCGACGCCGATCTGGTGCAGCAGCTCGCGCCGGCGCGGGCTGCGGGAGGCAAGGTAGATTCTGGGTGGCAACATGCAGGCGATTCTGCCGCTCACTCGCGGTGGTAAGGGTGGTTCTTCGTCACGCTCCATGCGCGGTACAGCGCCTCGGCCAGCAACACGCGCACCATCGCATGCGGCAGCGTCAGCGAGGAGAGGCGGAGCTTCTCCTGTGCCGCCTGCTTGAGTGTCGGGTCAAGCCCGTCCGGGCCGCCGATCACCAGCGCGACATCGTCGCCTGCGCCGAGCCAGCGCTCCAGGCGCTGAGCGAGTGACTTGGTCGTGAGGTCCTCGCCGCGCTCGTCGAGAATCACCAATCGCGCGCGCGGCGGGAGTGCGGCACGGATGCGCTCCGCTTCCGCGGCCATCATCTGTTCGGCGGTCTTGCCGCCGCTGCGCGGCTCGGCCTTCACCTCGACCAGATCGAGCGTGCACTCGCGCGGCATGCGCTTGGCAAAATCGCCGAAGGCTTCGTCGACCCAAGCCGGCATGCGGGTGCCGACGGCGACGATCACGAGCCGCATCAGAGTGCTTCGCCGTGCGCCTCGGCCGCATGCGGGCGGCGGCGAACCGGCGTGTGCGACCAGATCTCTTCCAGGTTGTAGTAGCTGCGCACCGCGGGTTGCATGACGTGCACCACGATGTCGCCGAGGTCGACCAGCACCCATTCGCCGGTCTGCTCACCTTCGACGCTGATCACCTCGCCACCCGCTTCGCGGACCTTGTCCTGCACATGCCGGGCGAGCGCCTTGGTCTGGCGGTTGGAATCGCCACTCGCGATCACGATGCGGTCAAACAGCGAAGTGAGTCGGGTGGTGTTGATGACGTCGATGTCTTTGGCCTTGATATCTTCAAGGGCGTCGACGACCAGTTTTTCGAGCTTGGCGATATTCATCAGGTTGGTTCTTCCTCCGGTTCGCAGGGCGCCTCGCGATAGAGGCGGTGCTGGGCAATATAGTCGACAACCCCATCCGGCAACAGGTAGCGCGGGCTCTCAAGGCGCGCGCAGGCGCCGCGGATGGCGGTGGCTGAAATGTCGAGCGGGGTGATCGGGAAACGCAGGATGCAGCCGGCGGGCGATTTGGCCAGCGCCTTCGCATCGGCGGCGCGGGCTTCGCAGGCCGCGGCGAGCTCTGGCTGCAGCGCCTCGGTATCGAGCGAGTGGCCGGGGCGTGTTGCGACGGCGATATGCGCCAGTTCAAACAGGCTGCGCCAGCGATGCCAGCTTGGCAGGCCGGCGAACGCGTCGGCCCCCAGCAGCAGCACCAGGGGCTGTTTGGGGCCGAGCTCGCTGCGCAGGCGTTCGAGCGTCGGCACCGTGTAGCTCGGCGCGTTGCTGAGCACTTCGGCGGCATCCACTTCCAGCGCAGCGTTGCCGGCGGCCGCCAGTTGCGTCATTGCAAGGCGCTGTTCGGCATGCGCGCCGGGCGCACCACGGTGGGCCGGCCGGCCGGCCGGGATCAGCCGCACGCGGGCGAGGCCCAGTTGCTGGCGGGCCTCCTCGGCGAGCCGCAGATGGCCGAAGTGGATCGGGTCGAAGGTGCCGCCTAGGATGCCGAGCGGCGCCAGTTCAGGCGAGCGGACCATCCTGCAGGCCCGGGAACACGTCCAGCGCGTTGGCGTAGAAGGCCCCGTACAGGCCGGGGATCAGCAGCATCGGCAGCATTGTCGCGATGGAGGCGCCGAGCGTTGGCGAGACCAGCGCGAACGCGGTGCCGATCACGCCGGGAATCAACGACAGCACCAGCGCGACGGCGAGCCCGAATACCAGGAAGGCGGCGAAGTTGCGCCAGAACGCGACGAAGCTGAAGAACGCGGCCTTCACCGGCGGCACCTTGCGCCAGGCGGTCAGGAGCGGCGCAAACCAGTTGGCCATGATTGCAGGCATGGTCAGGCCCATCAGCATCAGCGCGGAGCGCATCAGGGCGTTAGCGTCGAGCGCCGGGTCGTCGAGCTTGCGGCGACCCTGCATCACGTCGATCAGCAGGCCGCCGTCCAGCGCCGTGGTCAGTGCGAGCGCCAGCAAGCTGCCGATGTAGTAGATCAGGCCCAGTACGGCGAGCTCACGCAAACTTCGCTGGAAGCCAGAGAAGAGTGAGAAGGGCAGCACCGTGTCGCCCTGTTCGATCGTGCGGCAGACGTTGAACACGCCGACCGATAGGGCTGGTAGCAAGAGTGCGAGCGGCGCCTGTGCGATCCAGGGCGCCACCGATTCGGGCAACACCGCGACCAGCAGCGGCACCAGCATCATGCCGGCGAACATCACCACCAGCCACATCAGCATCACGTTGGCTGCGAGCGCAAACGGATTGCGCCGGTACAGCGCGAAGCCGGCTTTGACCCAGACCCAGCCGTGCGAGGCGGGCAGCTTGTGTGCCTGCATCTCAGGCCCCCGAGTCGGTGGTCGTGAACACGTCACGCCAGGACGCGTAGATCGTCGTGGCCACCAACGGGATCACGACGACGATACCAAAACCGAAAGTGGCCGTGATCACCAGTGGCACGCCCAGCACCAACGCGCCGCCGACCAGCGCACTGGCGCCGCTGTTGTGAAGTGCCGCGCGGAAGGACAGGCGCATCGCATCGAAGGGGGATGCGCGGTTGAGCATCACCAGTGCTGGCGCGAACCACAGCGCGAGCAGCATCCCCATCACGACGACGAAGGACACGAAGATATCCGCCACCCAGCTCAGCGCGAGCGTGATCCAGTCGAAACCCGCGAGGCCGGTGATGTCGAGCAGCAGGCCAAGGACAAGGCTGGTGACAAAGGTGAGGATGCCCGCTGCAGTCAGCGCGATGCCTTGCAGCACGCCGATCATCGCCAGGTTGGCGGCGTGTTGGCGCAGGCCGTCCCAAAGTTCGTTGATCTTCAGCGCGCCGGTTTCACGCGAATGGTGGGCGGCGGCGACCATGCCGCCGGCCAGTACCTGTAGTACGACCATCGCGAGCACGCGGCCGATCAGCGGCAGCCAAACGGCGATCGCGAGCACGAGGAAGGTTGCGGCGCCCATCACGGCCCACACGGCGGGGTGCGCCAGAAACAGGCGCCAGCCTTCGCGAAACCAGCTCAGCGCGCGGCTGGCCGGGACTTCGGCCGGGGTGGGGAGGTTGTGAGCATGCATGGCAGGCGGGTCGTGCGATCGGGGCGGCGGGATGCGGATGCTACCAAATGCGCAGCGTTTTCCGGGCGGGTGGCCGGCGCGGGGGCCTCACGGCAGGGCAACCGCCGCCGGCTGAGCGATGCGCGCGCGCAGGATCTCGCGGAATTCGTCCGGATTCTTCACCAGGACCATTTCGCCTTCGCGCGGGCGGTGGAAGTCTTCCAGCCGCGAGAGCCAAAAGCGCAAGGCGGCGCGGCGCAGCATCGCCGGCCAAGCTTCGCGTTCGGCGCGCGTGAAGGGCCGGTCGGCGTGGTAGGCACGCAGAAAGGCGCTAGCCCGCGCAGCATCCAGCGTGCCGTCGGCACGGCCGCACCAGTCGTTGAGCGTGACGGCCACATCGAACAGCAGCGCATCGGTGCAGGCGAAGTAGAAGTCGATCACGCCGCCGACATGTTCGCCATCCCACAGCACATTGTCGCGGAACAGGTCGGCGTGGATCGTGCCGACCGGCAGGTCGAGTTCGTCCAGCCCGCGCTGCACGATCAGCTCGGCTTCCAGCAGTGCGCGGTCGCCCGGTACAAGCTGTGGCAGCACCGCCGCCGCGGCGCGTTCGCGCCACGCCGGGCCGCGCGAGTTGTCCTGCCGGCGGCCGTACGACATACCGGCCAGGTGTAGCCCGGCGAGCATTGCGCCGAGCCGTTCGCACTGCGCGACGGTGGGCGCCATTTCGGAGCGCCCCGCGAGCCGCGTCACCATCACCGCCGGGCGGCCAGCAAGGGTGCCGAGGTAGTCGTTGTCGCGATTGGCGATCGGCGCCGGTACTGGCAGCCCGTGGCGAGAAAGGTGCGCCATCAGGTGCAGGTAGTACGGTAGCTCGGCGCGCGGCACGCTCTCGAACAGCGTCAGCACATAGCGGCCGAGCGTCGTCGTGACGAAGAAGTTGCTGTTCTGCACGCCGGCTTCGATGCCGCGCAGCTCGACCAGCCGGCCGACGGCATAGCCGGCGAGCCAGTCGTGCATCTGTTCTGCAGTGACGGTGGTGAAAACGGACATCGCTTCTGTGTGCCTGCGGCCGCGGGCCGCGCTAGCTGCTTACCAGGACTTGATCAGCCACATCGGCACAGACAGGCTGCGCTCGTTGTCGTCGGCGCGAGAAAACACGCCGTCGCCCTTGTGGTCGACCAGGTAGTAGGGTTTTCCGACCTTGGGCGTCACCTTGATCATGTAGAGCCGGCCCTTGATGCGGTACTCCTCGACCTTGTCCTCGCCGCGCGTCGATACGGTGACTTCCGGCGCTTCGTCGGTGTCGACGACGCCGGCCGGCGGCGGTGGCGGTTCGGGGATCGGTTCGAGTTTGGGCGGCTTGTCCTGCGCCATCACCGGCGCCGCGGCAAGCATGGCGATCACGAACAGCTTGCGGAGTGTGTGGGGCATGGTGTGCCTCTTACAGGTTGAGCATCAGCTCGTGCTCGCCCGGCAGCGGCTCGAACCCACGATGCTCGTAGTGTTTGAAGATCGCCTCGACCACATCCTCCGGCGAGTCGAGCACCTGGATCAGGTCGAGGTCTTCCGGGTTGACCATTTTCTCCGCCACCAGGCGCTCGCGGAACCAATCCACCAGCCCCTTCCAGAACGGCGAATGCACCAGGATCACCGGAATCGGCCGGCTCTTGCCGGTTTGGATCAGTGTCAGCGCCTCCATCAGCTCGTCCAGCGTGCCGAAGCCACCGGGCATCACCACATAGGCGCTGGCGCACTTCACGAACATGTACTTGCGCGCGAAGAAGTGGTGGAAGGTCTGCGAAATGTCCTGATACGGGTTGCCGTGCTGTTCCATCGGCAACTGGATGTTGAGGCCGACCGAGGGCGAGCTGCCGAAGTAGGCGCCTTTGTTGGCCGCCTCCATGATGCCGGGGCCGCCGCCGGAGATCACCGAGAAGCCGGAATCCGACAGCAGGCGCGCGATCTTCTCGGCTTTTTCGTAGTACGGATCGTCCGGCTTCGTGCGGGCGCTGCCGAAGATACTGACAGCCGGGCGGATCGGTGCGAGACGCTCAGTCGCCTCGACGAACTCTGCCATAATTCCAAAGATCCGCCATGCCTCGCGCGCCATCTGGCTGTGCGTGCCGGGCGTTGCGGTGGTTACGGGCGGGAGTTTCTCTTTCGCGCTCATTCTTGTCTTTCGTCGCAGGATCGATGTGGTGCCGGTACCGGCACGACACCTGCCGCGCTCACCGGTTGAATACCCATGCCGACGCTTCTGCTGGTCGACGGATCCTCTTATCTGTACCGCGCATTCCATGCCATGCCTGACATGCGAAATGCTCGCGGAGAGCCTACTGGCGCGGTGTTCGGGGTGCTGAACATGCTACGCCGGCTACTGGGTGACTACAAGGCAGACCGGCTTGCCTGTGTCTTTGATGCCAAGGGCAAGACCTTCCGCGAAGACCTCTACCCCGACTACAAGGCGCATCGCCCACCGATGCCGGACGACCTGCGCCTGCAGATCGAACCGATCCACGCCTGCGTGCAGGCGATGGGCTGGCCGATCGTGATGGTCGAAGGCATCGAGGCCGACGATGTGATCGGCACGCTGGCGCGGCGCGGTGAAGCGGCTGGCTACGACGTGGTGATCTCCACCGGCGACAAGGACATGGCCCAGCTGGTCACGCCGCGCGTGAAGCTGGTCAATACGATGAGCAACGAAGTGCTCGACGAAGCCGGTGTGCTGGCCAAGTTTGGCGTGCCGCCGACCCGCATCATCGACTACCTTGCGCTGGTCGGCGACGCGGTGGACAACGTGCCGGGCGTCGAGAAATGCGGCCCGAAGACGGCCGTGAAGTGGCTCACCGAATTCGATTCGCTCGACGGCGTGGTCGCCGCCTCGCAGCAGAAAGTCGCCAAGGGAAAGAAAGAGGATTGGGCGATCGGCGGCGTGGTCGGCGACAACCTGCGCAAACACCTCGATTTCCTGCCACTCGGCCGCAAGCTCGTCACGATCGAAACCGACTGCGAGCTGCCGGTGACGCTCGATCAACTGAGTTTCGGCGTCAGCCAGAATGAAACGCTCGCCGAATGGTTTGAGCGCCTGCAATTCCGCACCTGGCTGAAGGAGGCGCGTGCCGCGCTGGGTGGTGGCGATGCCGCTGCGGAGGAATCGCCTGCGCCTGTCGCAAAGCCCGAGTCGGCTGCGGCGCCCGCACAGGCCTCGCTGCTGGATGACGCGGGCGCGCATCGCGCCGGCTACGTCACGATTCTCGACTGGCCGACCTTCGACGCCTGGCTCGCCAAGATCAGCGCCGCAGCGCTGACGGCCTTCGACACCGAAACCGACAGTCTCGATCCGATGCTCGCGCGCCTCGTCGGCATGAGCTTCAGCGTGAAGGAAGGCGAGGCCGCCTATCTGCCGCTGACCCACCACTACCCGGATGCGCCGCCGCAGCTGCCGCTGGACGAGGTGCTGGCGAAGCTGCGTTGCTGGTTCGAATCCGACGCGCACCGCAAGCTGGGGCAGAACCTCAAGTACGACATGCATGTGCTGGCCAACCACGGCATCCGGCTGCGCGGCGTCGAGCACGACACGCTGCTCGAATCCTTCGTCGTGGAGAGCGACAAGGGGCACGACCTCGATCAGCTCGCGAAGCGCCATGCCGGCATGCTCGATACGCTGAGTTACACCGATGTGTGCGGCAAGGGCGTCAACCAGATCGGCTTCCATGAGGTCGCCATCGCGCGCGCCACCGAATACGCCGCGGAAGACGCCGATGCCACGCTGCGCGTGCACAACGTGCTGCTGCCGCGCGTGACCAGCGACGCCGCGCTGGCCAAACTCTACCGCGAGGTCGAGATGCCGGCGATGGAAGTGCTGTGGGCGATGGAGCGTAACGGCGTGCTGATCGACCGCGAGCTGCTGCTGCGTCAGTCCGATACCCTCGGCCGCCGCATGCTGGAGCTCGAAGCCGAGGCGCACGCGCTCGCCAAGCAGCCCTTCAATCTGAACAGCCCGAAGCAGATCCAGGAGATCCTGTTCGAGCGCGAAAAGCTGCCGGTGATCAAGAAGACCCCCGGCGGCCAGCCTTCGACCGACGAGGAAGTGCTGCAACAACTCGCACTCGACTATCCGCTGCCGAAACTGCTGCTCGAATACCGCAGCATGGCCAAGTTGAAGAGCACCTATACCGACAAGCTGCCGCGCTCGGTGAATCCGACGACTGGCCGTGTGCATACCAGCTTCTCGCAAGCCGGTGCCGTTACCGGCCGGCTGTCGAGTTCCGAGCCGAACCTGCAGAACATCCCGGTGCGTACCGAAGAAGGGCGCCGCATCCGCGCCGCCTTCATCGCAGCGCCGGGCAACGTCATCGTGTCGGCCGACTACTCGCAGATCGAACTGCGCATCATGGCGCATCTGTCGGACGACGCAGGCCTGCTTGAAGCTTTCGCGCAGGGGCTGGATGTGCACCGCGCCACCGCCGCAGAGGTCTTCGGCCTCGTGCCGTCCGAGGTCACCAGCGAACAGCGTCGCTACGCCAAGGCGATCAACTTTGGCCTCATCTACGGCATGAGCGCGCACGGGCTGGCAAAGGCGCTCGACCTGGAGCGCAGCGCTGCGCAGGCCTATATCGACCGCTACTTCGCGCGTTATCCCGGCGTCGCCCGCTACATGGAAGAAACGCGCCACTTTGCGCGCGATCACGGTTATGTGGAAACGGTGTTCGGCCGCCGCCTGATGCTGCCCGAGATCCGCGCTGCGCAAGTTGGCCGCCGCCAGGGCGCCGAACGCGCCGCGATCAACGCGCCGATGCAAGGTACCGCCGCCGACATCGTCAAGATCGCGATGCGTCGGGTGTATGACTGGCTGCAAGGCAGTACGCTGCAATCGACACTGCTGCTCCAGGTGCACGACGAACTGGTGCTCGAAGTGCCGCAGGGCGAGCTGGATGTCGTCAAGCCAAAACTGGCGGAGTTGATGAGCGGCGCCGCCGCTTTGAAGGTGCCGCTGGTCGTTGAAGTCGGCGCCGGCGCCAACTGGGACGAGGCGCACTAGAGTTTCGCGCTACTGGGCGCTCTAGCGTTTCGCTCCGCCCACCCAGCTTGCGGCCAGCGGCCGCGCGCCCAGTGCGTAGGCCAGCTCGGCCGGCTCGCCGATTCGCCATAAGGCCAGATCCGCGCGCTTGCCGACGGCGAGCGTGCCGCGATCGACCATCCCCAGTGCACGTGCCGCTTCGCGTGTGATGCCGGCGAGGGCTTCCTGCGGCGTGAGGCGGAACAGCGTGCAGGCCATGTTCGCGGCGAGCAGCAGCGAGGTTAGCGGCGAGGTGCCCGGGTTGGCGTCGGTGGAAACGGCTATCGGCACGCCGGCCGCGCGCAGTGCGGCGATCGGTGGCAGCTTCGTTTCGCGCAGGCAGTAGAAGGCGCCGGGCAACAGCACGGCGACCGTGCCGGCCGCCTTCATCGCCGCGATGCCCTCGCCCGACAGCCATTCGAGATGATCTGCTGACAGGCCGCGATGCTTGGCGACCAGCGTGGCGCCACCCTGGTCGGAGAGCTGTTCGGCGTGCAGCTTCACCGGCAGGCCGAGCTTCGCGGCGGCGTCGAATACGCGGGTCGTTTGCGCCGGCGTGAAGGCGATGCGTTCGCAGAAGGCGTCCACCGCGTCGACCAGGCCTTCGCTGGCGAGTGCAGGCAGCATGGCGGTGCAGTGGTGGTCGATGTAGGCGTCGGACTCGCCAGCGAACTCTGGCGGCAGCGCATGGGCGCCGAGGAAGGTGGTGCGCACGGTGACGCCGCGCAGTTCCCCGATGCGGCGCGCGACGCGCAGCATCTTGCGTTCGCTGGGCAGGTCCAGCCCGTAGCCGGATTTGATCTCCAGCGTGGTGACACCCTCGGAGAGCAGCGCGTCGACGCGCGGCAGGCTGGCGGCGAGCAGCGTGTCTTCGTCGGCGGCGCGCGTTGCGCGCACGGTGGAGAGGATGCCGCCACCCGCGCGGGCGATGTCTTCGTAGTTCGCGCCGTTGAGCCGGGACTCGAATTCGTTGGCCCGGCTACCGGCGTAAACAAGATGCGTGTGGCAGTCGATCAGCCCCGGCGTGAGCCAGCCACCGGCGCCGTCGTGTGTCGGCAGCGCGCGGAACTCTGCGGGCAGTTCGGCATCGGGGCCGAGCCAGGCAATGCGCCCTTCGCGCCACGCCAGCGCGGCGTGGCGGACTGCGCCGTAGCCCTCACCGACAAAGGTCGCGAGATGGACGTTGCGCAGCAGTCCGTCGCGAACGCGCCGGTCGATCACGGATGCGCCCCCGCGGCGATACGGGCCACCAGCCGCGCCGCGACGCGCGCTGTGTGGGCGTCGATGTCCTGCGCGGGGTTCAGTTCTGCGACGTCGGCGAGGCGCAGCTTGCCGCTGGCGACTGCGGCGTCGATCAGGGGCTCGATAACGTCCATCGCAACGCCGTGTGCCGAGGGTGCGGATACCCCGGGCGCGAGGCCGGGCGGCAGCACATCGAGGCAGATCGTCAAGTAGAGGTGGTCGATCTGGGCGAGGAAGGCATGCAGCGCGGCGAGCGCGGCGTGCAGCTTCGATGCGCCCAGCTCTTCATCCAGCATCCAGCGCACGCCGAGTTGCTTCGCCCGCTCGAACAGCGCCGCGGTGTTGGCGAAGCGCGAGATGCCGAACACCGAATAGTGGAAGGGCCAGCCCTGAGTGTGCGAATACTCGGCGATCTGCCGGAAGGGCGTGCCGGAACTCGCGCGATCCGCGGCGCGCAGGTCGAAGTGCGCGTCGAAGTTCAGGATGCCGATGCGCGGCGCCTCGCTGCTACGTTTCTTCAGCGCGGTGGCGAGGCCCATGAAGCTACCGAAAGCGATTTCATGCCCACCGCCGAGGCCAATCGGCAGATGGCCGCGCTCAATCAGCTTGGCGATCTCGCCGGCGTAGTGGGCCTGCGCGGGTTCCAGCGCGTCGCCATCGCAATGCACATCCCCGGCGTCGTAGAGCACCGAGGCCTCGGCCAGCGCCACGTTGGCCAGCGCGCGGCGCAGCGCGGTCGGGGCGGCGGCGGCGCCTGGGCGACCGAGGTTGCGGCGCACGCCAGCATCGCAGGCGAAGCCGAGCAGCGCGACACCGTGGCGCTGCGTGGCCTCGCCCAGCGGTTGCACCGCCTCATGCCAGCGCTGGCTGAAGTGCGCTTCATGCGAGTCTTCACGACCCTGCCAGATCGCAGCTTCGAAGCCGGTATGCCGTACGCCGTCGGTGCTCATGATTTACGCCTCGATGGAGGGCAGCAGATCGTGTGCTGCGTGGTCGAAGATGCCGGAGAGCACCATGCGCTGCGCGGCTTCCAGATCCGGCGCGAGGTAGCGATCGTCCGAGTGGAAAGGCACCTCGCCGCGTAGCTGCGCATGCACCTTCTCCAGCGGCACTGAGGTCTTCATTGCACGGTGGAAGTCGATGCCCTGCGCGGCCGCGAGCAGTTCGATGCCGACGATGTGCGCGGTGTTCTTCGCCATGTCGGTCAGGCGCCGGCCGGCGAAGGTGGCCATCGAGACATGGTCCTCCTGGTTCGCCGAAGTCGGCAGGCTGTCGACGCTGGCCGGGTGGGCTAGCGACTTGTTCTCGGACGCGAGTGCCGCGGCGGTGACATGCGCAATCATGAAGCCGGAGTGCAGGCCGGGGTTAGGCACCAGGAACGCGGGCAGGCCCGACAGCGAGGCATCGATCAGCAGCGCGATGCGACGCTCGGACAGCGCGCCGATCTCGGCAATCGCCAACGCGAGCGTGTCTGCCGCAAAGGCTACCGGCTCCGCATGGAAGTTGCCGCCGGAGAGCACCGACCAATGGCCTTCGTGTTCGAAGATCAGCGGGTTGTCGGAGACCGCGTTGGCTTCAATCGTCAGCGTGGTGACCGCGCTGCGCAGCAGGTCGAGGCAGGCGCCCATCACCTGCGGCTGACAGCGCAGCGAGTAGGGGTCCTGCACACGGTCGTCGTTCGTCAGGTGCGACTGGCGGATCTCGGAACCGGCGAGCAGCTCGCGGTAGCGCGCGGCGACGGCGATCTGCCCCGGCTGGCCGCGCACTTCGTGGATGCGTGCGTCGAAGGGCGCATCGGAGCCGCGCGCGGCATCCACCGACATCGCGCCTGCGGCAATTGCAGCGGCGAACACGCGCTCGGCGAGGAACAGGCCTTGCAGCGTCAGCGCGGTCGAAGCCTGGGTGCCGTTGATCAGCGCCAGCCCTTCCTTCGCCGCGAGCTGGATCGGCGTGATGCCGGCTTCGCCCAGCGCGTCGGCCGCATTGCGTTCGACGCCGTCGACTCGCACGCGGCCTTCGCCCATCAGCGCAAGCGTCATGTGCGACAGCGGCGCGAGGTCGCCCGAGGCGCCCACCGAGCCCTTGCTCGGGATGCAGGGCAGGATGCCGGCGTTGTAGGCCTCGATCATCGTTTCCAGCACCAGCGGGCGGATACCGGAGAAGCCGCGCGCGAGGCTGGCGATCTTCGTCGCGAGGATCAGGCGCACGACGCCGTCGTCCATCAGCGCGCCCACACCCACCGCTGTCTCTTA
>CAMFLH010000039.1 GCA_945957295.1 uncultured Uliginosibacterium sp.
CCACTGAGCTGGCCAGCCTCAGCCATATCGGCAAGCTGGCGCATCACGTTCGACGGCCCTTTCGGCAGGACCATTTCCTCTTCGTGAGCCTGAACCATCGGGTTCACGCCACTCGGAATGTCGTAGCCATTGCGGGCGGACTTGATGCCGCCCGACAGCCCCATCACCGCTGCCACCATGGCGCCCATGGCGGCGATGGCGAGGATCGGTCCGACATACGGGATCGAGGACATGGCCGAGGCCGCACCAGAACCCGCCTCGGCCGCGTTGGCAGAGAGCACGCCCGTCGCCTCGGAGGCTTTCGTCGCCACGTTGGTCGCGGCGGTTGAGGTGTTGATTGCCTTCTCTTCCGCAGCGAAACCGAGCTTCGCGAGCAGCATGCGAGTCTGTTGGCCGATCCAGTCTTGCGCCATGCCGGCCACGGACGAGAAGAAGCCCTGCCGCACGTTCTGCCACACACGGCCGAGTGCTTGGCTCCAGCTCATCGAGCGCGTCGCAAGGCCGTCGAGCATCTGCCCCCAGCCTTGCGTCATGCCCTGGAACATTTGCGACCAGCCGCCCTCTTTCTGCTGCTGTCCAATGATCTGCATGCGTTTGAGTTGGTATCGCTGCTCCAACTCAAGCATTTGATTCTCTAGTTGCGCCATGGCAACTAAGTTTTGCGACGGGTCGCTTGCCAGCAATTCTCGACGCTCTTGTAGCGCACGCATCTGCAATGCATAGCGCTGCGCCTCATACTGCTCTTCAAGCTGAAGCTGCTTGAGTCGCGTCGTCTGACCAAGGTCGACCGCTATTTGCGCTGCAGCAGACTGAGCATCAATCTCCCCTAGCGCCTGCGCCTCACGAGCTCTAACACCCTCTTGACCCAATTGCTCTCGCTGCCGCCTCTCATTTCGGGCAATTTCGATAATGAGCTCTGATACCTTTTTTTCAGTCGCGGCGCGGTCGTGAGCCCCCAGCTGGGCGTTACGAAGCAATTCCTGCCAGAACGCAAGCTCCTGCTGCTTTGTGTATTCGCGGGTACTGTCACGCTCCGTCGCAAGGCGCTTTTCTTCGGCAAGAGCCGCCTCGTAATAGAGCATGTAACTGGGCGCCTCTTTGGCGTGCTTCTTCGTATGGTCGGGCAGCGTGAATGAGGACTTGCTGCCACCCTTGGGAGAAACCTCATCCGCCTGCGGATTGGCAAACAACTTAAAGAGCTTTTCTTGAGCTGCGCGGGCGTCAGCATAGATTTCGTCCTGCCCGGCGGCGTAAGCGGCGCGGACCTTCTCGATACCAGCACGGGCTGCATCGCCCATTTCCTCAAACTTGCCACGACCAAAAAGGTCGAGCAGCGTGCCAATTCCCCTGATTACCTCAGAGCCAACGTTCCACCACGTCTTGAATCCGTCGATCGCAAACTCGATCATCGTAATGACACCGTAGAACGCGGCGACCAGCCCACCGATTGCGCCCTTGAAAGCGACCACGACGTAAGGCCCAACGCTGGAGAACCAGTTTCCCAGCTGGGTGATCACCGGCATCACCGCCTTGCCGATCACGGTGGCGATGCCTTCGAACACGTCGCCGACGTTCTCCATCGAGGCGCGGTATTGCTCCACCATCGCCGGGTCAAGCTGCTTCTGGTAGTCCTCGACCTCCTGTGCGGCGTCGGCCATTACATCGGCATTTACCTTTGCGAGCCTGATCACATCCTCGTAGCTGCGCCCGAGCAACTGGTTGGCCATCACGTTGCGATCAGAACCGGCCTTGTACTGCGTAAGCGCATTGGCGGTGTTCTGAATAATCTCCTGCATCGGTAGCAGCTGGCCCTTTGCATCGCGCGTAGCGATGCCCATGTCCGTAAACCCCTCTGCGTTGCTATTGAGCGCCTTCGTCACCGCACGCGTGCCGTCGAGGTAGGTGTCGGTATCGAGGAAGACGTTGCCGAGTGCGGTGTTGAGGACGTTGGCCTCTTCGGCGGTGATGCCCAGCGCGTTGGAGAGCTTGAGCGCTTCCAGCGTCTGAGCCTTCACCGCCTCGGCGGCCTGCTTCAGGAACGCGCCGCCACCGAGCACAGCGCCGACGGCGAGCATGGCGCCATTCACCTTGCCGAACGCGCCGGTGATGCTTTCGGCGTGGCCGTTGATCTGACGTGCCAGACCCTGCATGTGGGCGGCGGCCTCTTGCGTGGCGCGCCGGAACCCTTCTGCATTGCCGGTGATGTCGATCTGCGGTTGGTTGTCGTTTGCCATCTCAGGCCCTCGGCGCCGGAGCGCCTAGCGGTACGTCGTGGTCAAGGAATGCGAGGTCAGGGTCTTCGGGTAAGCGGTCCGAGGCCGGGATGCCCGATTGCTGGATCTGCTGCAGCGGGTCACCCTTGGCGGCCTCTTTCGGCACGGCACCGAGCCACTGCGCGATGCGGCCGATCGACACTGCGGCAGGCGGCAGGGACTTCCACCGCCTGGTCAGTGCCGCCAGCCGCGGCAGCGTCATTCGGTCGATGTCGTCCCAGGTCCAACCGAGGCAGGTGGCGAGATGAGCGTAGAGGTCGTCCCAGTCCCATCCGCCACCGATGCTTCCCCCGAGGCGCCCTCCTGCTTGGCCTCAAGCCCTGCAGCCAGCACAACCGCGTTGAAAGCCAAGCCGAGCTCATGGGCCTTGACCGGCATCGCATCGAACTGCTCGACAGTGATACCGGCACCCGCGCAGATCACGTCGGCGAGGTCGGCCATCACGGCTTCGGTGATGACGTTGCGCGCGAGCGTAGGCCCGACTCGGTTGATCGCCGGCAGCACACGCCGGAGTACCTTGAACTCCAGCGTGGCTGCGGTGAAGGGCTGGCCGCCCAAGGTGAAGGTGTTGGCGCTCATGGTCACTCGCTCTGGATGCAGATCCAGCCGACCTGATCGGCTGCGTTGGCGAAGCACGAGATGTCCAGATCCGACACGGCGAAGTCGTCGGACTTGAACGGCAGCGACAGCTTGCTCGATACGCCGCGGTAAAACTTGGCGGTAATGATCTTGCCGTCGTAGGCAGCGCGGCCGATCACCGAGAAGCTCGGCGTCTGGCCGGCCGGGCGGTTCGTCAGGTTGAATACCTGCGCGCTAGTGGAAACCGCCGAGTATTCGTAGTTCATCACGATCGCCTTGCCGGCATCGGCTGCAGCGAAGGTATAGAGCCCCGCGGCCGATACCGTGTATTGACCGGCAGACGGCGCGCTGGCGACCGGCGTGAGCTGGCGACCGGACGTAGCATCGAACACGCCAAGGTCCGCCACGAACGTGCCAGACGACGGCGGCGCCACGGTAACCGTATAGGCGACCGAACCGGGAATCGCGGCAGGGAAGCCCAGCACACAGTCCTTGATGCCAGCAGCGGACGACTGGCCGAGGAACAGTGAGCCCAGCGCCTTGCCGGAGATCTCGCCGGTTTTTGCCTTGAGTTCGACCTTGCCCTTACCCTGCGCGACCGCGACCGGATACATGCCGGCGCCGTAGAGGGTTTTCATGTCGACGGACAGGTCGAGGGTTACGTCTTGCAGCACGCCGAGCTTGACGGGCGTCGGGTTGGCGATGGCCGTACCGTCCGCGAGGTTCGTCGGGGTGCAGATGAGCTGCATTGCGCCGAAGTTGATCATGTTGCACTCCTGAATCGCCGCGACAGATCGGCGGCTGAAATGAGGGTTTGAAGCTGATAGGTGGCGGTCATGCGGGCGACGTCCGGCTCGCCGGGTGCGACCTCCGGCTCTAGCGTGCCGGTGCAGTGCAGGCCAGATCCGACCGACGCCAGATCCGGGCAGGCCATCAGGACCGCATGGGCCTGCATGTGAAGCGCATCGAGCGTCGTTTCTGCCGTGAGACCGTCAGCCACTACGAAGGACACGCGGAGCTCAGCAGGGCCGCGATCAACACCCTGCCCCCACTGCGAGAGCGGCCACTCGCCCCGATGGATCTCGATCGCGGGCAACTCGCTTGCGTCGTACGCATCAATGCGGCGCCGGTACACCCGATCGGCCGCATCCGTGGCACCCAGCAAGGCACCTTGAACGACTGCACAGAACTGCTCGGCGACGGAGCTCACGACGTGGCCTCCAGGCGCGCGATTTCTTCACCGCCGTTGGTCAGCGCCATCGGCTTTTCGCGCACGGCGTAAGTCTTGGCGCCAATGCGGATACGATCGCCGCGCTTGACCGCTGGCCACTGCCGAACGGGATAACGCACGGTCGGGTCGAGCACGACAACATCGCCGTCGAGAACGGCTTTACCGGGGGCACCAAAAATCCCCAGTACAGACGTCTGCACTCCGCTGGGCTGCGCGATGTGCGTCATCGCGAGGCCCAGTTCGGAGTACATCTCGGCGAAGTCGTCGTCGCTGAACACGTGGCTTACTCGTCAGCGCCCGACTTGGCTGCGTCTTTGGCGGCCTCTTTGGCGATAGCCCCCGCCGCCTTGATCACGTCCGCGGGCGCCGTGTAGCGGCCCTTGGTCGCGTCATCGCCTTTCGAGGTGTAGAGCGCGCGGCCGTGGGTGGTAAGCAAGCGTGCCTGCTCAGCATCCACCGTAATGAGCGCGCCGGCTTCTTCTGCAACGCCACCGCGGTCGTCGCGGTAATTGACGATGCAGGTTTCGAGAATGAGGATCTTCGGCATGTGAGTCTCCGTGGCGGTGACGCGGCCAGCAACCTGGCCGCGTTCCGCTATTTCGATTACGAGGTGAGCAGGTCTTTCGTGACCGCGAAGGAACCGCCGCGGCGGATGTTGATGTCGGCATCCATGAGCGCCACGACACGGCGAGCGCCGGTGGAGCTCTGGCTGTACGGGTCGAGCAGGATGTCGAGACCGCCCCACATCGCGATCAGGAAGTCCACCCAGTTGCCGAAGGCGGCAGCCGAACAGATGCCGTTCGAAGTGCCTTTGGTGAGGTTGCTCGGCACGTTGTTGGTGGCGTAGGCGTCGTAGCCGTTGACCTCGCCGATGCCGCGGCGCGAGTCGCGACCCGCAAGCCAGATTTCCTGACCGTTCGTGCCGGAGAACTTCTGGGTGCGCTTGAGCTTGCTGCGCACTTTCGGGTTGGTCAGGTAGGCCAGGGCACCGACGTCCGCGTTGGCGACGGCGACTGCCTCTTCCATCTGAACCATCATGTCCCAGGTCGGGGCCGCACCGTTCGTGCCGCCGACCACGGCGCCAACGCCGGACATATTGAACAGGCCGGTCGGCTCATTGCCAGAGCCCGACCCGTTCATTCCGGTGTAGTCGAGACCCACACTCAGGCCAAGCGCGAGGTCGGCACGCACGAAGGCCTCGATCGAGATGCTCGACTGCATCATCAAGCGGCGGCTGTAGTCGGTGAAGAGGCCGATCGTCTTCGGCGACATTGCCACCTGATCGAAGCTGGCCTGGCTTTCGGTCGGCGCGCCGTTCTCACCAACCCAGTAGAACGCTGCACCGCCGGTCTGACGCGGAATCGCGATGTTCCCGGTCAGTCCGGTCAGCGTGGTTGCGCCCATCTCGATCAGGCGGCTCTTCGCACGCAGCAACTCGATAAAGCTGCCGGCCAGAAGGTCGGTGGCAACCAGGTTGCCGCCCGCGGTGGCCGTCCCGACAACGAGGTCGCGATAGGCCGCGCTCTGCTGCGCGCGGGCGACCAGCATGCGCGTCGCAGCCTCGGCCGATGCGCTATCGATCGCATACGCATGACGCAGGACATCGGCCGGAACGGTGATGCCGCCCTCGCGCTCCTTGCGGGTTTCGTCGGTGCGCTTGTCGCGCGCTGCGTTGGAGCACTCCAGCTCGAAGGCGGCGGCGTTACGCAGGCCCGCGTTGTTCGGGTCCATGGCGTACAGAATGGCGCGCGCAAAGCTGAAGCGCTGCAGATCGCGACCACTCATGCCGATATCGGCATCGCCCTCGGAGGGCGTAACACGCGGCGCCGGCTTGATCTTCTCCAGCAGCTGCGTGCGGAAGGCTTCGATGGAAGTGCCGGCATTGACGGCTGCATCAGCATCGTCGCGACAACCGAACTGGCGACCGAGAGCAGT
The DNA here is from genome assembly GCA_945957295.1 of uncultured Uliginosibacterium sp. Taxonomy (GTDB): domain Bacteria; phylum Pseudomonadota; class Gammaproteobacteria; order Burkholderiales; family Rhodocyclaceae; genus Niveibacterium. The sequence continues at coordinate 6,019 of CAMFLH010000039.1, forward strand.
CAGCTCACGAACGCGCTCACGCTCCGCGGCAAGCGGATCGGCTTGGGAAGGGTTGGCCGCGTTGTTCTCGACGGCCACGTCATTGACTGGGGGCATGGTGCGCTCCTGAGTGGTGTTTCCGGCCTGGCCGCCGGCGGGGTCGGCTGAACGACTCAGCTCGACAACTCGATAACCCGGACGTGCGTTAGCGTCGTTCGGGGAAAGCTCGCCGGCGTTGCGGCCGATGCCGATCGTGGGATCTGCAGGCACATCGACGAGCGAGATTTCGAAGGGGGTCCAACTGGTGACGCGGTACTCGTCCGGGGAGTCTTTGCCCGCACGGGTGAGCACTCGCTCGTTGATCGAATAGCCGATCGACACCTGAGTGACGATGCCGTCGAGAATGTCTTGCCGCAGATCGGCCAACGCTTCGCGGCGGCTGATCACCACGTCGGCCATCACGCGGCCGTTCTCGATCCAGGCACGCTCGACGGCGCCGATCGATGCGAGCGGCGTGTTGCCGATAGCGCTGTAGCGGTCGTGGTTGCCCAGCAGCGCGCCGCCCGAGTTGAGGCGGCTGAGATCGACTTCGCTGGCCTTGTGGCCGAGCACCTCGACCCAGGGGTCATCCCACCAGCTGCTGCGTGTGTAGGCGTACTCGGAACTGGCGGACAGACGCAGCCGCAGCAGGCCGTCATCGGTGGCGCCATCCTCGACTTGGCGCACGCTGACGGCGAGCTGGCACACGCGATGCATCGATCCTTCGATGCGGCTACGGTCGCCGATTTCTCGCTTCATGGTTGTTCCTCCACGTCGGCGCCCTCTTCGGCGTCCGGCTTTTCAGATTCGGTGTCGGGGTTCTTGGGTGCCGCAGCAGCAGCGCCAGCACCAGGTGCGGCCGGCTTGGCGGTAAGCGGGCCGAAACGGGCTTCCCACTCGGCGATCTCTTCCATGACCTCTTCGGGCTCGTCGCCGTTTTCGAGCATCACGCGCTGCGGAGAGGTGAGGCGGTTCTGCAGGCGGATCGCGTCGGAGTTGGCTTTCTTGACCGGATCGGGGTCTTGCCAGCGACGCTTGCCCCAGGTGGCTGCACAGAGCAGCGCTTCGTACTGCGACGGCGGAACGCGCGCCAACAGCGGGGAGGCGATGAGGCCAATACGCAGCGCGGACTTGAACACCCTCGCATGCAGCTTGCGGGCGACGAAGTCCTGCAGCGTCTTGTAGAGCTCGCGCTCGTCGAGGATGCCGACGCGCGCGGAGCTCATGTTCACGTTCTCAAGGTTGTTGCCGCCGGTGGCGTGGCTCAGGCCGAGGCCACCGGTGAAGCCGCGCACGCACTCACGGACGTATTCGCCGTAGTTGATGTGCGGGTAGTCGGACTGGAACGGGGTGAACGTGTAGCCGGTGGGCAGCGTGTCGTACTGGCCCGGCGCCGTGGTGCTGAAACGCTGAGCCGCTGCGGTAATTGCCTCGATCTCGGCCGGCGTCAGAATCTTGCCGCTTGCCTTGGCGGCATCCAGCGCGGCACTGACGATCTGGTCGGCAAAGCCGGGCGGAGATCCGGGATCGCCGTTCGGCGCAGTAAAGAAGCCCACGCGCTTGGCCGCGTTGGAGCTGGCAACAGCCGCGGATTCTTCGAAGTCGCCCAGCAGGCGAAGGCGCCGCATGCCGGCAAGCATCCATGGGAAGCCACGCAGCTGATCGGCTTCCTCTGCAATGAATGCATGAATGATCTCGTCGGCCGGGATTCGAACGCGCTGGCCGCCGTCGTAGGCCTTCGCGACATAACCGGCCTCGGCGTACTGGCTACGGAGCCAGTAGGCGACCGGGCGGTTGTCGTCGTCGAGCTCGATGCTCATGCGGATGCGGCGCCCGGCGTACTCGCTGCGATAGCTTGGGTCCAGCAGGGTCGGGTCGAGCAACTGGATCTGGTAGCCCATCGGGCCACGGCCGACCAGCTCGCGCGCGAGGATCTCGCCATCGCGGCACAGATGGTCGATCGCCAAGCGCTCGCAATCCTTCCAAGCGTGCTTGCCAGTCAGCTCGCAGCTGCCCTCGCGACACCACGCGGACCACCACGCCTCGACCGATTCGTTGATGGCTTCGTGGGCATTGCCGCCCCGCTTCTTGTGCCGCATCTGCAGCGGCATGCCAGTCGGGCCGAGCAAAGAGGTGCGCATCTGGAGCAGGAAGCGCCGGCCCCAGTCGTTGTCCTGAGTGTGCTGGCGAGCGCGACGCACGGCGATGGCGAGGCCGCGTTCGAGGTTCTGATTGAGGTTGCCGCCGTCGGTCGGCCAGCTGCTGACCCATGCGGGTGTTTCAGCTGCAGCGAACATGCGGCGCATCTCGCGCTGCCCGGCGGCCTCAACCAGAGAGCCGATCCATGCGGCCTTGTCGTTGGCGCGCTGGGTAGTCCATTGCTGCAGAACGACGCTGCCCGGCAACTTGCACCGGGTCTGCACGTCTTGCCACGCTTGCTCGCGGGCGCCCATTACATGCGCACCCATACGCGACCCGGCGCGGCGCCGGTGCCATCAAGCAACTGCTTGGTCGAACGTTCGCGAGCAGCGATGCCCTCGTAGGTCTTACGTAGAGCCAGCAAGTCTTGCAGCGGGTGATCCTTGATGCGGGTATCGCCGACCTGCTTTTCGCCGGCCCAGCCGGCGCGCTTCTCAAGCCAGGCGTCGATCGCTGCGAGGATCTTCTCGGCGGACGAGCGAGTGTCCTGCGCATCCACCTCCATCAGGTCGGGCAGCACCTCGCACGCTGACGTGAAGATGGTCGCGCGCTCAGTGCCACGGGAGACGACAGCTACAAGGGTGTATGCGCCAGGTGCGTACCCTGCGGTATCGGTCGCCTTGAGATCCACCGACCAGCCGGCGCCGGACACTGCGGTGGCGATGGTGTGCTTGGCACCTCCCGAACGTGGCACCAGTGCGTAAGCGAGTTGCCAGCCGTCAGCGGGGCTATAGCCCTCAACGCTGCGGACCCAGGCAGCGGAATCGCCTGCGCGTAAAGAGGTGGGTTCGGTAGTCGCGGTAGCCATGCCGCGACTTTATTGACGGCGGGGGTGACAAATCTGGCTGTCAGTGTCACCCCTCTGTGCAGCTCAGATGCCGTGTGAAGTTTTATACGGGGCCGCTTGCATCCAGGGGCGAGGACACTGCATAAAGCCCAGATCCTGCGATTCCTCATAAAAGTAAGGCCCCGCGATTCGGGGCCTTACTGCATTGAATGCAGGCTAAGGTGCGTCGGTTGATGCTCCGATCGTTACACGGAATTCTGGCGATGTTCCGCCAGAGAACGTCGGCGTGAGAACCACGCGTACAATTTGCGCGAGCGGTGGGACTTTGAACCGACGGGTGACGATGCGCGGCGTGGTGATGTTTTGGTCAGCCAGAGATGCAGGGAATGCGCCGTCTATCAAGAGATGGCCTAGGTAAGTGTCTCCAACCGCCACATCAATCCACGGGCGTTGTGTGCCTGACACCGAATCGGTGTTCCAGCTGTATCCCTTGTATTCAATCGGGGCGACTTGGAGCTTTGCCGCCAGCGAGGCTGTTGTCGGCGCACCAGACACCGACTCCACCATCACGGAGACGCTTAGTATTTCTCCCGGCTCGACCATGATCTCAGACGAACTGAAAGCTGACGGCACCTTGATGTTGCTGGCAAGAAAGTTGTTGTTCATGTCACGCCCCCAAGAAAGTCAGACGGTGCCAGTGGAGGTTGCTCTGTGACTGGGTGCGGCCAGCTGACGAGCGATTCACGATCTCGAACAAGGGATTCAAGCCAGACGCGAACGTCGGCAATGACTCGGTGCTCATCGGCCCGAGGTCGATCAGCGACGTGTCTGGGGTGTCGGCCAGTGTGCCGACTTTGATGAAGTTACCGAACCGAAAGCCCTCCCAACAGCCCGTCGCCGTATTGACAACCATCGCCAAGTAAAACGGCAGTGCTTTGTTTTCATTGGTCAGCACCGTCAGGTCTACCGCCCCGCCGGCCACATCGGTGTAAGCGGAATCAAGCGAACCTGCCGCCGTCTTGATCTGAAATTTCTTGCGCGTCTGGCTGTTCGTTTCGTCGTAGTTCCAGAAACGGGCGCGAAAGAATCTACGCAGACCCGATTCCGTTGCGGTATCCAAACCCCACGCAAAATCAACAGGACGATCAAGCTGCGACACCGCGCACTCGACGCTGACCACCATCTCCATCATGTAGCGGCCAGGCCCGTAGTGGTTTGCGATCCGCTTGATACCCATTGTTGCAACGGGCTGAGCCGTAGTGTCAGCGATTCCGGGCGAGCGCAGTGCCATTAACCACGGGCCACGCTGCACGCGCGTAAGCGTCCCGTAAATGCGCTGACCGAAGTCTGGCCCAGTCGTCTGGTCGCTGTCAGGCGTGAAAAGCTGAAGCCATCCGTCATTACTGTTCGCGAAGGTGTCTTCACAGATAATTGCCTTGGCGCTTCTCGCCAGCCCGTTCGGGCTTAGAAAAGGCCGATCAACCGAAAGTGTTGGTACGCCCATATCAGAGCACTCCTACCGTAAGTGTTGCAGGGCCAGACCAACTGACCGCAACGAGCTTGTCATCGCCGTACCAGCCAACAGATCCGGCGGAAAGCGACTCAAGAGTCTGAGTTGATCCGTCGGCAAATTTGCCGACCACGACAGCACTACCTGTCCCTGCTGCCTGAAGACGGAAGATGGGACTAACCAACGCGTAGAACTGACCCGCCCTCATCGAGCTACCAGGGCTAAGTGGCGCCGCAGCCCCACCAGCCAAGGTCGCCACAACAGGAACACCGGAATCATTTGTCTGCGCCTTTGATACAAAAGACGCAACACCATCCGCAACATAAAGATCGGCTGTTGCAGAGTCGACCGTGATCTGACTTCCGACGTCGTAGATCACGCCGGCGTGCTGTTTCGGCCGGATGAATTTGATGGTTGAGATGGGCATTGATATCTCCGCGCGGGTTTCTTTAGTCTCGCGTGGAGCGTGGCACTGGGCGGGGTGACAAATCTGGCCGGCAGTGTCACCCCGCCGCAACGACTACAGAACCGGCTCGTCAGTAGCCAATGCCTTGATCAATGCGCGGTAGCGTTTCACTTGCCGCTCTGATAGCCCCAGTGACGCGGAGATCTGCGCGGCTGTCATTTCAGCGGGGCACTGTTCGATCGCCTTGATCCATTCACCCTTCGATGAATAGCGGCCAACACTGAATCGTGCAGAACCCACCACTTGCTGGCTGGCGAGCTTGTAGCGATCGGCCCCCACAAGCGCCCGGATTTTCTCGGCGAGTGCTGCGGCCTCTGATTCGCTCAGGCCTCGCGCGGAGCGAATGGTGATCACCAGGGTGCGTTCAGGTGTAGAGGCATTAGACACGGCGGCTCCCCCGGAGGCTTTGGATCAAGGATAGGTATGCGGCTGCAGACTGCGCAGGCGGCTGTGGTTCGGACGGCTCAGTGGCTGGCTGTACTACTTCCGGCTCGGGCGCGATCGGCGCGGCTGGCTTGACCGGTTCTGGTTGTGTTTCCGCCAGTGCAAACGTCTGCACTGGAGCTGTATCGAGCAGAGACACTTGCCGCAGCTTGAGCTCGGCGATATCCCACTGCGCAGCGCGGCGAAGGTGCAAGCGAAGGTGGCGGCTCAGGTACAGCGCATACACCGTGCAGTCGAGCGCTTCTTGCCGCCGATCGGTGCGAGCCTTCCAGCGCCGCTTGTTGGGGTTGGTGCGCGAGGGGATCTTGATTTCGCTGAGCAGCTGCTCGTAAAAGTCGGATCTGACATCGCGATACCAGTGCATTCGGCCGGGGCCGCTGCCACGCAGGCGCACGCGCCCCGTTTCGGTCGCCCAGCCGAGCAGCAGATCCTTGGCCTTGGCGGTACCGACAATGTTGATCTGCAGGCCCCACCGTGCGGCTTTTGTGCGGATGTGGCTGGGATCGATCGCCTTCGGCGGCGTCCAGATCTCGACGCGGCCTTCATCGTCGGGGGCACCCTTGAGCGCGAGGACTTGCCTGCCAACGCGGTTGTGCTTGCGAACGAAGGCATACGCGGCGTCGGAGGTCTGCCCGTCAGAACAGTCGATGCCGCATGCGACGATCGGTAGCTTGGCGCCAGTGGCGTGCTGCACGGTCTTGTCGAGCAGCTGCTCCAGCTCGATCCAGGCGCCCTGATGTGCCACGACCGTCTGGCCGTAGAGCTCACCCCAATACGACAGCCACATTTCATCACCGCGCCCAACGACCCAACACGTAACGGCGAGGCGATCGTGCTGCACGTCGACCGTGAGGACGGGCTCGATGCCACCCGCAGGGACAGACCATTCCTGGTAGTCCTCGGCGCGCTCGCGCAGCTCGTCCTCTTCGGGTAGTTCGCCCTTGTACTCCCACGGCAGTCCGCGCGTGCTGTTCCAGAATGCGACCATTTCGTTGGGGTCGCCGGCGTCGAGCTGGGCCTTGGCACGGAGGTACTTCTCAGCCAGGCGCGGGACGAACGAGCCTTCGAAGCAGCTCTGCAGTTCGTTGCAGTAGAAGCCGGGGTCATTGGCGGATGGGTTCGTGATCTCCCAACCATATAGCGGCCCCACCGATGCAGCAGCGCGGATGTTCTCGCAGCGCTCTTCGTCGGACCAGATCGCACCGCAGTGCGGGCACGCATAGTAGGCATCCTCGAAACGCGCGCGGCCGTAGATCTCGCGCTCTGGAAATCTCTCATCGATATCGGGCGCCTTCAAGTCCTCTTGATCGAGGTTGAGGCCTGGAATAACAACGTGCTCCCACTCGATCTCGTGCTTTTCTCCGCAGTGATGGCAAGCCACCATGAAGCGGCGCTGGTCGGTGGTGCGCATCTCCTTCTCGATCTCAGATGCGCCCTTTGCCGTCGGCGTGCCGCCGATCAGCTCCAGGCTGCGGCGGATCGTCTTGCCGCGCTCACGCAGCAGCGAGATCGCGTTGCCCTGCCCCTTCACGTCCTTGTTTGTGTCGTCAGGCTCTTCGACGATGCGGACGCGCGCGGAGGTCGACTTCACGTCGGCGGGGCTGTTCGATGCGACCAGCTTAATCATCCCGCCCGCGTAGCGTTTACGCGTCGTGCTATTGCCATCAGCGCGCGACTTGAGCGAGATCCGCTTCGCCAGCACATCGGTCGCCTTGATCATCGGATCGAGCTTCTCGGCCGCGAAGTCCTTGGCGGACTGGATGCGCGGGAACATCGCCACTGACACACAGGGCCGCCAGTGGGCGTGGTAGCCCAGCACGGTGCAGACGACGCCGGCTGTGTAGCCGATCTGTGCGGACTTCTGCACGATCACACGGCGGGTCTTCGGGTCTCCGATCGCGGCGAGGATGCCGCGCAGGATGGGCGTGTTATCGAGCCGGAACTCGCCGGCGAAGTCGGGATTCTCTTCCGCGGAAAGGCGGCGGTACTTCTCGGCCCACTCGATGTAGGTGAGCGGCTCGCGCGGCGCGAGCTCAGCCATCACTCGGCCCATCATGTCGTCGAGGGCGCGCTTGGCCCAGGCGTCGTGCGGGCACTCGGAGAGAGTCAGACTTTCAGTCGTCGCCATCTTCGTCCTCGTCGTCGATGGTCTTCCAGCTGGCGATGCGGCGCAGGAACTCTTCGAACTCGGTTTGCAGCAACGCCTCGATCTGGTCGGCCGACTTCCCAAGGCACAACCGGGACAGCCGCGGGGGCGCCTCGCACCACGCCTCGCGCGCCTGCGTAGCTGCTGCGCGCATCTTTGGCTCGATAAGCGTGGCGGGGATCAGCAGGCCACGCCGCTCGGCGTTATCCATCTCGATGGAATCGGCCTTAACGCGCGCCAGTCGATCGTTCGGTGACTCGGTGCGGATCTTCTGCAGCTCGCGCTCGGTGAACCACGCGATGCACTTGTCGGTGTCGTATTCACTCGGAACGCCAGGGCGACCACGCACTGCGACCGGGAAGCCCTGCTCCTGCCACTCGACGATCGTCTTGGGCGCGACGCCGAACACAGCTGCGATCTGATCCATGCCCCGGACGCGCAACTTACTTACCTCCTAAGCGCGGCCAGAACTGGCGAAAGTTCGCGGTCGTTTCGCGCCGTGTGTAGATCAGCTGGGAAGGACCCGCGCTCATCGGACATACCCCTTGAGGACAGCGCGCAGCTCCCTGTCGAAGTTCGACTTGAAGCGCTTGAGCATCGACGCCTTGACCGCTGCGTTGATGCGCTTGGTGTTGAACATCTGCGGCACATCGATGGTGGATAGCGCCTTGATAGGCAGGCGGCTCTTGCCTTCACGAATGAAGACAGTCCGGCCATCGTTGCCAAGGAACGCGCCCTTGATCACCTTCTTGCCGCCAGTGCGTTTGATCTGGAACCGAAGCTCCAGCGCCTTGCGGACCATCGCGCCGTTATTCAATGCATGCTGCCCACCCTCGCCCTTGTTCATGCGAGCGCGGGCTTGGGTCAGGGTGACAACCTTCTCCATGAAGCGCGCGAGGTTGAGAGATCGACCGCGACCATTCGTCACCAGCAGGGATGCCGTCAGCTTCAATGGTCCTTTGCTCGATGCGCGAGCAATGCGCAAGCGCGTCCGCACCTCGCCTTGCGTAAGGCGGAACTCCCGCCCGATCTCGCGTGCCATGTCACCCTGCGCCTGCTGCACAGTCGCGTTCAACGCCCGCGCCATGGCCTTGTTCGCTACGTCGTCAGGCAGGCGCTCCAGGCGCTTGATCACGTCCGGGAAGTTGTGCCGCACAGACAGCATCTCGCTCATGCTCGCCTCCGATCGCCAGACACCTGACCCACACATGACACGCCTCGCGCGGCGTTGGCTGCGCCACCCACGTGCCGCGATGCGTCCCGCACCACCACACCCCGTACCGCTTGAACAGGTGCGGCCTCTCGCCGCGCTGATCCGTTGCCGCCACGCTTGGCCCTTTCCTCTTGAATCGAAGCCCTGATCCGGGCGTTGGCTTCGCGAACGCGGGTGCGCATCTGCGCATCGGCCGCGATCACTTCGGTGGCCATGCCCTGCAGCCAGTCGGCCAGCCCCTTGATCCGCTTCTCGTCCTTGCTGTCGATGGCGGCTTTGATATCGGCCGAGAACGCAGCCTGGTCCGCTTCCGACCACTCACCCCAGGTGCGGCGCCACTTCGCTACAACCCCAAAGCTCACCCGCATCGCTGAAATCACTTCAGAGGCCATGGCTCACTTCCCAACGTTCGGAAGGTTGGGAGCAAGTTGGGAAGCCTGAAAGCCTTGCTGGCTCTCGTTCTTCCTAACCTTCCTAACCTTCCCAACGTAAAAAGGTTGTGTGTGTGTGCATGCGCAAGCGCGCCTGCGCACCTGCGCTGGTGCACACGTGTGTACGCGGGCATGTACGCGGGGGGCATGGTTAGGAACGTTCGGAAGGTTAGGCAAACCCTTGCGCCGCAAGGCATTGCGGGTTCCTAACCTGCTCCCAACCTTCCCAACCTCTCGGCGGTTAGAAGCCCACATCGTCGCCTCCGTAAAGGTGGGGAGGCAGTGGGCCGCCGCCTTCATCAGGCTGCGCAGGCGCATCAGGTGCATCCGTCTTCGACGTGGCCGGCCTTTCTTGTGCGGGCGGCTTGTACCAGTAGCGGATCATCCCGTTGCGCTTCTCCACGCGCTGGCAACCCAGCTTGCGGAGGGCGATACCCACGCGGGTATCCATGTCGCGCGTGATCTTGCTCGGGTCGAGCTTCAAGCAATCGAACATGGCGTCGGCCTTGCTGAACAACGCCACCTGCTTATAGACCCAGTCATGCAGGGCATCCACGAGGCTGTCGCTCAGCTCGCGCGCCAGCTGCTCCGGGTCGAACATCGTGCGCTGCTCATCCGGCGTGGGCCAGTAGCGCAGCTCCTGCTCATACATCGCAAGCGCCTCGGCAAACAGCTGCTCGCGGTCTGCTCGCAGGGCGGCAGTGTCGATCGCATCCTCGCAGATCACCGGCCAGAATCGCCGGCCACCGGTCGGGTCTTTGTTCCACTCCCACTCATTCACCGAACCAGCAAACACCAGCTGGCGCGCGCTCTTGATCTCGCGGCGCCCATATACCGGCCGGTACTCATCCACCTGCCGGCTAAGAAAGCTCTTCTGCTTGCTCGACTCCGCGCGCGTGACCGAGCCCATTTCGCTGAACTCATACAGCCACTTGCCGCGCAGGGCGCTCATCGAGTCCTTGTTGTGCAGGTCGAGGTCGGTGTCGCCGTACCAGTCCCCACCAAGAATCGAAAGCGTGGTCGATTTGCCCTTGCCCTGCGAACCCTCAAGCACCAGGCAATAGTCGAACTTGCAGCCCGGCTTCATCACGCGGGCGATCATGCCCAGCAAGAACCAGCGCGACACCCGCTTGATGTAGGCGTTGTAAGCCTGGTCCACTTTGCTCAGGTCTTCACCCGGCTTCGGCTCGCGAAGCTTCACGCCCGCGTACTTCACCAGCCAGTGATCCACGCGCCGCGTGCCGTCCCACTGCGGCAGGCCTCGCAGCCAGTCGCGCACTGGGTGTATCGGGTTGGTGTGTGCCAGCGCCTCAATCGCCTCCGCGACGATGCTGCTCGACACATTCATCCGCTCGCGCCGTGCCAGCCACATGGCCGTCATCGAATCGTCAAGCGATTCCCACTCGCCGACCTTGCCGCCCGCATACGGCGGCTCTTTCAGCTTCACCACGCGGCTCGCGTGCTCATCCCAAGCCAGCACGCCTTTCCACAGCGGGTGATGCAGCAGAATGTCGAACACGTTGGCCACGCAGGCCACCAGCTCGCCGTTCTTCCGCAGCAGCCACGGGCGCCATTCGTCCGCCTCGCCACCATCGCCGCCACCCTGCGGAGCCTGCGTAGCGTCCGGAGCACTTGGCACCACGCCGTAAGGCTTCGAGCGGTCACGCAGCCAGGTGCAGATCTGCTCTGCCGTCCAGCCATCCGCCACCGCATCCGCAATGTCCCACCCGCCCGGCAGCTCGCCCGGCGGGGGAAGATCAACCATCCACACGCTGCAGCCCAGCGGCACCAGCTGTTCGGCAATCTTGCGCATCGCCACGATGCCCGGCTGCTTGTCTGCTTCGAGCAGCGGCATGTCCTCGGGCACCAGGCCAGCTTCCTTCTCGGCCTTCGTCAGCTTCTGGCGCTGCGCGTCCGCATCCGGCCACAAAATCACCTTGCGGCCCGCGAGCGGTGACCAATCAACCTTGCCAACCGCCTTGCCACCGCCGGGCCAGCTGGCGCACGCAAAATCGGCCAGCTGGTCATGGCCCACATCGGCGCACTTCTCGCCCTCGGTCAGCAGCACGGTCGCATCGGGCTTGGCGGCAATGCGGTCCAGCCCATACATCGGGCGCGGGTCCGAAAAACTCAGCCAGCGCCACATGCGCTTGCCTGACACCTCGTGGAGGCAGTACGTCAGCGGAATGATCTCTTTGCCACCGTCCGACGTTTCAAATCGCGCCACAGTGCCCAGCAGGCGCCCTTCGCCATCCCGGTAGTGCCATGAGTGTGCGGGAACACCTCGGTTCTCGTGAGCAGCTGGCGCAGGCGGTGCATCGTCAGGCACCGGCAACACCGGCACCCACAGCGTCCGCTTCTTGTCCTTCGCCCCCTCGGCCGGGGTCGCAGTCCCGGCGTCATCGGGGGCAGCTGGGGGCGCCGCGGGGGTGGTATTCGGTTCGGCCTTGCCGCGCCCCTTCGGCACCTCAATGCCAAGTCGCTGCGCAAGCTCACGGGCCGCACGGCCCTGGTCATCGTTGCAGAACAGGTAGGCATAAAGGCTGATCAGATCGCCGCCCTTGTCGTCGCATGCGAAATCCATCCACACGCCATTGACCAGGTTGATCGAGAACGAGCCCACGCGGCTGTCTGCCCTGCGGGGGTTAAGCGCCTTCCACTCGGCCTGCACCCACTGCCCATCCGGCAACCACTCGGGCACCAGCCGGTCAGCGGCATGCAGCGCCGCATCGGCAATCCGTTTGAAGGGAATCTGCGGCTGATCAGCCATGTTGCGGTCAGCCCTTCGCGTGACGGCTCGCCGCCTCGGCCAAGTCATCAAGGGCCTGCTTGGCCTCCTCAATCTCCCGCACCAGGCGCAGGCGCTCGTCGTGGTCAACCTCGTTGTCGGCCAGCGCCTCGATCGCCGCGCGCGTCACATCCGCGCACTCGCGCTGCTCCACAAGGAAGGCCTGCACCACCGTCAGGTCGCCGCCGCTCGGGCGCGGCTGCACAACCAGGTCGAACGGCTCCAGCAGCTCGCCAAGCACCACCAGGCGCTCATCGCGCGGCAGTGCAGCCAGCAGCGCGGGCGCCAGGTTAAGCACCGCGAGGCCGGTCTCGATATCGTCATCGTCCAACCAGCGCCGCAGCTTCTGGCCATTCACCTTCGCGTCGGCGAACACATCGCCGCCCATGCGAAACTCACTCTGCAACGGTGCTCGACCAAGCTCCAGCCATTTCGCCGCCACCTCTTGGCCTTGGGCTTCCCATGAAGCCCGTGCGGCCCGCCGAACCCGCGCAAACGCCTCGCGGAAGATCTGCGTCCAGGTGCGCGCCAACCGGTGTTCCATGCCTTTCATGCTTTCACCCGCCTCGCGTCATACAGTTCAACCAAGCCCACCGCACGGGTAAAAGTGAGCCGCCGGCCAAAGCCAGCGGCCCAAAGCCCGCAGAGGTGGAGGAAACAGCAACCAAGGAATCAGTCATGACGGCTCGCAAACCATGTCGCGCTCTGCAGCTCAGCCACGCTCAAGCGCAGTCGCACGAAGCTCGCATCATCTTCCATGCGCAGCACGATTCCGATACATCCGTTCTGCTCCGGCGTCGTAGCGAACACCTGGGCGGGCCGGTACTCCGGCGGAATGCGCCGACCCGCCGTGCCGTGGAGAATCTTCAAGCGCCGCGTTGCCAGCAGATCAATCGCCGGAGCCGGCTTTAGCCCGCCCCGCCGCAACAACCACTGACGCACCACACCCATAAACCGAGGCTCAGTCATGAAGATCTCCAGCCAACCCGTACCGCAACCCGGTGGTGGCGCCTACCCGATCCTGCGAGTCGTCGCCGACGAAAAACCCTTCTTCGCAACCGCCGTCATCGGCCGCTTCAAACCCGAGGCCATGACCGCCGGCGACTACTACGACGAATGCCTGCGGCGGCTGATCGGCCGGCAGACGCAAGCCAGCAACAACGAAGAGCTCGTCGTCGTGGAGATCGAATCGCTGGAAAGCGCCCGAGGCGCGGTGATCGAGACAGCGGCCGATGTGAGCCGGAACGGCGCCGCGGCGTTCTTCTGCCCCGACATGAAAACTCAGCAAGCAGTTCTCCGGCTTCTCGGCATTGCACTGTTCGGATAACGGCTGCATCACGCACCGGCCTGTTCGGAAACGCCCTCTTTCCTGAGCGCCCCCACCGCGACCACTGACCCAGGGTCAACCTGATCCGATTCGAATACGTGCGGACGGATTGCACGCAGGTACATGACACGCGCCCTTGGGATTCCATCGCGCCGCCACTTCGACACCGCCTGCGAAGAGACCTCGCACATAGCGGCAACGCACGCGTTGCCGCCAAGGAGATCAATCAATCGTGATGCCGCACTTTGTTCCATGGATTAATGGTAACTCCAGTTACAACTGGAATGCAAACCATAGTTACCGGCCGTTGTGTAAGCATGGTTACAACATGGAACGTTTGAGCGAACGCATCACACGATTGCGCACCGAACGCGGGTTATCCCGTCGTGCGGTGGGAGAAGCTTGTCAGGTGTCGCACGTGGCCGTTGGCAAGTGGGAGAACGGCGAGACGGAGAACATCAAACTCTCGAACCTTTTGTCTCTAGCGCGCCTCTTTGGGACCACCGTTGGCGATTTGCTGCAGGAGCGCCAAGCGCGCACGGGCACTGCACTTACCACGAAGTCTGAAGTGCGCGAGCCTGACGTCGACGGCTATCGCGATAGCGATGAATCAACCCTAATCCGTGCCTTTCGCGCTGCCGACAGCTCCGCTCGTTCACTCCTCATCGCTCAAGCGCGGTCGATTCTGGCGACCCACACGCGCACTAGGTCAGCAGATGCGGCGTGAGCAGCGCCCCGCCAAGACTGGCGTCATTATTGACCTAAAGCACTACGCGCTATCGCGCCGAAGAGGCGGCGACGATAACCCACAGAGCTTTTGATGTTTCGTGACTTTGTGACTGTTTAAGGAGCGCTCATGGCCAGAAAGGCGCGCGAAATTGATCCAGATACCTACTTCGCTCAATGGGCGTTCCGAATCTCCCCGGCGCATCGCGGCGCCCTGGGCGTCACTCGGCGCCAATACATAGCGCCAGAGCCCACCAAGGCGGCGAGAGCAGCCGCGTCTCTTCAAGGAGTTCCAAAGAAGGATCTCAGCAAAATCCGCATCCTCGAAATGCGCACCGTGGTCACAGACCCCGCTGAGCTTGACTTCTGTGAGGGCGACGTTTTTTGGCATCAGGTCGAGAACCGTGCGCTGCAAGTAGTGCGTCACAAAGACTACTCGTCGATCGAAGTTCATGAGATTCACCTTGATTGCGCGACCGACAGCGGCGAAGCAACCCAAAAGCCACGACGTGCCTACTTGATTGGCGACCACGAGCTCGCCAGCTGGCTTCGCACCGGAAAGACCCCGCACTCCAAACGAATCCTCGCAAACAAGAGTGATTCCGAAGTGCTGCGCTACGCGATTCATAACACGACAGATGACGCGCCCGACCCTGATAGTTCGGTACGTTGATGCAAAGGGCCGCGTGTCGGAGCGGCCCTTTACACCGGAGGCCCTACTGGGCGACTCGGATCTGATGGGGTTTTGTCACCTTAGAAGATCCGTACGAACGCTAAAGATTCACAGGATCACCAGCGCGGTTGAGGTCGAATCCGGAGAGGTAATTGGCGACTTTGCCGAGTACATGAGGCGGCAGCTGAGATAGCCGCTTTTTTTTGCTCTGACTGGTAACTGCAGTTGACACCTATGCGATGGTGTAACTACAGTTACATCACTCGACGCACGGTCGGCGAGCAACTCAGTCGGAGGCAGCAATGAAAACGAAGGCCACGGCGCTCGGATCAGCCACCCTGGCGGACCTCGACGCCATCACCAACCACCCGAAAAGCGCGCCGCAAACCGACGGCTGCGGCGCGTGCTGGGAATGCCTACATCGGAAGATCGCGAAGGCGCAGAGCGAAATACTCCTCTTCGACGCTCAACGTGCGACGTGCGACGTTACCCGCGAGCTGCTTCTGGCAAAGTCCAATGTTCACGCTCTACGGTCAGAGCAAGGTCAATGTCTTGAACGCTCATGCTGCGAACCTCTGCAGGCTTCCAGTGGTACGTGCGCACCAGGTACAGATACACAGCCTCCATCCCCTGGACCGACTTGTACCCCTCCTTTTGCGCCAGGTAATCGCCAAACACATCCAGGATGTACGCCGTATCACCCTGAGCCGCATACAGCCGCCGAACCCCTTCGTACTGCTCTTTGCTTCGAGTCATCTGAAACCCTTTCGGATCAATTGAAGGACAGCGCCGGGCCGCACTGCACGCAGCCCGGCGCCACGGGCGAACACGCCACGCCCGGAACGACCCAGGGCCTGCCCTCCGAATCGGGTGCCGACAATTCGCGCAGCGGCGTGACGGATTCACGCAGCCAGATCGCCCTGCGGCAGATGGTCAGCGACGGCCAGGTCGATGCCGACGTCGCCCGCGCCGACCGCCGGCGCGACTGGCCGCTGCGCATCGATGCCGGGATTCTTCGTGCGGAAGTGCGCTTCAAGGTGCGCACGCTCGAATCAGTCCGCTGCGAACTGATCCGGCGCGGCATGCCGGCCGAACGGGCCGACGAGTGGCTGCGCGGGGCCTGCCTCGAACCCGCCGCCAACCCACCGGAAGAGCCGGGCGACGCGCTGATCGACGCACTGAAGCCGTGGGTCGCCACGCAGAGCAAGTCGTTCACGATGGCCGACGCGCTGCATCACCTGGGCGTCGAAGGCCCGCGCGAGACGCGCGACATGCATACCCGCGTAGGCATCGCGCTGCGCAAACTCGGCTGCATCCGGCCCGCTCAAGGTCTCTACATCCCGACAGGCGTTGCGCCCACCGCCCTGCCTGACGTGCAACGCTGGCTTGCCGACTTTGAAGAACTGGACCGCATTGCTCGAGCGCACGACCCGAAGTCCAGACCGCAAAAGAGCTTCGTAGCCACAGCTGGACGCGCCTCTCGCTGGCAGCGTGCCTGCCGCGCGCTCCGCACCGCTGTGCGCCAGCTGGCAAAGGGCCGGGTAGCGGTATGAGCACGGCAAAGCACACACCGGGGCCGTGGCACCGGAACATCAAGCCAGTCACCAAGTACCCCGTCATCTTCGCCGGGCGGAACATCCACATCGCGAAGGTGCTGGATATGGGCATTGGCCTCTCTGAAGCCGAGGCAAACGCCGACCTGCTCGCAGCGGCTCCAGATCTGCTCGCCGAGCTCGAAATGGCGCACCAGGTAATCCGGAACGCGCTGGCCGTGATGACAGTCGGCCAGAAGCTCGCGCTCGGCGAGCAAAACGCCGCAGCAGGGTGCGACGGCGAGGGAATCACCCGCGCCAACGAACGCGAGGCCGTTATCAAACGCGCACGGGGTGAAGCATGAGCCCCCGCCACTGGATCACCGATCCCTTCGCCCTGCTCTGCTCAGCAGTGATCGCGATCGCCGGCGTCGCTGTGCTGGGCCTGCTGCTGGTGCTGGAAGTGCTGGTCGACGGCGGGCCGATGCAATGAGCCCCCCCGCCGACATCGCCGCCCTGCGCGAGGCCAAAAGCACCGCCAAGAAGCACGGCCTGTTCGTGGTCGAGAAGCCCGTCGGCACCGCCACCGAATACGTCCTCTACCGAATCCTGCCCGATCGCAACCTGAGGATCGGCATGTCTCACACCCCTGCCGCGCTGCGGCGCTTGGTGTCCCGCTCGATCGGCGGGGCCGCACGTAAGGAATAGCCATGTCCAACGAATCGATGCAGATGATGATCGCGCTGGATGCGATCACGCCCAGCCCTACCAACCCGCGCAAGAGCTTCCCGCCCGACGAGATCGCCAAGCTCGCCGAAAGCATCCTGCAGCACGGCGTGCTGACACCGGTGCTGGTGCGCTTCGACAAGAGCGACCCGTCCCGCTTCGAGCTCGTCGCCGGCGAACGCCGCTACCGTGGCGCCCGCATGGCCGAGCAGAAGCAGATCCCGGCCATCGTCCGCGACCTCACCGACGAACAGGTGATCGAAGTGCAGCTGGTGGAAAATCTCCAGCGCGAAGGGCTCAGCCCGATCGAAGAGGCCGAAGGCTACGAGCGCCTGCAGAAGGAATGCGGCCTCACCGCCGACCAGATCGCAGAGAAGATCCAACAGAGCCGCAGCTACGTCTTCGGCCGGCTCAAGCTGCTCGATCTCGGCGAGGTGGCGCGCAAGGCGCTGCGCGATGGCGCACTCAACGCCAGCACAGCACTGCTGCTTGCGCGCATACCTGTTCGCGCCCTTCAAGAACGCGCCTGCAAGGAAATCACCAACCCGGACTACCGCGGCGAGGGCATGTCATATCGACGCGCGGCCGAGCATGTTCAGCGCAACTACATGCTTCGCCTTGCGACGGCTCGCTTCCCTACGGACGACACCGAACTCGTCTCAACGGCGGGCAGCTGCCACACCTGCCCGAAGCGCACAGGCAACCAGCAAGCGCTCTTCGCTGACGTCGACAGTGCAGACGTCTGCACTGACCCTGAGTGCTTCGCAGCAAAAGGCACAGCACACAAAGAGCGCCTGCTCGCCGAAGCCAAAGCCGCGAACCAGAAGGTGATCGACGGCAAGAAAGCAATGGAGATCCGGCCCTCCCAGTACAGCAACGACCTGGAGGGCGGTTTCATCGCGCTCGACCACAAGTTTTACGTCGACGATGAGATTCATACCCTCGGCGAGATCCTGGGCGCCGACGCGCCGCAACCTGCATTGCTCGTCGATCCGCACGACCAGACGAAGCTCACGCCGATTCTGGCAAAGGCCGCCGTCAAAGATCACTTGAAAGCGAAGGGCATCAAGCTGCCTGGCCTGACCGCCACCAGCGAGAGCTCCCAGCGCGACAAGGAGCAAACCGCGAAGCAGGACAAAGCGCGCGACTACCGCACCCGCCTGTTCGATGAATGCCGCTCAGCGCTCACGCTCAAGCCGCCCGTCGTCCCGCAAGAGCTGGTTGAGGATATGCGCCTGCTCGCTGATCACACCCTCTGCAGCGCCGGATTCGAGGATCAGAAGCGCATCACGCGCTACTGGCTCGGCCCGAAACAGAAGGGCCAGGACGACCACACCCTGGTGCAGGAGCTGGTCGACCGCACCACCACGCTCAGCGGCGCCGAGTGCATGCGCCTCATGCTGGAGCTCACGGCAGTCGGCGCGCTTCAGGTACCGAGCTACCTGCGCGACTACAGCATCACACCGGATTCGCTCGCCACGCTGGCGCTTCGCTGCGGCATTGACGAAGCAGAGCTCAAGCTCAAGATCGCCGCGGAAGCGAAGGCTGCAAATGCGGAGAAAACCGCACCAAAACAGGGCAAGAAGTCGGCCGCGAAAACAGCTTCCCACCCGTCCCCGGCTCCGCGTGGGGGCGATGTAAACGGCGCCAAAAAATCGAAGGCTGCGCCGGCGGCGAAGCCTAAGGCCCAGCCGAAGAAGTCGGCCGCGAAGAGCAAGGATCAAGCGCCGGCCAAGCCGGCGGATAAGCCGACTCCGTCGGCTGGAACGAAAACCCCCGCGCCGAGGTTCCGTAACCCTGCGAACGCTGAGCAAACGTGGTCTGGCGTTGGCAAGAAGCCGGCGTGGGTGGCCGAGGCCCTGGCCTCGGGAAAAACGCTTACCGATCTTGAGGCGGGGCTCGATCAAGCGCCGGCCAAGCCGGCGAAGAGTGGAAAAACCACCACCGTGCCACCGCTGTCGCCCGCAACGGCATGGCCCTTCCCGGCTTCAACGGGGGCGTGAGTCATGCGCCAAACGCAATCCAACCTGGCACGACTGGTCAGGGCCCTGCCGATCACGCCGCAGGTGAGTCGCGCAGAAGCGATCGCCAACCTGATCGCCGCCGGCGCCCTCGCCGAACGCTGCCTCACCCGAACCGCCCAGGACGAGCGCGACGTTGAAGCGCTGCGCGCCCTACGTGCTGCCATCAAAGACGCAAAGGAGTTGCAATGATCCTCGCCCGCACCATCGCCAAGCTTCGCGTGCTCGCCGCCGAGCGCCGCATCCGCCTCGCCTACGCCGATCTGGATCGCGTCGAGGCCAGCGCCAAGGCCGAGATCGAGCAACGCCACAACGCAATCACGGTAGCCAGCAGCCGGCTCTGCGAAGCCCGCGCCGACTACCGCGCGCTGACCAAGCACAGCGCCTACCTGAACCTGCAGGCGCACCAGGTGCAATCGTGAGGGATACAGACATGCTGCTACGCCTGAGCGACGCGTGCGCAAAGCTCGCGGTCAATGCACGCACTTTGATCGACCTGCTCGATGCCGGCCGCGCCCACCTGGAAGGCGAAAAGGGCATCGCTATCGGCCTCACCTCGATCGCGATCGACGGTCTGCGCGACGGCCTTGAGGCCTGCCGCTCGATCGACAGCAATCAAGCGCTAACGCCTGCACTGCGCCTGCCCGTCAGCCTTCTCGACGACGCCACGCTCGACCAGGTCAGCCAGTTCGCCGGCGGCACCGCAGGCCTCGGCATCGAGCAAACCCTAGCCATCGTCCTGCAAATGGGCCTTAGTGCAGCCAGCGACGAAATCGCACGCAACCCGCTGGGCTTCACCCTGCGCGCGCAGGCTATGGCACACAAGTGCGCGAAGCCACCACTCAATTTCGTTTTTATGAGCGGCGCGTCGAATCCGCTGAACAGCGACGCATGCGATCGGCGGTTCTTCGTTGCCAATAACGAGGCGGCACAGCCATGATCCCCGGCACCGCCAGCACCCGAGGCCGAAAGCCCGGATCACCCGTAGCCGGCTACTTCTCGCCCGCCTTCCGGGCCAAGCAACTCGCGCTGCGCATCACCAAGGGCGGCTACCGCATGGCCGACGGCGAGCTCGAAAAGCGCTGCCCCGCCTGCGAAGAGTGGTGGCCTGCGGATACCGAGTTCTTCTTCTCGCTCCGCAATGGCGCCGACCTGCACAGCTACTGCAAGGCCTGTTACAGCGTCGTCCGCCATCCCGAGCGCTACGCCAACGAGGTGCGCGCATGAGCAAGAAGAAGCCCGCACATCCCCCGGCCGTGCCCGTCGTCGAGTACGTGCAACCACCGCTGAATCTCGCCCTCCACGCACACCTGCGCCAAGGCTACAGCCAGCGCGGTCGCCTGGTCGGCGATGCCACCTTCGGCACCCGCGCACCGCTCAGCACGCCGGCGCCGATCGCGCCCGCACCCAAGCCGGCAGAAGCCGCGCCGCACCCGCTGCTCGTCGCCACCAAGGAACCCAAGCGCCGCATCGGCAAGCTTGCACGCCAGCTGCTGCGCTCCGCCTACCACGCCGCCAACGCCGGCCAGATTGAGCGTGCCGAAGCGCTGATCGCCGCCGCAGAAGTCGAAATCGAGGCCCACCAATGAGCCTGATCACCCAAGCCCTACTCATGGACAAGTTCGGCCCGCTGCTCACTGTCGAGAACGTGGCCGAGGTGCTTCACGTCGACAAGCGAACCGTGCAGAACCAGCACAGCGCCCGCACGCTCGGCATCCCCGGCATCAAGCGCGGCCAGGCGCTGCTCTTCCACGTGGCAGATGTGGCCGCATACATCGACGGCCTGCGGGAGGCGGCATGATCAGAATCAACTGCACCAGCTTCGGCCGCGACGGCACGTGCCTGCACCAGGCAGCACCTCGCCGCCTATTCGGCCCCGCTCTCTGCATCGTCGTCGCGGAGAGCCAACCGAGGCGCGACCCGCGCATTCCTCACGGCTGCTGCCTTTGTACCCCGCATCCCCGCCCGCAACCACCAACGCCGCCCCCACGAGCCATGTAGCCCGCGCACTTAAACAAGCCGCATAACTACCGGAGCAATAAATGAACGACCAAGCAATCGAGCAAGAGATTCACACCAAGGGCCTGACCGCGCCGCGCATCACCCCGGAAGATCTCGAAGAGAACATCATCGACGAGGTGTATTTCACGGCTGAGCAGGGCTACCTCTACCAGCATC
>CAMFLH010000040.1 GCA_945957295.1 uncultured Uliginosibacterium sp.
CGCGATTCCTCTACGTCTCGTGGGCTCGGAGATGTGTATAAGAGACAGGCCGGCGATGAAGGCGGCGGCTGATGCGTTCATTGCGCGCCACGGCCTGCCCGATGTCGTGATCGCGAATGCAGGCATCTCGGTCGGGGTGCTGACCGAGCATGCCGAAGATCTCGATGTGTTCGAAGCGGTGCTGCGCACCAATGTGCTGGGCATGTTCGCCACCTTCCACCCCTTCGTTGCTGCGATGCGCGAACGGGGCGCCGGCCGGCTCGTCGGCATCGCGTCGGTGGCCGGTGTGCGCGGGTTGCCCGGTGGCAGCGCGTACAGCGCGTCGAAGGCGGCCGCCGTGAAGTACCTCGAAGCCCTGCGGGTCGAGATGCGTGCCAGTGGTGTGCAGGTCGTGACGATTGCGCCCGGCTACATCCGTACGCCGCTGACCGCGGTCAATCCGTACAAGATGCCGTTCATCCTCGATGCTGACGTGGCGGCGCAGCGGTTTGCCCGCGCGATCAAGCGCGGCACCAGCTATACGGTCATCCCGTGGCAGATGGGTATCGTCGCCCGCATCCTCGCGATTGCGCCGAACTGGCTGTTCGACCGCGTCTTCGCGAAGGCTAAACACAAGCCGCGCAAATTGCCGACCTGAGCTTTGCTTGGGGCGGCGCCGTGTCGGCGCGGCCTCAGTTGTAGTGCCGCAGGTCTTCGATGAGCTTGCCGTCGTCGGGCAGCGCACCGGGGGCTTGCCAGCGTACTTCCGCGCGCAGCTTGGTCGATTCCCGCAAGGCATCCGTCACCGCGCCTTCAAGGCCGTTGGTGGGCTCGCCTGCTTCGCAATGCAGCACCATGCGGTCCTTGCCGTCCGGGTTGTCGATGACCAGTCGCGCGCGGCTGATTTCACTGAAGCGTCGCAGGATTGCAGCGATCTGCCCCGGATGCACGAACATGCCGCGCACCTTGGCGGCCTGATCAGCGCGTCCGAGCCAACCGGCCAGCCTCATGTTCGTCCGCCCGCAGGGGCTCGATCCCGGTAACACCCGCGACAGATCGCCCGTGCCGTAGCGGATCAGCGGGTAGGTCGGGTTGAAATTCGTCACCACTACTTCGCCGACTTCGCCTTCAGGCACCGGGTCGCCGCTACCTGGATGCACAAGTTCGACGATGAGCTCTTCGTCCACGACGAGACCCTCGCGTGCAGCCGTTTCGTAGGCGATCACACCGAGATCGGCCGTGGCGTAGATCTGATAGGCGTCGATGCCCCGTGCTGCCAGTGCATCGCGCAGGCTGGCCGGAAACGCTTCGCCGGACACCGCCGCGTGGCGCAGGCTTTCACAGGCTTGGCCGCTTTCGGTAGCGCGTTCGAGCAGGATGCGCAGGAAGGATGGCGTGCCGACGTAGGCCTGCGGGCGCAAGGTTGCCAGTGCCTGCAGCTGAAGTTCTGTCTGTCCGGTGCCGGCCGGGAACACAGTGCAGCCCAGCGCGTGTGCGCCGGATTCGAGCATCGAGCCCGCGGGCGTGAAGTGGTAGGAAAAACTGTTGTGCACCAGCATGCCCCGTCTGAAGCCTGCGGCATGGAGGGCGCGCGCCATGCGCCAGTAGTCCCGCTGTGGCGCTTCCGGCTCGTGGATCGGGCCCGGCGATGCGAAGACCCGCGCACAATCGGGACCCCATCCGACGGTAGCGAAACCGCCGAAGGGGGGCTGTTGCAGCTGCTGCGCGAGAAGCTCGCCTTTGCGCACCACCGGCAATGCGGCGAGTGCTGCGCGCGACGTGATCGCCGCAGCGGCGATGCCTTGCAGACTGTGGGCGTAGGCGCTCGCGCGTGCCTGTGCCAATGCAATCTGCGCCGGCAGCCGTGCCATCAGGGCGGCTTCGCGCTCGGCGGGCGCGCGTGTTTCAAGCGCATCAAAGTGTTCGGTCATCGGACGACACCGTGCGGGTCGCGCAGGATCGCGCAACCCGATGCTGCGACGGCCCCCGGATGCTGTCTGTCGCCCTGGCGTCATGTGTCGCCCGGACGTCAGCGCGGCGACGGGTGTGTTTCAATAACGTGACGTGTCATAAATCGTTCAAGTGAACGCAATAGACTCGTCGCCGAACCCTCTACCCCGAGGCGACCGGAGTCAGACCATGCCAGCCAATATCCTGCTCGTCGAAGACGAGCCCGCAATCCAGGAACTTATCGCCGCCAACCTCACCCGAGCCGGCCACACGGTGGTGCGCGCCGCTGATGCCGAGACGGCCCAGCGCATCGTGCGCGATGCCCTGCCCGACCTTGTGCTGCTCGACTGGATGCTGCCCGGCATCTCGGGCATCGAACTTGCGAAGCGTTTGCGCGCCGAGGAGCGCACCCGCGCGATCCCGATCATCATGTTGACCGCGCGTTCCGACGAGGCGGACAAGATCGCCGGGCTGGAAATCGGCGCCGACGACTACATCACCAAGCCCTTCTCGCCGCGCGAGCTGGTGGCGCGGATCAAGGCGCTGCTGCGCCGCCGTGCGCCGCAGGTGACGGACGACGCGGTGGAACTGGGCGGCCTGCGCCTCGACCCAGCTACGCATCGTGTCAGCGCGGGGCCGACGCCACTGGCGCTGGGCCCGACCGAGTTCCGCCTGCTGCACTTCCTGATGACCCACCCGGAGCGGGTGCACTCGCGCGCCCAATTGCTTGATCAGGTGTGGGGTGACCATGTGTTCGTCGAAGAGCGCACGGTGGATGTGCACATTCGCCGCCTGCGCTGCGCGCTGGAGCCGACGCAACACGACAGCCTGATCCAGACGGTGCGGGGCGCGGGCTACCGCTTCTCCTCCGATGTTGCGCTGACGAGCGAATAAGGCGAGCGATGCGGCCTGCGCGTTATGTCTGGGGCGGTTTTGGCGGGGCGTTGATCGCCTTTGTGGTGGTCGCGCTCGCTTGCTGGCCGCTGTTCGGCGCCACGGCCGCATTGCTGGTATTCGTCGCCCTGCTGGGTGCGCTGTTTTTCTACCATCTGCGCAGCCTGAAAAAGCTCGTGCTTTGGACGCGTGAGCCTATCGGCACACCCTTGCCGCAGGCCTTCGGCGTGTGGGATTACGTGTTCGCCGATCTGTCGCGCCATGCACGCCGCAGCCTTAATCAGCGCGACCGACTCGCACAGGCTCTCGCCCGTTTCCGCGAGGCCACGTCTGCGATGCCGTCCGGCGTGATCCTGCTGTCTGCCGAGAACTTCATCGAGTGGATCAACCCGGCCGCCGAACTGCACTTCGGGCTAGACGGCGAACGCGACACGGGCAAGCCGATCACCAATCTGGTTCGCCAGCCCGACTTCGTGGCTTACCTGACTGGCGAGCGTACCGCCGAACCGCTCACCTGCCGCCTTGCCCGGCACGCCGGCATGGTGTTGTCGATCCAGATCGTGCCCTTCGGCGAAGAGCAGAGCATGGTGCTGTCGCGCGACGTGACGCAGTTCGAGAAGCTGGAAACCATGCGCCGCGATTTCGTGGCCAATGTGTCACACGAGCTGAAAACGCCGCTGACCGTAGTGTCGGGTTTCCTCGAAACGCTGGACGAGATGCTCGACGAACTGCCGCCGGAGGAGGCCCGTCGCTATCTGCGTCTGGCGTCCGAACAGGCGGGCCGCATGCAGCATCTGGTGGAGGATCTGCTGGAACTGGCGGCGCTGGAAACCAGTGCAGCGGCTTCCTACGACGAGACGGTCGAGATGGCCCCCTTGCTGGAGACCATCCTGAACGAGGCGCTCGCGCTGTCGTCCGGACGTCACCACATCACACTGGAACTTGATGGCCCCGTTGGACTGCGCGGTTCGCGCAAGGAGTTGCACAGCGCCCTGCTGAACCTTGTATCGAACGCGGTGCGCTACACACCGGAAGGGGGCGAAGTGCGCCTGCGCTGGAATGTCGCAGCCGGTGGTGGCGCGCGTTTCGCCGTGACCGATACCGGGTTGGGCATCGAGCCGCATCACCTGCCGCGCCTGACCGAACGCTTCTACCGTGTCGATCGTGGCCGCTCGCGCGAGAGTGGTGGCACTGGTCTCGGCTTGGCGATCGTCAAGCACGCCCTCAGCCGTCATCAGGCGAACCTGCAGATCGAATCGACGCCGGCCGTGGGTTCCACCTTTGCGGCAGTCTTCCCGGCCGAACGCGTCGCCCGGCCGGTGCTGTAAGCGCAGGTTTCAGCCGGGCAGGCGCTCGAAACTGACGCGGTCGAAGGTCGTGCCGCGCGTGATCAGCTTGATGATGCGGGCGGTGAAGGGTTTTTCGGCGTGCACATCGATCAGCCGGTCCGCCTGATACCAGCCAGCCGGCAGCACCAGGCTGGATTCCGATTTCAGTGCCGGCACGGCGGGCAGGATGAAGGCCTGGTGATAGTTTTCGCGCAAACCCGCGCCGTTGGCGTTGCGGATACGCGCACCGGCCATCACCGGTACCCCGGCCATCAGCGACACGCCTGCGAGCAACTGGCCGTTGTTGCGATACATCAGCCAGCTGATCTCGGCGAGCAGGAAGTTCTCGCCGTCGGACGGGCGCAAAGCCACCAGTTGCCGGTGGTCGACGCGCGAGCCTGAGGTGTGGCGCGCGATACGGAAGCCCTGCAGCGACTGGTCCGCAATTTCCCAGTGTTCAAGTATCAGGCCAAGCTGTGCGGCACGGGCGTAGAGCTCGCCTTCGCTGCGGCCCGCTGACTCCACCTGTTCGCCGATGGTGTAGACCGACATCGTGTCGCGGAAGGTGCCAGCGCGGACGTCCGAGGGTTGTTCGAAGGGCCGGCCGGAGACGAAGTAGCCGATCGACGGCAGGTCAGTCGCGATCTGGATCGCGCCGTTGGTGTTCTTGCGCGCAAAGCGGCGCCCCGCTGCGGCGAGGCCCCACGGGCGGTACAAGGAAACCAGCAGGCGGGCGCAGGCCGGTTGCACGCAGTCTTCGCCTAGGCCCAGCGAGGCCGGTGACGCGCCGCGTTTGAACTGGGCGACGACGGCCTGGATATGTGCCGCAAGGCGCTGGCTGTCGACACGGCGCAAGGTTTTGCCCGGGGTGGCCACGGCAATCGGGCGCAGGCCGAAGTCCTGCGCGAGGTCGATCGCGTAGGCGGACTTCTCTTCCACTGCGACGTCGGTGTGAATCGTGCAGTGCGGTGCGAAGCGCTGCGCCCAACGCAGGATCCAGGTGAACTCGCGCGGTGTGCGGCCGTAAGGGTTGGCGGCGTCGACCAGCAGGATCGCGATGTAGGCCTCGGCGCAGCTCTGCGCGCGCCAGGTCTCATTGAGCGGTTCGCCGACGCGCACGGTAGCCACGTTCCAGTCCTCAGCAGCGCTGTAGAGCCGGTGCAGCTCGGCCCACATGCCTGCCGGCACCTCACGCCGGGCGCGGAAGAACTCGAGGATCAGGCTGCCGTGGTAGTGGATGCGGCGCTGTGCGAGCATCGGCCGGCGGTCGATGAAGGCCGGGTCCAGTGCGCTGCGCTGCGCGATCAGCGTGTAGCCGCGCAGCATCTGCTGCCACAGCTCGACGACGATGCGCAGCGTTTCGTCTTCCTGGCTAACGGGCGGCAGGGGCCGCGCTGCGTAACGGCGGGCCAGTTCGGTCTGCACGAATTCGACGGCGCTACGCGCCGCTTCGAGCACCTGTAGATGCTGCGCCGGCAGCGGCGGCCTCTCCTGCAGGCTGCCGAGCATGGCGGCCAGCAATTCGTGGGTCTCGTGCAGGTTGGTCGGGTTCAGGCTGGCAAGCCACGCCAGACAGGCGTCCGGGTTGCTGAAATCGGGCCGGTTTTCGGTCGCGATGGCCATGGTCTCTTCCTCTCGGTGCCGTCGAAGACGGCGCTGCATTACCTGCTTGTCGTTATCGTAGGGATGCGGTCTGCGTGCCGCCCCCGAGTATGTCCACCAGAGCCGCCTGCAGCGCAGCCGAAGATGGCCCCGCATGAGCGACCCCATCGCGTTGCGGCGTGCCCCACACTGATTGCGGAAAGTGCCGGTCATCGGCAAAGCGCGGAATCACGTGCCAATGCACATGCGGCACCATGTTTCCGAAGCTCGCCAAGTTGATCTTCGCGGGCTGCATTGCATCGCGCAGCACGCGCTCGGTGGCCCATACCACCGCCATCAGATGAGTACGATCCTGATCTTCCAGATCGGTCATTTCAGCCACATGCGCATGCCAGACGACGCGGCAGAACGCCGGATAGTGTTCGTCGGCGACACGGATCACGCGGCAGCGTGCGTCCTGCCACAGTACTTCGCCGCCGGTTACGCTGCACAGTTCGCAGGCCATGGTGCTCATGCGGCCTCCAGGCTGGCGCCCGGTTCGCAGCCGACGCCGGTGCTCATGTCTTCAAAGTGTTCGGGCATGCCGTCCTTGAATGCAAGCAGTGTGCCGCGTGGCACCGATTGCCAGGGTTCATCGTCCGTCAGCGGCGTCGTCGCAATGATCGCCACGCGATCGTGCGGCGTCGTCACTTCCTTGAAATCGACACTGAGATCCTGATCCTTGAGGTGCGCGACGCCGAATGGTGCCTGCCGCACGATAAAGGTGAGGCGCGATGCACAGTGCGCATACAGGCGGCGCCCGTCCGAGAGCAGGAAGTTGAATTCGCCATGCGCGCCGATCTCCGCCGCCAGCGCGCGCAGTGTTTCGTACAGTGCGTCAGATGGAGGCTCGCCACCCGGAAAACGGGTGCGCAGCGATTGCAGGATATGGCAGAACGCCCGCTCGCTGTCAGTCGCGCCTACGGGCTGGTAACTGCCATCGAAGCGCGGCGTGAAGTCACGCAGATGGCCGTTGTGCGCAAAGATCCAGTAGCGCCCCCACAACTCGCGCTGGAAGGGGTGGGTGTTCTCCAGCCCGATCGCACCGCGCGTGGCTTTGCGGATATGTGCGATGACGTTCTTCGAGCGTATCGGGTAGCTGCGTACCAGCGCGGCGATCGGTGAGTCGACGGTTGCCTGAGCATCAAGGAAGACGCGCACGCCGCAGCCATCGTAGAACGCAATGCCCCAACCGTCGCGATGCTGGTCGGTGAGACCGCCGCGCGCCTGGAAGCCGGTGAACGAGAAGCAAATGTCCGTCGGCGTATTGCAGTTCATGCCAAGCAGCTGGCACATGGGCGACTTGCCTTCCTGCGGCCTGCGCCGCGTTCGGGCCGGCGCGCGGCCGGCGTACGGGCACCCGCCGGCGGGTGCCGGCGCGCAACATGCCTTAGCGGAGATTGCCGTTAATCGCCCGTGTCGTCGGTGAAGTGCGTCACGTCACCGGGCGTATGACATCGCGCTGCAAGCCTCGCCGCGACTGGCCGCGCGGCCGATCGGCCAAGCACGGAGGGGTGTTGGCGCGGCACTTCGGGAAGATTGGGATCAGCCGCCGCGAGGGCGCATCGCCCCCTTTCGGGCGCCCGCGGCGGCAGCCGGACAGGCAGGTCGTCTCGGTCGCTTCCGCTGCTTCGTGCGGCGAGGTATCGGCCCCGCCGTTTCTTCAGGCCGCCCTCAATGTGGCCGCAAACGATCCAGGAAGGCAGGCAGTTCGAGCGCGTCGAGGTGGTTCTTCAGTTCGAGGCCCAGCTCGGTGTCGCCTTCGATTTTCAGGCGGCGCTGGAAGAACAGCGTATCCGGGTCTTCCTCACGCAACGCAATCTTCAGATAGTCCGATGCGCGCGCGGCGAAACGCACTTCCGGTTCGTTGCCGACCGGATGGAAGCGGCCGGCGGCGGCGGTGAAGGTCACGCCGCTGCCGAGATCCTCGATTTCGATGCGCACCGTGCGGCCTTCGAGGAATTCCCAGTCGCCCGCGAGCTTACCGGCACGTTTGGCGAGATTCAGCGCGGTCGTGAAGGCGAACGCGGCGGGGCGCTCGGGCAGGTGGCGCGCAATCGCAGCCAGCGGGCCCGGCAGGGTGAAGTCAGGCAAGGGCATCGTGTTTCTCCAGTTCGATTCCAGGCACGCCGCGCCAGTAACCGTCGCAGGTGGCAGTGGGCGCCAGCGGTGCCGCATCGGCGACTGCCTGAACGGCCAGTTCCGCGCGGAAGCGCGCGACGAGTTCCGCCGTGTGTTGGGCCTGAGGGCTGATGCGTAGGCGTTCGACACCGAGCGCCTGGACTTCAGCCAAGTGGCCGAGCAAGGAGTGGCTGGCGGCCGACTGCGTCTGAATGCCGTTGATTGCGAGGAAGGGCTGGCCTTCACGGGTATCGAGCTGCAGGCCGTCCGGGAATTCGAGGCAGCGGAACTCGCAGTCGTCCTTGCGCAGGTTGAAATGGCGCGCCGTGAAGCAGCGGGCAGAATAGGCCAGTGGCAGGCGGCCCCAGGCGAAGAGCTCCGTCTCGATGCTGGCCGGCTTGCCTTCCAGCACTGTGGCGAGGCGCTCGCGGCTCATCTCCACAGGCGGCACCCAGCGCGTAGCGCCGAGCGCGACATACAGCGCCAGCGTATCGGCGTTGTAGATGTTCAGATGTGGGCCGGCCACGAAGGGGCCTTTGCCACGCAGGCAGTTCACCGCACCGAGGTCGTTCGCTTCGACGAGGAATTCGCCGTTTTCCGCTAGCTTACGCAGCGTCTTGAGCTCGGATTCCGATTCCAGCAGTGCCTGCGTGGACAGCACGACTTCCTTGCCCGGGGCAGCGAGATCCTTGGCGAGGCCGAGCCAGTCGCTCAGGCGCATCTGCTGGCGTCGGCTGCAGACGACTTCGCCAAGGTGGATCGTATCGACCGGCCAGGTGGCGGCCTCGGCGTAGAAGGCCATCACGGTATCGCGCGGCCAGAAGTAAAGCAGGGGACCTAGAGAGAGCTTCATCGGACGACTCATTTCCACGGGCGGCTGTAGGCGCCCAGGGTTTGCTGCTGACCTTCGGCAAGCTTGCCGAGCCCGGCCTGCCACGCGGGTTTGACGTGGTAGCGCGCGCCTTCGCTGACGGCGGCATCGATCGCCGCGCGCAGCGTCTTGGTGACCTCGGCGACGTAGGCGGGGCTGCGTTGGCGGCCTTCGACCTTGATCGCCGAGACGCCGATCTTCATCAGCTCGGGCAGCATCGCGACGACGTTGAGCGAGGTGGGTTCTTCCAGCGCGTAGTAGGTCTCGTCATTGACCTCGAAACGGCCCTTGCACAGCGTCGGGTAGCCAGCCGGCTCGTCGTTGCCGTAGCGGTCGATGAGGATGCCGGAGAGGCGCGATTCCATGCCTTGCGGCGTTTGCGCCCAGCGCACCGCCTTGGCCGGCGAGCACACGCCGGCGGTGTTGGGCGACTCGCCGGTGGCGTAGCTGGAGAGCAGGCAACGCCCTTCCACCATGACGCACAGGCTGCCGAAACCGAACACTTCGATCTCGACTTCGGTGTGCTGGATCACATGCTCGACCTGCGGCACTGTCAGCACGCGGGGCAGCACCGCGCGTTCGATGCCGAACAGGTCGCGGCACAGGTTGATCGCTTCGTAATTGGTCGCCGAACCCTGCACCGACAGATGGCGGCGCAGGTTCGGGTGGGTTTTTGCGGCGTAGTCCAGTAGCGCTGCGTCGGCCAGGATCACCGCGTCGACACCCCAGTCCGCGGCGGTATCTACTGCGCGTCGCCAGGTGGCGGACTGGCCTGCCTGCGGGAAGGTGTTGATCGCCATGAGCACCTTGCGGCCCTTGGCGTGCGCGTAGCGGATGCCTTCACGCGCGGCGGCCGCATCGAAATTCAGGCCGGCAAAGTTGCGCGCGTTGGTGGCGTCCTTCAGGCCCATGTAGACGGCGTCGGCACCATGATCGATCGCGGCCTTCATCGAAGGCAGGCTGCCGGCCGGACAAACGAGTTCGGGTTTACGCAAAACACCCCTCCAGAAATAAGCCGGGCGAGGGTAAGCCGGCATCGGCGGGGGGGCCTTGCGGCGTGTCAAGGCGGGGCCGATCAGCCGATTTGTGGGCATACATCGGGCCGATGGCGGCATCGCGGATGCGAGCACCGACACGAATCCAGCTTGACCTTGCAACTACAAATGCGAATAATTCGCGTTAACGGGTGCATCACGCCGTGACCAGCACCCGCGTTTTCGAGCCTCCACCATGCAATTTGCCCTGCCGGTGCCGATGCACCGTTTCTGCATACCGATCGTCGCGATCCTCGCCCATGCGCTGGTGCTGTGGGCGTTCATGGCGACGCGTCCGTCGTCGGTGACGATGCCGCGCATCGCGTCGATGTCGGTGTCGGTCGCCGATGCGGCCGCCCCGCAGGCGGAGCCAGCGCCGGTCTCACCGCCGAAGCCCCTGCCGCAGGCGAGCACGCGGCCGACGAGCCAGCCGCAAGTCCGCCCGGTGCGCGAAACGGTGGTCAGCGCGCCGGCCAGCAGCGCCGCGAGCAACGACACCGCGGCCGTGCCGGTGGCCGCCCCGGCGGCACCGCCGGCGGGCGGCGAAGCGAGCGCGGACCCGGCGCCCGTCAGCGCGCCCCGCTTTGATGCCGATTACCTGCAGAACCCGCGCCCCGAATACCCGTCGTTGTCGCGCCGGCTCGGCGAGCAAGGCCGCGTCGTGCTGCGCGTGCGGGTCGAGCCGAGCGGTGTGGCGAGCCAGGTGGAACTGCAGCGCAGCTCCGGCTTCAACCGGCTCGACGAGTCGGCGCTGCAAGCCGTGCGCCGCTGGAAATTCGTACCCGCCCGCCGCGGTAGCGAGGCGGTCGCCGAATGGGTGCTGGTGCCCATTCCTTTCATCCTGCATTGACCCGCGACGCCGCAACGCATCGGCCGTCGCCCATTCCGACTGGAGCCCATCTTGGAAGCCCTCGCCAACCTCAGCCCCCTGATCGCCCATGCCGACGGTGTGATCCGCGGCACCTTCGTGATCCTGCTGGCGGCCAGCATCGGTAGCTGGACGCTGATCCTGACGCGCCTGGTCAGCGGTATCCGCCAGCGCCGCGCGAGCCGCGGCTTCCTGACGCACTTCTGGCAGGCCGCATCGATCGAGGAGATCGCGCAGTGGCTGCGCGGCCGCGGCGTGACCGATCCGTTCTCGCATCTGGTGCATCACGGCTTCAATGCCGTCGATACGCTGCGCACCCGTGGCCGCGAGGTTGCCGGCGTGATCGCTTCGGCGAGCCCGGATGAATTCCTCACCCGCGCGCTGCGCCGTGCAATCGAGCAGGACCGCACCCGGCTGGAGAATGGCCTGACCTTCCTCGCCTCGGTCGCGTCGATTGCGCCCTTCGTCGGCCTCTTCGGCACCGTATGGGGCATCTACCACGCGCTGTCCGCGATCAGCGCGGCCGGCACCAACACGCTGGAGGCTGTCGCCGGCCCGGTCGGCGAGGCGCTGATCATGACCGGTGTGGGTCTGGCGGTCGCGATTCCGGCGGCGCTGGCTTACAACCTGATCGCGCGTGAGAACGCGAAGACGCTGTCGCAGCTCAACGCGTTTGCGTACGACGTGTTCGCCTTCCTGTCGACCGGCGTGAAGACCGATCTCGGCAGCCAGGATGCACGCCAGACCGGCGAGCGCGTGATGAGTCTGGCGGCGCGTACGCGCGGCCAGGTGGCCTGAGGTCGCCCGCCATGGCCTTCGGGAGCTTTGAATCCGACGTCGGCGCGCCGCGCGCCGAAATCAACATGGTGCCGCTGATCGACGTGATGCTGGTGCTGCTGGTGATCTTCATGGTCACCGCCTCGGTATCGCAGGCGGTAAAGCTGCAACTGCCGCGTGCCAGCGCAGCACCGATGCAGACCCCGCCGGACCCGCTGCGCATCGCGATCGATGCCGCACGCCAGCCGCATTGGAACGGCGAGCCGATCACCCGCGAGGCGCTTGCAGAGCGGCTGACGACGCTCGGCCGCGACAAGCCAGACAGCGAGATCCAGCTGCTGGCGGATGAAACCGTGCCTTACGGCGACGTCGCCAAGCTGATCGCCGACGCGGCGCAGGCGGGGCTGACCCGCATCCAGTTCGTCACGAAACCCGACGCAATCCGCCGCTAAGTGCGGAAGCGCCACCCCAACCCCACGGAGTCACCTGTGAGCATCAAGAGTCGAAAGAAACCGGTTGCGTCACTGATCGCAGCGAGCTTGCTCGCTGCGCAGGGCGCTCACGCGCAGAGCAGCAACGAAGCGGCCGAGAGCACGCTGAAGGAAGTGCCGGTCGAGGCCACGCGCGAAGTGCAGGATGCACCACGCCAGACCTACCAGCCGGGCGCGACGACGATCGGCAAATCGAAGCAGTTGCCGCGCGACATTCCGAACACCTACACCGCGGTGCCGGAACAGCTGACCCGCGATCGCGGGCAGGACACGATGCGCGAGGCGCTGTCGAACGTCGCCGGCATCACCTTTAACGCCGGCGAGGGCGGCCGCATCGGCGACAACATGAACATCCGCGGCTTCTCGGCGGTGAATGACATCTACATCGATGGCATGAAGGATGTCGGCCAGTACAACCGCGACCTTTTCAACAACGATCGCGTCGAGGTGCTCAAGGGCGGCGCTTCGATGCTGTTCGGCCGCGGCACCACCGGCGGCGTCATCAACCAGGTCAGCAAGCAGGCCTATCTGATGGACCAGACGCGGCTGTCGGGCACGCTGGGGTTCGACAACTATCAACGCATCACCGCGGATGTGAACCAACGCATCGGCGATGAGGCCGCGGTGCGCGTGAATGCGATGTACACCACCGGCGAACCGGGCCGCGAAGGGCCGGAAACCAACCGCATCGGCGTGGCGCCGAGCGTGCGCTGGGGGATCGGCACCGCGGACGAATTCAACCTTGCCTACTACCACCTCGACTACAACGACAACCCGGACTATGGCTTCCGCTGGCGCAACAACCGCCCGGTGGATGAGGCAGCGGACAAGTGGTACGGCCTCGACCAGGATTACCAGCGCGATTCGGCCGACGTTGGCACCTTCAGCTGGACGCATCGCTTCGATGCGAAGAGTCAGATCAAGACCTCCGCGCGCTACGGCGAATACAAGCGCGATCTGTGGGCCAGCACGGCCGGCGTGAACAGCGGTACCGGCGCAGGGCAGTGGCCGCTGACTTCACCGGTGACCGATGCGACGCCGGTATCGCGTGGCAACCAGACACGCGGGGGCGATTACCAGCAGCGCTTCATCCAGTCCGACTACACGACCGAGCAGAACTGGTTCGGCATGACGCACCAGATCGCGAGCGGTATCGAGATCGGCCGCGAATCTGACGAGCGCTGGGGCTATGCCGGTACGCTCGCGAAGCCGGGTGCCACGATCGGTAACCCGAACAGCGGCGCGACCGTGGCCGATACGCGTGTGCGCAACAACTTCAACAGTTTTGATGCCGAGAGCTTCGCAATCTACGGCCAGGATCTGGTCGAGTTCGTGCCGCACTGGAAAGCGCTGTTCGGCGTGCGTTGGGACAACTTCAGCGGCCGCTATGAGCGCACGCCGACTGCAGCCGACCCGAACCCGATCTACGAGCGCAGCGACCGTGAATGGAGCTACCGCACCGGCCTGATCTACCAGCCAAACGATGTGGCCTCGTACTACCTGAGCTACGGCACCGCGTTCGCGACCTCGGGCGATCTGTATCAGTTCGATGCGCGCGGCGCCAACACGCCGCCGGAAGAGAGCCGCAACATCGAACTGGGCGCGAAGTGGGATCTCTTCGACGGCAATGCGTCGATCGCCACCGCGCTGTTCCGCACCGAGAAGTACCACGAGCGCAATACCGATGTGGAGTCGGCGAGCCAGACCAACTACCTGCTCTCCGGCAAGCGCCACACCAACGGCATCGAACTATCGGTGGCTGGCCGCATCGTCGACGGCTGGGAGGTGTTCGCGAACTACGCCTTCATGCTGGCGAAGATCGATGCCGGCACCGCATCGCAGGTGGGCAATGTGCCGGGCAACACGCCGAAGCACTCCGGCAGCCTGTGGACCACCTACGCACTGGGCCAATGGAAGGTCGGCACCGGTGTGCAGGGCGTCAGCGGCCGCACACCGCCCGAGAACTACACAAACCGGGCGCCGGGTTATGCGCGCTGGGATGCGATGGCGCAATACACGCTGCGTAACTACACGCTGCGCGTGAACCTCGATAACCTGCTCGATAAGCTGTACTACGACGGCCTCTACCGTGGCCATGTAGTACCCGGCGTCGGGCGTTCCGGCTCGCTCACGGCCGAAGTATCGTTCTGACCCTGCAGGCCGCCACGATGACGTGGCGGCCTTTTAAAACCGCTGGAGCTGCCATGCTGATTGAAGTCCCCTCCGTACTCGACGCCGACGAACTTGCTCGCCTGCGGCAGCTCCTCGACGCCGCCGATTGGGCGGATGGCCGCGTCACCGCAGGCAGCCAGAGCGCGCAGGTCAAACGTAACCGCCAACTGCCGGAATCCTCGCCGGCGATCGCCGAGGCGCGCGAGATCGTGCTGGCGGCGCTGTCGCGCAACGCGATGTTCTTCTCGGCCGCGCTGCCGGCGCAGGTGTATCCGCCGCTGTTCAACCGCTACGCTGGTGGCGAGCACTTCGGTGCGCATGTCGACAATGCGGTGCGTCGCCTGCCCGGTGGCGGCGGGCGCCCGGTGCGAACCGACGTGTCGGCCACGCTGTTCCTCGCCGACCCCGCGAGCTACGACGGTGGCGAGCTGGTGATCGAAGACACCTACGGCGAGCATGAAGTGAAGCTCGCGGCGGGTAGCCTGGTGCTCTACCCCTCGACCAGCCTGCATCGCGTCGAGCCGGTCACACGCGGCGAGCGCGTCGCCTGCTTCATGTGGCTGCAAAGCATGGTGCGTGAGGACAGCCGGCGCGCGCTGCTGTTCGACATGGATCTCGCAATCACGCAACTGCGTCAGCAACTCGGCGATGTGGGCGAACTGGTGAAGCTGACCGGCACGTATCACAACCTGTTGCGAATGTGGGCTGAGGTGTAAGCGCGGTGCGGCCGCGCTATCGAGCGGCCCCCGTTATGATTGCGGCTCCCCCGCCGATGGAGCCGTGCGCATGAGCGCTGAGTCGAACACTGCTGTATCCGCTGTTGCGAACCCCTATGCCCCGCCGCAGGCGGCGGTGATCGATGCACCTGCCGCTGACGACGCGGTCGGCGTGGTGCGGCCTTTCTCCCCCCGCGGCCGCATCGGCCGTGTGCGCTACCTGGCCTACGGCATCGGCGCGACCTTGCTGGTTGCGATGATCGGTGCGCTGGCCGGCTTCCTGTCCGCTGCGATGGGGATGCCGATGCTCGGTGGCATCCTGATCGTGTTGGGTTATGCAGGCTTCCTGATCTTCCACGCGATCCTGGCGATACAGCGCAGCCACGATTTTGACCAGAGTGGCTGGTTGGCACTGCTTGCCTTCGTGCCGCTCGCGAATCTTGCCTTCCTGCTGATTCCGGGTAGCCGTGGCAGCAACCGTTTCGGTCCGAAACCGCCGCCCAACGGCAAGGCAGGCACCTTCGCGGTCGTTGCGCTGCTTGCGGTGTTCGTGATCGGCATCGTCGCGGCGATTGCGATACCGGCCTACAACGACTATCTGCATCGCGCCCGCGCGGTGAAGGTGCAGGGCGGGTTTTGAGCACGTCGGCCGGGCTTCAGTCCGGCCGCACCACCATCACCAGATTGCGGTGCGGTGTGCCGCCCAGCATGAAGTCGGTTTCGCCGATTTCGCTGAAGCCCTGGCGTTGGTAGAAGGCGATTGCGCGCGCGTTGCGTGCGTTCACAGTTAGCCAGATGGCGCTGCTGCCATTGCCGCGTGCCGCAGCGGAGCGTGCTTCGGCGAGCAGCGCATGGCCGATGCCCTGGCCCAGCGAGTGGGCCTGCACATAAAGCGTTTCCAGTTCGGTGCGCAGATCCGCCTGCGGCGCGGCGAAGTGGAGCACCGCGTAGCCGAGCAGATGGTCGGCGTCTTCGGCGATCAGCACCAGGCGTAGCGGGTCTGCGATCTTCTCGACCAGACGCCCTTCGGAAAACTCCTGCAGCACATAGTCCGCCACCACGCCGGATACGCCACTGGTGGCGTAGGTGTGAAGCCACACCTGGATGCCGAGTGCGGCGATGCGTGTGGCGTCGCGCGGCTTGGCCGGGCGGATGCGAAGGCCGGCACTTGGGTCGCTGGTCGATGACATGGTGGCGCTCGTCGGCATGATGGCGCGAATCTGAGCACAGGTTGCGCGGCCAGACCGTCGTCTGGCCGATGATCGGTGGGCGCTGGCTCAGCGCAGACGTCGGGTCGTCTCGCGAATCGTCAGCTCAAGCTGTGGCGGCTCGATCTTGAAGGGCTTGTTGCCGATCAGCGCGAGCATTGCGGCGGCCGCCATGCGACCGATTTCGTAAACCGGCTGGCGGATCGTCGTCAGCGGCGGCGTGGTGTAGGGGCTGCCCGGCAGATCGTCGAAACCGATCAGCGAGATGTCGTCGGGCACGCGGATGCCGCGGCGGAAGAAGGCGAGCCGCGCGCCGTAGGCGGTCTGGTCGTTGGCGGCGAACAGCGCAGTGAAGGGCACGCCGCGGTCGAGCAGCTGGTTGGCGCACAGCAGGCCGCCCGATTCGCGGAAGTCGCCCTGCACCACCAGCGCGTCGTTGTAGGGAATGCCGGCCTCTTCGAGCGCCTGCTTGTAGCCGGTCAGGCGGTCGGTGGCGTCGGTGAGGGTGGGAATACCCGCGATGTGGGCGATCTGGCGGTGGCCCAGCTCGATCAGGTGCTTCGTTGCCCGGTAGCCGCCCCACACGTTGTCGACGCGAATCGCGCGCAGGCGGTCCGATTCGCAGCCGTGGCCGGTCGCCACCATCGGCACATGCTCGGAGAAACGCACGATCTGCTCGTCGGGGATGTTGCCGCTGACGATGATGATGCCGTCGACCTTGCGCGCCATCAGCAGGCCGACGCGTTCGGCTTCTTCGTCCGGATTCCAGTGGCCGCTGACGATCAGCGCCGCGAAGCCGCTTCCGGTAATGCCGTCTTCGATGCCCTTGAGGGTTTCGGTAAAGAACGGGCTGTCGACGGCCTGCGTGATCACGCCGATCGTCATCGACTGCCCGCGTTTGAGGCTTTGCGCCAGCACGTTGGGTGTGAAATTCAGATCGACGATCGCCTTTTCGACGGCCTTGCGCTTGTCGGCCGAAACGCGCGCGGTGCCG
This sequence comes from uncultured Uliginosibacterium sp., assembly GCA_945957295.1. Lineage (GTDB taxonomy): Bacteria > Pseudomonadota > Gammaproteobacteria > Burkholderiales > Rhodocyclaceae > Niveibacterium. Next base: position 17,045 of record CAMFLH010000040.1, read on the forward strand.
TTGAGGATGCGCGACACCGTACTGGCGGAGACCCCCGCCGCCTCGGCCACCTCGATCAAGGTGGCGCCGGAGGGCATGGACGGGTCCTTCTTGCGAATACTTGGCTTGGCAGTCGTTTTCATGGCATTGCAGCGCTGGGTTGTCCGTGATTCTAGAACACGCGGCACTTGAATGGTGCGAGTGGGCTTCGCTATCCCCTTAATTTGCCGAACGTTGCGCCGAGATCAGCAATTTGCGTCAAGCCGTTGACTTCATCCGGGAATTGCTTTTCAATGTGCCCGTCGCGTGAAAACGTTTTCAGAAAAAGACGTGAAGCGGGCAAGATCAATCGGGCGTGACAGACTCGCGCCCGGCACACCAGAGGAGAAGAGGATGACTGTCACCCACCGACTGACGCGCATCGCATTCGGGCTGAGCTTCGGCTTGGCCTTTGCTTGCGCCCAGGCTGCCACCACCGTAACCGTCGCGTCGTTCCCGAGCTTTGACGAAGCGGTCAAGGCGGCGATTCCGCTGTACAAGAAGGCGCGCCCGGACGTCGAGATCAAGCTGGTGAGCCTGGCCTTCGGCGATCACCACAACGCAATGACGACCGCGCTGGCCACCGGCACCAACCTGCCGGACGTGATGGCGGTTGAAGTCGGTTTCATCGGCAAGTTCGCCGAGTCCGGCGGCCTGGAAGATCTGAGCAAGGCACCGTACAACGCCGCGCAGTACCGCACCAAGTTCGCCAAGTTCACCTTCCCGCAAGCGATGGGTGGCGTGGGCAACGTGGCCGCCATGCCGGCTGACATCGGCCCGGGTGCGCTGTTCTACCGCAAGGATCTGCTTGAGAAGGCCGGCATCAGCGAAGCCGACCTGACGAAGAGCTGGGATTCCTTCCTCGAAAGCGGCAAGAAGCTCAAGGCATCGTCCGGTGCTTACCTGCTTTCGAACGCGGTGGACCTGAAGGACATCTACATCCGCACCGGCCTGAAGGACGGCGAGGGCATCTACTTCGACAGCAAGGGCAAGGTGCTGGTCAATTCGCCGCGCTTCGAGAAGGCATTCGCGCTGGCGAAGGCCGCGCGTACCGCCGGCATCGATGCGAAGATCGCTGCGTGGTCGCCGGAATGGTCGGAAGGCTTCAAGCGTAACCAGGTCGCGACCCAGATGATGGGTGCCTGGCTTGCCGGTCACTTCGCACAATGGCTGGCCCCGAACACCAAGGGCAACTGGCGCTCGGCCCAGCTGCCGAACGGTGGCTTCGCATCCTGGGGCGGTTCGTTCTACGCGATCCCGAAGGCGGCCGCGAACAAGAAGGAAGCCTGGGAGTTCATCAAGTTCATGACGCTCAACAAGGAAATGCAGATCGAGGCTTTCCGCAAGCTCGACGCGTTCCCGGCCTTGGTTGAAGCGCAGAACGACCCCTTCCTCGATCAGCCGATCGAGTTCCTCGGCGGCCAGAAGGCACGTCAGCTGTGGAAGGTTGCTGCGGACAAGATCCCGGCCGTGGCGGTCGACAAGTTCGACGGCACCGCGCAGGACATCGTCAACGCCGAGCTGGACAAGGTGCTTGAGCAGAACAAGGACATCAAGACCGCCCTTGCCGATGCGCAGACCCAGATCGAGAAGCGCGTTCGTCGCAAGAAGTAAGCACTAGCCCGCCGGAACAGGCACCCCCCGAACCCCCGCCGCCTGTTCCGGCCCCCCGAAATACTGGAGTTGCATGATGTCCGTCACGAGTTCCGACAGCCCTGCCGCCAGCGAGCTGGCCGTTTCGCCGCCGCGGCGCCGCCGCAAGTTGCAGGCGTGGGAATGGGCGCCGTACCTGTTCATTTCGCCCTTCTTCATCCTGTTCCTGGTCTTTGGCCTGTTCCCGCTGCTGTTTTCGATGTGGCTCGCGTTCCAGACCTGGGACCCGTCCACCGGCCTGCAGGGCATGGAATGGGTGGGCATCGAGAACTTCAAGTTCGTGCTGGAAGACGACTGGTTCCAGAAGTCGCTCTACAACACCTTCTGGATCGCCATCGTGTCGGGCCTGCCGCAGCACCTCGTCGCGATCCCGTTGGCCTATTTCGCCCACACCTATCTGCGCAAGCATCGCAATACGGTGGTCGGCGTGTACTTCCTGCCTTTCATCACCTCGACGGTGGCGATTGCGCTGGTTTGGAATTCGCTGTTCTCGCGTGACTACGGCGTCATCAACATGGCGCTCACGAGCATCGGCAATCTGAGCATTGCCGGCATGCACCCGCTCGCCTGGCTGTTCCCCACCAGCAATGTGGACTGGGCTCAGCCGCAATACACGAAGTGGATGATTTCCTCGCTGGTGTTCTGGCGTTACGTCGGCTGGAACACGGTGCTCTACCTCTCGGCCCTGCAGACGATTCCGCGTGACCTGTACGAAGCGGCCACCATCGACGGTGCCACGTCACGCCAGCAGTTCTGGCACATCACGGTGCCGCTGCTGCGCCCGATGATGTTCTTCGCGGTGACGCTGACGATCATCGGCAACCTGCAGCTGTTCGAAGAGCCGTTCATCATCACCGGCGGTACCGGTGGCATCAACCAGGCTGGCAAGACCGCTGCGATGCACATGTACAACACCGCCTTCGTCGACAGCGACTTCGGCACCGCCAGTGCGGTCGCCTGGATCCTGTTCCTGATCATTGGCCTGATGACCTGGGCCAACAACAAGTTTTTTGCACAGAAGGACTGAGGCCATGGCTGCCGTCAGAAAGCGCGTGAGCCCCAGCCGCTGGCTCGCCTATGGGATCGTGGCACTCGGTGGCGTGATCATGCTCGCCCCGTTCTGGTTCATGTTCGTGTTTGCCACCCACACGAACACCGAGATCCTGTCGGTGCCGCCGCCGCTGTGGTTTGGCAGCGCGTTCCTCGACAACGTGCGCCTGCTGATCGAGAAGCTGCCCTTCTTCTGGCGCAACCTCGGCCTGAGCTTCTTCATCGCGTTCTCGGTCACCGTGCTGAACCTGTTCTTCTGTTCGCTCGCCGGCTATGCCTTCGCGATGTACCACTTCAAGTTTCGCGAGTCGCTGTTCGCCGTGATCATGGCCACGATGATGCTGCCTGCCTTCATCTTCATGATCCCGACCGTGCTGATCATGAGCGCGATCGGCTGGATGAACGAGGCCAAGGCGCTGATTGTGCCGGGAGCCTGCGGCGCGTTCGGCATCTTCATGATGCGCCAGTTCATCGGTACCGCGATCCCGAAGGAACTGGTGGAAGCCGCGCGCATCGACGGCTGCAGCGAGTTCGGCATCTTCTGGCGCATCGTGCTGCCGCTGGTGACGCCGGCACTCGGCTCGCTCGGCCTGATCACCTTCATCGGCGCCTGGAACAACTTTGCCGGCCCGCTCGTGATCATGCGTGACATGGATATGTTCACCGTGCCGCTGGCGCTGCGTGCGCTGCAAGGCACCGGCCAAGTGCCGTGGGGTGCGATTTCGGCAGGCTCGGCGATTGCCGTGCTGCCACTGATGGTGCTGTTCGTCATCGCCTCGCGGCGCTTGATCGAAGGGCTGACATCAGGTGCGGTCAAGGGCTGAAGAAAACAACGAACTGCGCGTAATGAAGACCACAAAAAACATCATTCCGGAGCCCAAGATGAAGCACCTGTTTCCGGCCGACTTCGCCTGGGGGGTCGCCACAAGCGCCTACCAGATCGAAGGCGCCACCCAGGTTGACGGTCGCGGACCGTCGATCTGGGACACCTTCTCCCACACGCCAGGCAAGACAGACGGTGGCGACACCGGCGACGTTGCCTGCGAGCACTACTACCGCTATCGCGAAGACATCGCGCTGATGCGCGAAATGGGCGTCACCGACTACCGCTTCTCCTGCGCCTGGCCGCGGGTGCAGCCCACCGGCAGTGGCGCATGGAACGAGGCGGGCTGGGATTTTTACGCCCGCGTGCTCGACGCGCTGGACGAAGCCGGCATCGCCGCCCACGCCACCCTGTACCACTGGGATCTGCCGCAGCCGCTCGAAGATGCCGGCGGCTGGCGCAACCGCGAGACCTGTGCGCGTTTTGCGGAGTACGCAGCGGAATTTGCGCGGCGTTTCGGATCGCGCGTGAAAACGATTGCAACGCACAACGAACCCTGGTGCACCGCCACGCTGGGGCACGAGACCGGCCAGTTCGCACCGGGCCTGCGCGACCGTGCGGCGGCCTTCCTCGTGTCGCACCACCTGTTGCTGTCGCACGGCATGGCGCTGCGCGCGATGCGTGCCGCCGGCTGTAAGGCGCAACTGGGCATCGTGCTGAACCAGAGCCCAGCCTACCCGGCCAACCCCGACAGCGAAGCCGACCGCCGTGCCGCGCGCATCGCCGATGGCCTGTCCACCCGCTGGTACATGGACCCGCTGTTCCGCGGCGCCTACCCGGCGGATGTGGTTGCCTACCTCGGTGCCGACGCGCCGCAGCCCGAACCGGGCGACATGGCGATCATCGGTGAGCCGATGGACTTCCTCGGCCTCAACTACTACATGCGCAGCTACTGCAGCGGCGATGGCCGGGTGCAGCCGCCGGGCGACCGCGGCTTCACCGACATGGACTGGGAGGTGTACCCCGAAGGGCTCACCGAACATCTGGTCCGCCTCGCCCGCGCTTATAACCCGCCGCCGCTCTACATCACCGAGAACGGCGCCGCCACGGCCGACACGCTCGAAGGCGATGCGGTGCATGACAGCGGCCGCGTGAATTACCTGCGCTGGCACCTCGAAGCCGCCGCCGCCGCGATCGCGCAAGGCGTGGATCTGCGCGGCTACTTCGCCTGGAGCCTGCTCGACAACTTCGAGTGGAACTCCGGTTACGCCAAGCGTTTCGGGCTCGTCTACGTCGACTACGCGACCCAGCGCCGGGTGCTCAAGGACAGCGCCCACTGGTATCGCGGCTACATCACGGCGCAGCGCGCCGTTACCGGATTGGAGTAAGCACATGGCCACCCTGCATCTGCGCAACATCGAGAAGACCTACGAATCGGGCCCGCAAGTCATCAAGGGCATCAACCTCGATGTCGCTGACGGCGAATTCATGGTCTTCGTCGGCCCCTCCGGCTGCGGCAAATCCACGCTGCTGCGCATGATCGCCGGCCTGGAAGACATCACCGGCGGCGACCTGCTGATTGACGGCAAGCGCGCCAACGATGTGCAGCCTTCCGAGCGCGGCATCGCGATGGTGTTCCAGAGCTACGCGCTGTATCCGCACATGTCGGTCGGCGAAAACATGGGCTTCGCGCTCAAGCTCGCCGGCAAGCCCAAGGCTGAGGTTGACGTTGCCGTGGGCCGCGCCGCCGAGATCCTGCAGATCACGCATCTGCTCGATCGCAAGCCCAAGGCACTCTCGGGCGGCCAGCGCCAGCGTGTCGCGATTGGCCGCGCGATCGTGCGCAAGCCCAAGGTCTTCCTGTTCGATGAGCCGCTGTCGAACCTCGACGCTGCGCTGCGTGTGCAGATGCGTATCGAGCTCTCGAAGCTGCACGAAGAACTCGGCACCACGATGATCTACGTGACCCACGACCAGGTCGAAGCGATGACGCTGGGCACCCGCATCGCGGTGTTCAACCACGGCGTGATCGAACAGGTCGGCCGCCCGCTCGATCTGTACCAGGAACCGGCAAACCAGTTCGTCGGCGGCTTCCTCGGCAGCCCGAAGATGAACTTCATCCAGTGCGCGGTCACCGAGCGGCGCGCCGACAGCATTGCGCTGAAAGTCGGCTGTGCCTCCGGCTTCGAACTGCCGCGCAGCGTTGCAGCGGATGCTGGTAGCGCGCTGACACTCGGCGTGCGGCCTGAGCATCTGGAGCTGACGCGGGCCGGCGACGGCATCGCGGCGCGCGTCGATCTGCTCGAACACCTTGGCGACTCGACCATCGTCTACGCCGCGATCGACGGTGCCGACCAGATCGTCACCATCAAGACACAAGGCGGCCGCACTGCGTTGCGCGCCGGCGAAGCGATCGGCCTGCGTCCGCAGGCCGGCGCCTGTCATCTGTTCCGCCCCGACGGGCGTGCGATTGCCGCACAGGCCTGAGCATGCCCAGCCCAGCACACCCGGCGCAGCCGGGGCGACACCGGGTTCACCTCCCGCCACCTCCGGTGGCTTCGGTTGGGAGGTGGCCTCCTGGCTGCCTCCCACCGCCCTTTTTCTGGCGGCGGGAAGGTTCTGTTCATTGCGCTTGTTCACAGCAGGGCAATGAAAACGATTTCATTAAGGGGCTGTAACGCCCCGCACGACGACCAGGGCGCATTCCAAGGCGCCCAACCAAGGAGGAGTAGGAGATGAAGCACATCGTTGTAGGCAGCACGTTTGCGCTGGCACTTGCCAGCTTCAGCAGCGTGGCCTTCTGCGCCGAGGCGCTGGAGTTCCACGGCTACATGCGCGCCGGCATGGGGATCAACGCCGACGGCGGCAAGGGCGCCTGCTACGGCCTCGGGTCGATCAACCCGTTCCGTCTCGGTAACGAATGCGACACGGTGATCGAGCCCACGTTCACCGGCCGTATCGCCTCGCCGAGCGACAAGTCGGCCTGGGGTGTCACGGTGATGCCGAAGACCTACCAGCGCTGGGGCGAAGTCGGCGGCAGCAGCACGCTGAAGACCGAGTTCGGCCAGATCTACCTGTTCGGCGAGAACGTGCCGCAACTGCTCAACGGCCGTATCTGGGGCGGCAAGCGCTACTACCAGCGCCTGCAAACCGGTATCAACGATGAGTTCCTGGAAAACCTGGACGGCGACGGCGTCGGTATCGAAGACATGAACTTCGGTGTCGGCAAGTTCTCGGTTGCGTGGCATGGCGACATCTACGGCAACGCCTCGACCGACCGTTTCGCGACCCTGTCCGGCAACACGATCTCGGCGCGTTTCACTGACGTGAAGACCATGCCGGAAGGCTCGCTGTCGTTCTACGGCCACTACCGCAAGGATTCGAACCGCGACGACCACTCCACCACGCCGGTCACCACGGCGCCGGAAGCCAACGCCACCACCCACTTCGCCGTGTATCACAACCTCAACGGCGTGCTCGGTGGTTCGAACCTGATCGGTATCGGCTACACCAGCTACGAGAACGACAAGGACGTGTTCGACATCACGATCCAGCAATCGGGCTTCGTCACTGGCGCCAAGATGGGTTGGGACGCGATCGCCCGTTACCGCAAGAACTCGGCCAAGAACAACGGCATCGACAGCACCGAGTACGCAATCGGCGCCCGCCTCGATGGCCAGCTCTCCGGCCCGTTCCGTTGGTTGGTTGAAGGTGGCTACAACCACGTCTCGCCGTCGCAGGGCGAAAGCCAGTCGATGTGGAAGATCACGCCGACCCTCGCGCTGAGCGCCGGCAACGACCCGTGGTCGCGCCCGACCTTCCGCCTCTACTGGAACTACACCTCGTGGAGCGACAGCGTGACCAACCCGTACCGCTGGAGCTCGGAAGCACAGAGCGTCGGTCGCGACATTACGCAGACCAGCGGCAGCACGATCGGCGTTCAAGCTGAAGCCTGGTGGTGATCACCCGTCGCGCACATCCGCCCACAAGGCGGGTGTGCGCGGTCGAGCAATACCCGCGGGGGCGCCGGATCGGCGTGCCCCGCTTTTGGCGTTTGGCCGCCAGGCATGGTTTGATTGCTGCTGCGATCGCAGTGCGCACCGGCGCGCAGCACATTGGCCTGGCTCGGCCGCTGACCTGAAAGGATGTCAGGTATGTCCCCAAGATTCCGCACCCTCGTGAGCGTATCTGCCCTCGCGCTCGGCCTGCTCGCCGGCCCGGCGCACGCCGACGCGCTGACCAGCCTGTTCGATCTCACGCCCGCCAAGGTCAAAGCCTGGCGTGCCGCACCGCAAGGGGCGCTGTACTGGAACCAGATCGACCGCGTCGAACTCAGCCAGCGCGGCGGCCCGCCCGACAACGCGCCGAACCAGCAGCCGGTGGAAATCGGCGAAGCCGAACTCGCCGCCGCGCTGGCGAAAGTGCAGTACCGCTCGCCGCGTGGCGAGGTGCTGCCGCTCTTCTCGGCGGAAGAGATCAAGCGCGTGCAGATGGCGCTCGCCGCAGCGCTGGGCGTGGCGAACGGCACGCAAGACGTACTCTTCGTGTCGACCGGCCCGAAGAAAGAGCGCGGCTACACCCGCACGCTCACGGCCGCCGGTCGCGCCTTCTTCGCCGACGGTGCGCTCAACCTGCTGGTCGGTGAAGCTGGCCGCGATGTGATGAACGAAGTGCGCACCCAACAAGGCAGCCAGCTCACGGTGACCTTCAACCACGGCTTGCGCGCCGAAGCCGAAAAGGCCGTTGCCCTCGTCGCCGCCCCGCAGGCAGGCGTCACCCTCGTGCGCAGCGACTGGGTGCGTGTGCCGCTCGTCGCGCAGGCCAAACCGGCCGCCGCCAGCGCAGCACCTGCCGCAGCGGCCGCCGTGGTCGGCACGCAATCCGGCGGCGCCAGCCCGGCGATCAAGGCGCAGGAAGAACGCTTCGAACTGCTCAAGCGCCTGCACGACAAGGGGCTGATTTCGGATGCCGAGTACGAGAAGAAGCGCGAGGAGTTGCTCAAGAGCATTTGAGCGCGCTGAGCGGGCGCTGCGGCCGACGCTGGGTGCGTTGGCTGCGTGCCCGCCCCCGCGGCTCGCTCTCCGCGGGACGCGCAATCAATCCGGTGCGGTTGGCGACGACCGCCTAGATCTTCCCCACCCTCATGTTGATCGGCCAGCGCACCACGCGCCGCAATCCCGGCTCGCCCCACAACAGCGCGAGCTCTGCCGCAAAGCCGTGCAGGATGTCATCGCGGCCCGCCTCGCGCAGGCTGCGAACAGCTGACCAGGTCGAGATGTAGCCCAGCAGCGCTTCCAGCGTCCACGCTTTGCTGATCAACAGCGTTGGCGATGCAAGCGCTTCAAATGGAAACGGCAAGTCCGCGTAGCCGCTGTCGACCTGCTTTCGCTCCGCGGGCCAGTAGGGGCCGATCTCCTGCCAGTAGAAACGCGCGAAGCGTGCGTCGAGAGCCTCGTCCAACTGCAACACACCGTAGCTCACGAGCGCCAAAACGCCCTGCGGTGCGGCAATGCGCCGCACCTCGTCGTAGAAGCGCAGCAAGTCGAACCAATGGGCGGCCTGCGCCGCGGTGACCAGATCTGTGCTGTGGTCTGCGACCGGCAAGTGCTCGGCCGGGGCGCACCCGTATTCCACACGCGGATGTGGCGCGGCATGGGCAAGCTGCGCCGCGCTCGGGTCCAGCCCCTGTACCTTGTCGAAGTCGTGGGCCAGCAGGCCCGTCAACTGGCCATTGCCGCAGCCCACGTCGACGGCGAGCGTCCTGCCCGGGGATACGGATGCGAGGAACTCCGCGAGTTCGGCTGGGTACTCGGGGCGAAAGCGCGCATAGGCTTCGCCGCCTTGCTCGAACCAGTTACGGGGTTGCTTGGTGTTGTCGACCATTTGCGTTGCCCTCGCTGTTGATGAGGCAAGCGTAGCGCTACCGGCGCGGGCTGCGAAGGCGCACGCCGCTGTGCGATGTTGTGTGGATTGAGCGGTGCTTTGCGGCGCCGTGCGCGTGGCTTGTCGCTTGCTGCGATTGAACCGTGCATTGGCCGGGGTCCCGCCCCCGGCGGGCGTGTTACTTCTTTTGCTTCGCCAAAAGA
>CAMFLH010000041.1 GCA_945957295.1 uncultured Uliginosibacterium sp.
ATATTCGACCGGAATCCACTCTCCCAGATGGTCAGTTTTCGGCCGGCGCTAACACGTAGGGGCCGGTTTCAAGGTGCAGGTCTGAGACCACGTGAATACGCGGGTAAGGCCTGGCCGCTACTAAGCGCCACAGCTTGGAGTGCTTATCCATCACTGCCGTCCAGTTTGAGGGGCCACGGGAAAGTGCCTAGATCGGTGGGGCGCAGGGCAAGGCGATGCGTTTCGTCGAACGCTGGCCCCTTCCAAGAGGGGCGCACGTTCTGAGTGTCCTGACGACGAATGGTGCAGATCGTCGTTACCAAGTCTCGGATCGTTTCTGCATGGCGCAGCGCTCGGGATGCTGCCAGCGGCTTGGAGCTAGGTTAAAAAGAAGCTCCGCTTGGCAGGACGCGTTAGCAATTGAAGGTATATGGGTGAGGCGCACCTTCTTGCGTCAGCATTGCCTTGTATCGCTGGGTCAGATCTCGCCACGCATCCTCGTAGTGGAGGCTGGCCAATGCACGAAGACGGAGTAAGGGGCTCCGGACCGATTGCGCATTCGCTGTTTCTCCCACCTCTGCCGCAAGCCGCCGTTTAACAATCTCGGTCACCGCGTTCAGTTCATGGTCGTTTAGTCCAGCTATGCAGCGGACCTCATGGCTGGCGCTTTGGAGGAGTGTCTCTGGGTTAGGCGATCCTGAAACGGCATGAATGATGCGTTCAACGCACCACGTTAGCACCGAAGTCCGCCATTCCAGTTCGTTCGGGAGGAGGTGCCGGGGGACTAGGTAACTCTCCGCTCCGATGCTGATATGCGTTTCGGTACCTAGGCGCGCTAGCGCCTCCCTGATGTACTGCGGGACATACTCCAGGGACTCTTCTTGCATGGTCAGCTTTCTAATTAGGCGTCGCGACACACCGACGTGCGCCAACCATAGGGGGCCGCAGATCGGGAAAACGTTAGGGCTCTCGTCGGCGAATTGTAGATGCAAAGACGGGAGATGCAAATACGGTGGATGCAACAACCTAATTGCCGGAAGCTCCGCCGCTATGGCAATTAGTACGCAAGCACGTGAGGAAGCCAGAGCTCGTGTCGCTGACAATCTGCGCCGTATGCGCGCGGAGGCCGGCCTTTCCCAAGAAGAGCTCGCCGAGTTGGCCGGTTTTCATCGGACCTACTTGAGTCAGGTGGAGCGCTGCAAGAACAACCTATCGCTCGATAGCCTGGTGTCACTTGCATCGGCGCTCGGCGTCGACGTTGTCGACCTGCTCCGCAAGCCAGCCTGATCCCGACTGCCGGCGGTGATAGGCGCGCAGACTATTGGGTTCGGTAGAGTGCTTCGAGGCGGTGAAGGAGGGCGACGACGTCTCGCTGGAAGCCCGCCCAAGGATTGGGTCGGATTCAGCGCGTTAACGCGCAGGCCACGGTCTTATCGGGCTTTATCTCACGTAACCAATCGTGAGTGTTTCGGTAGCATCGGCTTGAGCAACTCCATCTGGTCGCACAAGATGCGGCGATTCTGGAGCAACAAACCTTCATGATGGTTTGGCGCATACGGTAGGTACAGCAGCTCCCACCCCAATTCCTCCAGCAACCTTGCACCCTTGCGGGTATTGCACGTCCGGCACGCCGCGCAGACGTTAAGCCAAGAATCGGAACCACCGCGTGAGATAGGCACGATATGGTCTCGTGTGAGGCCCCGCGGCTGAACAGCCCCGCAGTATGCACACGTGTAGCGATCACGCTCGAACAGTGATTGATTACTGAGTGGGATGGCCGAATGCTGACGTGCTGCGCGGTTCCGACCGTTTAGGACAAGGATGCTCTTAAGCGTAACGGACGAGTTCTGACCGGTGCGACGGTTTCCGCCTCCCCGAAAGGTGAATTCGAAGTCGCCAAAACCGTATGAAACCTTACCAAGCACCTCCTGTGTCACCGCTTCTTGCCAAGACAGCCAGCAGGTAGGGTAGCCCGTACTGTCGATTGCCAAGAATAGCTGCTTCATAAGGGCGCTCCGAGCCGGATGTGGGCACGCTTAGCAGAACGTCGGTCACTCCGAACTAGTAGGTCGAACTCGTAACCACTACTGGTTGGGAGCCGGTCAGTCCTTCCACTGTTTAGTGCGGTCGGCTCCGGTCTCGGACGAACTAGTATTGTTTTTGGTGGGGAGAATTTGCATGCAGTGACTACGTTCATCCAGATATCGCGGCCGCCTTGTGATACCGGCAGCACATGGTCGCGCGTGAGCTTGCCCGCTGGCAGATGCGTGCCGCAGTAGCCGCAGACCTGGCGGTCGCGGTGGAAAAGCTCGCGGTTGGAGAGGGGGGGGACTTGCTGCAGGGCGCGCTGGCTGAGCGCTTTGCCACGGATCGCAGTGATGCTGTTGGCGGTGATGACTGAACGCAGACCGGTGTCGCGTCGCATGCCGCCCTGGATCATGAATTCGTTGTCGCCAGCAGACCAGGCGACCTGATCGCGCGCGTAGTAGATCACTGCATGCTGCCAGCTGACCCAGCGGAAGGGCTGGCCATGCACATCGAGCGTGAGGATCAGCGGCCGTCGCGAATTGCCCGCGACCGTGCCGCGTTCAACGAGGATCACGGCGACTCTCTCTCTACAATCCCGTAGAGCATACGCCTTGCATGTGTGATTTCAATGACTACTTCGCTGCGTTGCGCGATACGCCACGACCGCCCGTTTTGTTGGGCGTTATTGCTGTCGCTCTTGGTGCATGGCGCGGCGCTGGGTTTGTTTCCGACCGTCGACGCAGGCGCGCGCAGTCTGCGGGTTCGACTGGTGCCGAAGGGTGTTGCGACCGGTTTGGGTGCAACCGGCGATGCTGCGACGCCGCGTATTGTCAGCAAGGCGGAGGACGGGCCCACTGTTCGCGCACCCAAGCAAGCCGAACGGGATCGGTTAGCTGCTTCGGCCAAGGCACGAACCGCCCGCCTGCCTGATCCGCCCAAACCTCAACCGGACTCAGCACCGCTGACGCCCGAAGCTCAAGGGCTGGATGCCGGAGCCTTGCGCGGTTTGCGTATCGCACTGGCGAACGGCCTTGCAGGGCTCTCCATGCCGGCGGATGCGGAAGGTGTTGCAGCGCAGGCGCGTCTGGTGTTCGGTGATGGCGGTCGCTTGCTGGCGGTGAGTTTCAGCGGCGAACGAGGTAGCCGCGAGTTGGAGCTTCGCCTGCGCGACGCGCTGATGAAGGCCGCGGCGCGGGTCGAGCTGCCGACCAGCCTGCGCAGCGCATCTTTCGAGCTTGAACTTGCCTTTGAGGTTAGCGGCGACGGGCGCTGAGGGTCAGGCGCCAGCTACCGTCGCGGCCAGTGCGGTGGCAAGTGAGTAGCGCGGCCGCCAGCCAAGCCCATGTGTCAGCGTGCTGATGTCGACCTCAAGCGAGCCAAGCAGACGGTCGGCTTCAGCCTCCTTGCCAAGCAGCGACAAAAGCCCGTGCAGCAGCTTCGCTGGTACCGGGATCAGGCGTGCTCGCTTGCCCAGCGCGTCACCGACGGCGCGGATCAGCGCCGGCGTGCTGAGCGGCTCACCGTCGCTGATCAGGAAGACCTTGCCCACCGCGTCCGGGTGTTCGCCCAGCAGGCACAGGGCGTCGGCCAGGTTGCCGACAAACACCAGATCGCGGCGATTTTCGATCGCACCGAGTGGCAACCAGTAGCCCTTTCGCACGACATCCAGCAGCCGCGCAAAGTTGGCGCCGACGCCGGGCCCATAGACCAGCGGTGGCCGCAGCACGACGGCGTCAACACACGATGTGAGGACGGCCGCCTCGGCCTCTAGCTTCGAAATCGCGTACGGATCGGCGGGACCGGGTGGGTCTTCGGGGCGGAAGGGATGCTCAGGCGAACTCGATTCGCCATTCACCTTGATCGAACTGAGGTAGACGAGACGCCGCACGCCGGCCGCAGCGGCCGCATTACACAGTTCAGCGGTGCGTGCCACATTCACGCGGCGAAACGCTGCAAGCGGATCCGGTTCGGTTTCGTTCATGACGTGGACGCGCGCCGCGAGGTGCCAGATCGCGTCGACGTCGGACACTGCAACGCGCCAATCGACGGGCGAGTTCAGGTCGCCGATGACGACTGACTCGTCCCATGCGCCTGGGTGGGCTTGGCGAAGGGCTGCACGCACACGGTAGCCGCGAGCCTTGAGTTGCGGAACGAGCGCGCTGCCTACGAAACCGTTGGCGCCGGTCACCAGCGCGATGGGGCGGGAGGGCGAGGACATGTGTCCATTTTGCCCGAGCGAGGTGAATTCGCGCCGCGACGCGCTCGGCAGCGTCGCGGCGCGTGGGTCGATTACTCGTCGTCGACCGGTTTGAAGGCTGCGCTCAGCGCTTGCTGAACGTTGGGTGGCGCGGGCTCGTAGTCGGCCATCTCAAGCGTGTAGCTGCCCTGTCCGCCGGTGATCGACTTCAGGCGACCCTGGAAGTCGTTCAGCTCGGCGAGTGGCGCGCGTGCGTTGATCGTCACCATGCCGCCGCGAGCTGTGCCGGTCTGCGTGACCTGACCACGGCGCAGTGCGAGTTCGCCATTCACGTCGCCGATCGCCATTTCGGGCACCGTCACTTCGAGGTTTACGATCGGCTCCAGCACCATGCCGCGCGCCTTGCCAATTGCATCGAGGAAAGCCTTGCGGCCCGCCGTGATGAAGGCGACCTCCTTGCCGTCCACCGGGTGGGTCTTGCCGTCATACACGGTGACTTCTAGGTCCTGTACCGGGAAGCCTGCAATCGCACCGCCGCCCAGCACTTCGCGCACACCTTTTTCCACCGCAGGGATGAAGACGCCGGGAATCGTGCCGCCCTTGACCGCGTCGACAAAGCGGAAGCCTTCGCCGCGGGCGAGTGGGGCGATCTTCAGGTAGACCTCGCCGAACTGGCCGGCGCCGCCGCTCTGCTTTTTGTGGCGATGATGCCCCTCTGCTGCGAGCGTGATCGTCTCGCGGTACGGAATCGTTGGCGGGTGGCTGTCGACTTCCAGCTTGTACTGGGCCCGCATCTTTTCAAGGATGCGGCTCAGATGCAGTTCGCCTTGCCCACGGATCACCGCTTCATGCGTTGTCAGGTCATGTTCGACGTGCAGGCCCGGATCTTCCGCCGCGAGCCGATGCAGGATCTCGGCGAGCTTCTGTTCGTCGCCGCGGCGTTTCACGCGTACTGCGAGGCCATACACCGCATGGGGAATCGGCAAGGGGCGGAAGTGGATCACCGCGTCTTCCGGCGCGTCATGCAGCACTGCGTCGAAGGTGATGTCGTCGATTTTCGTGATCGCGCAGATTTCGCCGGGGCCCGCGCGGTCAATCGGCGTGAGTTGCTTGCCCTGCATGCGGAACAGGTGGGCGACGCGGAACGCTTTGCGCGCTTCGCCGGCATACAGTTGTGTGTCGGGCGTGAGCGTACCCTGCAGCACACGGACCACGCCGATCTTACCCATGTAGGGGTCCACCTCGACCTTGAACACATGAGCGAGTGCGTGGTCGCTCGGGTCGTGACTCACCGCCAGCGGTTCGGCTGCGTCGGCGTTGCCGCCCGGCCATTTCTCGAACAGGGGCGGGTTGCCTTCCAGCGGGCTGGGCGCGAGGCGAACGATGAAATCGATCAACTCAGTGATGCCGGCGCCGGTGCGGGCGGATACGAACAGCACGGGCACCAGATGGTCTTCGCGCAGTGCGCGTTCAAACGCGTCATGCAGGGCTTCCGGGGCGATCTCCTCGCCTTCGAGGTAGCGCTCGGTCAGCGCCTCGTCGACTTCGACAACTTGCTCGACCAGCGCGCGGTGCGCATCAGCGACTGAGCTGAAATCGGTGCTGTCGCCACTGAGATTGAAGAAACAATCGACGACGCGGCGGCCGCCATCCGCGGGCAAATTGATCGGCAGGCATTCCCGGCCGAACGCAGCCTGCAGCTCTTCAACCAGGGCTGGCAGGTTCACTCGTTCGGCATCGATCTTGTTAACCACGACCAAGCGGCAGAGCTTGCGGGTTTGTGCCCACAGCATCGCGCGGCGGGCTGTGATTTCGATGCCGTTCTGCGCGTTGATGACGGTCGCTACGGTGTCGGCGGCGTCCAGTGCCGCGAGCGCCTGGCCGGCGAAGTCGGGGAAGCCGGGGGTGTCGAGCAGATGCACCAAGGTGCCGGCGCGTTCGAAGTTTGCGACCGCCAGTTTGGCGGAGTGACCATGTTCCTTTTCGAGTGGATCGTAATCACAGACCGTGGTGCCGCGGTCCACGCTGCCTGCCTGCGGAATCGCGCCGGCGGAAACGAGGACTGATTCGATCAGTGTCGTTTTGCCGGCGCCTGCGTGGCCTAGCAGGGCGAGAGTCCTCAGATCTTGCGGGGTCGTCATGGCTGCCTCCTTTGTGAGTCTTCTTGGCTGTGACGCTACACCCGGCGCTGTGCGCTCAGGTTTGACGCGCGTCAGCGCGTTGGTAGGCGCTTTGCTGGACTTCACTGCAGCGCTGGCGTAGCATCCGCGCCCCTTCAGCATAGACGTCACCATGTTTGACCACGCGGCCCGCGCCTGCGGCATCGACTTCGGCACCTCGAACTCCACCGTCGGCTGGTTGCGCCCCGGCGCACCCGCTTTACTGACTCTGGAGGAAGGCAAGCCGACGCTGCCGTCAGCAGTGTTCTTCAATGCGGATGAAGACAGCGTGTGCTTCGGCCGTGCCGCGCTGGCCGAATACCTCGACGGCTACGAGGGGCGCCTGATGCGGGCGCTGAAGACACTGCTCGGCTCGAATCTGATGGACGGCAATACCGAGGTGTTGGGCCGGCTGCTGCCATTTCGCGATCTGTTGCGGCAGTTCATCGCTGAGCTCAAACGCCGCGGCGAGCTGGCCGCCGGCCGCAGCTTCGACCAGGCGGTGTTTGGTCGCCCGGTTCATTTTGTCGACGACGACAGCGCCGCCGACCAGCTTGCGCAGGATACGCTCGCGCAAATCGCACATGCGGTGGGTTTTCGTGAGGTCAGTTTCCAGTACGAGCCGATCGCCGCGGCCTTCCACTACGAACAATCGCTCGACCGCGAAGAGTTGGTACTGATCGCGGATATCGGCGGTGGTACTTCCGACTTCTCGCTGGTGCGGCTCTCACCTGAACGCGCGAAGCTGGAGGACCGGCGTGAGGACTTGCTCGCCAACGCCGGTGTGCATATCGGCGGCACCGATCTGGATCGCGCGTTCAACCTGGCGCAGGTCATGCCCTTGCTGGGCTTCCGCTCAAAGAAGAAGAACGGCACCGAACTGCCGGCGACGCCGTTCTTCAATCTGGCGACCTGGCACACGATCAACTTCTGCTACACCCGTGCGGCATGGACCGAGTTCCAGGATATGTACCGCGACGGCGCCGAGCGCGAGAAGCTGGAACTCCTGCTCAATCTGATCGGCGAGCGCGCGGGGCACTGGCTTTCCTTGCAGGTGGAAGAGGCGAAGATCGCACTCTCTGACGTGCCGGAGGTGGTGCTCGATCTGGCGCGCCTGCACCGGAAAGGCGGTTCGCCGGTACATCCGACGATCTCGCGCAGCGCGCTGGATGCGGCGATCGCACCGCTGGTGGACCGCGTTGGCGAAACGGTTGGCACGATGCTGGACCGCGCCGGCGTGCCGCGTTCGCGCATCGACACGGTGTTCTTTACCGGCGGTTCCAGCGGCGTGCCGCTGCTGCGTCAGCGCATCGCCGCCGAAATCCCGTCTGCGCGCGCGGTTGAAGGCGACTTGTTCGGCAGCATCGGCGCCGGCCTCGCAGTGGACGCTGCGCGCCGCTACGGTTAGCCCGGCGCGGGCGCCCGACTCAGGCGCGCACTGCGGTGCGCCACGCAATCCATAGCTTGCGGATCGGGCCGAGCGAGGTGCGATGTGTCAGCACCTGGCAGCCATCGGCACGGATCTCGCGCAGCAGCGTGCGGTAGATCGCCGCCATCACCAGGCCGGCGCGCTGCGATTTACGGTCTTCTTTTGGCAGCAACGCCATGGCCTGTTCGTAGTGCTGTTCGGCGCGGTCGATCTGGAATTCCATCAGCGCGCGGAAGTTGTCCGAATGCTTGCGGTCGGTGATCTCGCGGGCCGTCACATTGAAGCGTTGCAGCTCTTCCACCGGCAGGTAAATGCGGCCGCGGCCGGCGTCTTCGCCGACGTCACGGATGATGTTGGTGAGCTGGAACGCGAGCCCGAGTTCGTGTGCGTACTTCTGCGTCTGTCGATTGCTGTAGCCGAAGATCTCGGCCGCGAGCAGGCCCACGACGCCGGCAACGCGATGGCAATAAAGCGAGAGCCCCTTGAAGTCGAGATAGCGCGACTGCGTGAGATCCATCTCCATGCCGTCGATGATCTCCGACAGATGCTCCTGCGGCAGGTTGAACTGCTGCACCATCGGCTGCAAGGCTTTGCCAACCGGATGCTGCGGCGCGCCGTCGTAGACCGCGGCGAGTTCTTTGCGCCACCAGGCAAGCTTGGTTTGCGCGAGCTGCGGATCGAGGGTTTCGTCCACCACGTCATCGACCTCGCGGCAGAACGCATACAGCGCAGTAATTGCGCGGCGCCGTTCCGGCGGCAGGAACAGGAAGCTGTAGTAGAACGAAGATCCGCTCGCGGCGGCTTTCTGTTGGCAGTATTCGTCAGGCGTCATGGTTTCAGGAAGGTCTGAATCAGTGGCTGCGACGGCGCATCGCGGCGTTGCGGCGTGCGCGCTCCCGCGCCTATCGATTGATATGTCTTGGTCGCTGTGCGCGCCGCGCCTTGCGCTGCATCCGTCTCGCCCACTTATTCCGACCCGCCTTTCATTCGCAGTGCGCGCCAGATCAGGCGCAGCCAGTCGGTCCGCACCAGCTTCGGGCGCCGGCGGAACACATCGTAATCATTGCTCTCGATCGCCTCGCAGATGCGCAGGCCACCTTGCACCACCAGTCGCAATTCCCAACCGAAGCGGCCAGGTAGCGCCAGCGCCAGTGAGGCGCCTTCGATCATCATCGCGCGGGCGCGCTCGACCTCGAAGGCCATCAGTGCGCGCCAGTTGGCATCGACGCGCCGCTCTGCGATCTGGCCCTCATCCACACCAAAGCGGGCGAGGTCTTCGGCCGGAAGATACACGCGGCCCTTGGCCCAGTCGATCGCAACGTCCTGCCAGAAATTGATCAGCTGCAGGCTGGTACAGATCTGGTCGGACCACCTTAGGTGCTGCGGTGTGTCGGCGCGGAACAGCCGCAACATCAAGCGCCCGACGGGGTCGGCCGAGCGGCGGGTGTAGTCGCGCAGCTCGGTGAAATCGGCGTAGCGTGTCTTGCCGACATCCTGACTGAAGGCATCGAGCAGATCGCGCAGGAGCACGGTGGGCAACTGATGCGCGCGGACCGCATCGGCCAGCCGTGCGAACATCGGCAACTTTGGCGTTTCGCCGCGGTCGATCGCATTGATCTCGCGCCGGTAGTCGTTCAGCTGCGCCAGGCGCTGGATCGGCGGCGCGTCGCCTTCGTCGGCGATGTCATCTGCGCTGCGTGCGAAGGCATACAAGGCTTCCACTGCCGGGCGCAGATGTCGCGGCAAGAGGACGGACGCGACAGGGAAGTTCTCGTAGTGGTCGACCGGCATGGGGGGCGCAGTATAGCGGAGCCGTGTGGCGACGCTTGTTGCGCCGGCTAGAGGAATCGAGCAGGGGAGCGGGTTTGACGGGGCAACTTGAAGTAGCGGGTTTGACCAAGCGTCTTGCGGGGCGGGAGTTGTTCGCCGGGCTGACGCTCACGATGGCGGCAGGCGAGTTCGTCGCCGTGATGGGGGAATCCGGTACCGGAAAGTCCACGCTGCTTAACTTGATCGCAGGGCTCGAAGCGCCCGACGCAGGTCAGATCACGGTCGCTGGCCAGGTACTCAATGGCCTCGATGATCAGGCTCTGACGCTGTGGCGCCGGCGTGCGCTCGGTTTCGTTTTCCAGTCTTTCCACATCCTGCCGCATTTGTCGGTGGGCGATAACGTTGCGCTGCCGCTTCGGCTCAATGGCCAAGGCACGCTGGCCGCGAGTGCCATTGCCCTGGAAATGCTCGGTCGCGTTGGGCTCGCGGCGCGTGCGGCCAGCATGCCGACCGAGCTGTCGGGCGGCGAAATGCAGCGCGTTGCGATAGCACGCGCACTGGTGCACCGGCCCACGCTGGTGCTGGCCGATGAGCCGACCGG
The DNA here is from genome assembly GCA_945957295.1 of uncultured Uliginosibacterium sp. Lineage (GTDB taxonomy): Bacteria > Pseudomonadota > Gammaproteobacteria > Burkholderiales > Rhodocyclaceae > Niveibacterium. The sequence continues at coordinate 10,164 of CAMFLH010000041.1, forward strand.
CAATCTCGATCCGGACAACGCAACGCGCGTGCTGGCCTTCCTCGCTGAACAGGTTCGCGAGCAGGGCGCGATGTGCCTGATGGTGACGCACTCGCACCAAGCTGCGACGGTTGCCGACCGTGTGCTGCGGCTTGCCAATGGCGGGCTGCACGCCGCATGAAGCTGCTGCTCGGCCTCTTCATATCGAGCCTGCGTCGGCGGCGATTTGCCGCTGCCTTGAGCCTGCTTGCGGTGATGCTCGGTGTGGCCTTGGGCGTAGCGGTCAGCGTGGTCAATCGTTCCGCGCTGGACGAGTTCGCGCACGGCGTGCGCGTGCTGTCGGGCGAGGCCGACCTGCAGATCGTTGGGCCTCGAAATGGCTTTGATGACGCCTTGTTTGCGCCGGTCGTGCTGAGCGAGGGTGTTGCGGCAGCGAGCCCGGTGGTGGAACTGGATGTGCGCCTGCCCGGCCGCGATTCGCCGCTCCGGGTGCTAGGCCTGGATCTGCTTCGCTCAATTCAGATACAGCCGGCGTTGCGCCCGGAAACCGGCCCGACGCTGGACGCGGGCGCCTTGCTGGATCCGGACTTGATCTATTTGTCGCCCGCCGCGCTGCAACGCTTCGGCTTGAGCGTCGGGCAGACGGTCCGCATGCAGCTTGGTGCCCGGACGATTGCGCTGCGCATCGGTGGCGTGGCGAACGGATTCGGCGCGGGTCAGCTTGCTGGGCTGATGGATATTGCCGCGGCGCAGTGGCGTTTCGACCATCTTGGGCGCCTGACCCGCATCGACCTGCGTTGGGCCTCCGGCGGCGATACATCGGCCGCCCGCGCCGCGCTTAAAGCGCTGCTGCCACCAGGGCTGCAGTTGGTGCCGCCCGCACAGCGCGAAGAGCAGGCGGCCGACATGTCGCGTGCCTACCGCGCCAACCTCACCATGCTGGCGGTCATCGCGCTGGCGACCGGGGCATTTCTTGTTTTCGCGACGCAGAGCCTGTCGGTGGTGCGGCGTGAGGCCGAGTTCGCCTTGCTACGCGCGCTGGGTGTGACGCGGGTTGAACTGCTCCGTGGCGTGCTGGCCGAAGGCTGTGCGGTCGGGCTTGTTGGTGGTTCGATCGGCGTGGTGGTCGGGCACGGCCTTGCCGCGATCGCGTTGAATACCTTGGGCGGCGATCTGGGCGCGGCGGGCTACTTCGCCGGGTCGCGCCCCGCGTTGCAGTTCGATCTGCTCGCGAGTGCGGTGTTTCTGCTGCTGGGCCTCGCGGCTTCTGTGCTTGGGTCCTGGTGGCCGGCTTGGCGCGCCGCCAATGCGGACATCGCGCCGGCGCTGCGGAGTAGCCACCAACCGATGTTGCCACCGGCCAGCGTGCATCGCCGCGTGGCGATTGTTCTGGCGGCGATGGCCGTGGCTTTGGCTGCGCTGCCACCGCTGCAAGGTTTGCCGGTCGGCGGCTATCTTGCCGTTGCTTGCGTGCTGGCCTGTGCGGTGGTGTGCCTGCCGGCGCTCGCCCATCTGCTGACCCGTTCGCTTGCGCGATGGCCCGGCCTGCTGCTGGGCCTGGTGCGCGCCCGCGTTGCGGCGACGCCGAGCCATGCGGTGATTGCGGCAGGCGGCGTGCTGGCGAGCGTGGCGTTGTCCGTGGCGATGGCAATCATGGTGGCGTCGTTCCGCGATTCGGTCGATGCGTGGCTGGCGCGTGTGCTGCCGGCCGATCTGTACGTCCGCAGTGCACAGGGCGCCGTCGCGGTGGGCGTGGAGCCGGATGCGCTGAAGCGACTCGCCGCGATCCCCGAGGTGGCACGGATCGAGCCGATCAGGCATGAACAGATCCGGCTCGATGGCGGCGGTCTTCCAGTGGCACTGGTCGCCAGAACGGTGCCCGCTGAAGGCGCCGACCGGGTATTCCCGATGCGCGAAATGCGGCCTTGCAGCGGCGATTGCGTGTGGGTCTCAGAGGCAATGAGCGATCTGCACGGATGGCGAACGGGGCAGCAGGTGCAGATTCCGATTGGCGGTGGCGAGCATCGTTTCGTTGTGGCCGGCATCTGGCGCGACTACGCGCGGCAAAGCGGCGCCATTCTGATCGACCTCGCACGCTACCAGACGCTGACCAGCGATATGCGTGCAAACGATGTGGCCATCTGGGCCGCGCCGGGCGTTGCGGCGGACATGCTGCGCGAGCGGGTTCGCGCGTTGTTCGGGCCGAGCCTTGAGATCGCCAGCGCCGAGCTTATCCGGCGCAGCAGCCTCGCGCTGTTCGATCGCACTTTTGCGGTGACCTATGCGCTGGAAGCCTGTGCGGTGCTGATCGGCCTCTTCGGCATCGCGGCGAGTTTTGCGGCGCTGGCGGCCGCACGGCGCCGCGAGTTCGGCATGCTGCGCCACATCGGCGTCACCCGAGGGCAGATTGGCACCTTGCTTGCACTTGAAGGCGCCCTCGTGGCCGGAATCGGTGTCGTCGGCGGCATGCTGGCCGGAGGGGCAATCAGTGTGCTGCTGATTTTTGTGGTGAATCGGCAGAGCTTCCACTGGAGCATGGACTTTGCGGTGCCCGGCGCCAGCCTGGCGCTGTTCGCCGTTGCGATGCTGGGTTTTGCCGCGCTGGCCGCGCGCCTCGCCGGCGGCCAGGCGATGCGGCTCGATGCGGTGCGTGCCGTGCGGGAGGACGCCTGATGCAGCCGCTGCGCCGCCGCATGTTGGGCCTGATCGCCGCCGCGCCGATCGCTCCGATTGCGCTCGCCGCCCAGGCGGATGCGGCCGTAGCGTACCCGGTCGTGCGGCCTCAGCGGCTGCGCTTTCCGGAAGACCACGGTGCGCACCCCGCGCACCGTATCGAATGGTGGTACCTCACCGGCTGGCTCGAAGCAGCGGGCTTGGCGCCCTTCGGCTTCCAGCTGACCTTCTTCCAGATTCGACCCGGCATTGCCGAAGACAACCCGAGCCGCTTCGCACCGGACCATCTGCTTGTCGCGCACGCCGCGCTGGCCTTGCCGCAAGCTGGCCATCTGCTGCACGCCGCCCGCACAGCTCGCAGCATGCCGGGCTTGGTCGGGGCCAGCGTGGGCGATTGCTATGTGCGACTCGACCGCTGGCGCTTGTGGCGACAGGCAGACGACTTTAAGGCCGACGTCGATGCAGGTGAGTTCATGCTGCAGCTCGCATTCGGCCCTACGGGCGAACCCCTGCTGCACGGCGAGGGTGGGTATAGCCAGAAGGCACCGGGGGCTGAGCATGCCAGCCAGTATGTGAGCCTGCCGCAACTGCCGGTGCGTGGGCGGGTGCGTGTTGGCGAACGTGTGTTGGCCGTATCCGGCAAGGCCTGGTTCGACCATGAATGGTCCAGCAGTCTGATGCACCCGGATGCCGCAGGTTGGGACTGGGCCGGCATCAATCTGCACGACGGCTCGGCGCTGATGCTGTTCCGCATGCGCCGCCACGACGGTGGTGCGCTGTGGCACGGCGGTACGCTGCGGCGTGCCGACGGCACGATCCAGCACTTCGGCCCCTCGGACATTGCATGGCAGGTGCAGCGGGAATGGCGCAGCCCGCGCTCCGGCGTGCGTTGGCCCGTCAGCCAGACAGTGCGCTTCGCCGATCGCATCATCAGCCTGGCGCCCCTCATGGATGACCAGGAACTCGATACCCGCAGTACGACCGGCGCGATTTACTGGGAGGGTGCAGTGCGGGCGATGGAGCAGGGCCGCGAAGTGGGGCGCGGTTATCTTGAGCTCACCGGATACGACAAGGCCTTACGTTTGTGACTGGCCTTGTGGGGACTTCGGCTTGCCAAAGTGGGTAAGCTCTGCGCCTTAGGCGCTTGGGCTGGCCGCGGCGCACGCCCTTGGGGCGCATCAATGAACTGCGATACCCTCGGCGCTCAGCACCGCGCTAAGCCGGTGTTGAATGACAGATGAAACAGAGAAGGGCCGGCGGTGGGCCGGTGCGAAAGCGGAGAAGCTGAATGAAGAAAACCCTGATGTGTGTCGTGCTGTGGCTGTGCTCGCTATCGGTGGCTTGGGCGCTGGAGTCTCCCGCGCGTACGCCGCTGACACCGCAGCAGCATCAGGCTTCGACCGCCAAGATGGTCGCGACCCTGTTGTCGCGCTATCACTATTCTGCGCCACCGCTGGACGATGCCCTGTCGGTCAAGGTGTTCGACCATTACCTCGACGCACTGGATTCGGAAAAGGTGCTGCTGCTGCAGCGCGATGTGGATCTCTACTCGGCCGCGCGAAAGAAGCTGGACGACGCGATCCTCGCTGAAGACATGCGAGTGCCGTTCGCGCTGTTCAACACCTATCGCGATCGCCAGATCGAGCGCTACACCTATTCGCGGCAGTTGCTGAAGGCAGGCTTCGACTTCACCGAGAAAGAGACGCTGGACTACGACCGCAAGGCGGCCGAGTGGCCGCGCACGCAGGACGAGTTGCGCGACCTCTGGCGTAAGCGTGTCAAGAACGACTGGTTGAGGCTGCGCCTTGCCGGGCAGAAGGACGACGCGATCCGCGCCACGCTGGACAAGCGTTACGAAGGCTTCCTCAGCCGCATCGACAAGACCAACGCGAACGACGTGTTCCAGGTCTTCATGGATGCCTACGCCACTGCGGTGGATCCGCACACCAACTATCTCGGCCCGCGCGCATCGGAAGAGTTCGATATTTCAATGAAGCTCTCGCTCGTCGGGATCGGCGCGGTGCTACAGACGCGCGACGAATACACGACGATTCGCGAACTGGTGCCCGGCGGCCCGGCTGCGCTTTCGGGCAAGCTCAAGGTCGGCGACAGGATCGTTGGCGTGGGGCAGGGCACCAACGCGGCAGTGACGGAGGTGCTGGGCTGGCGGCTGGATGACGTGGTCAGCCAGATCCGCGGCAAGCTCGATACCGTGGTGGTGCTTGATGTGCTGCCGGGCGATGCTGGACTCGATGGCAAGCGCAAGCTGATTCAGCTTACGCGCAAGAAGATCAGCATCGAAGAGCAGGCCGCGCGCAAATCGATCATCGAGGTGAAAGAGGGCGCTTCGGTGCGCAAGATCGGCGTGATCACGCTGCCCTCCTTCTATGAGGATTTCGAGGCGCGGCGCCAGGGCGACAAGGAGTTCCGCAGCGCCTCGCGCGATGTCGCGCGCCTGCTGGGCGAACTGAAGAAGGACAAGGTCGACGGTGTGGTGGTCGATCTGCGCAACAATGGCGGTGGCTCGTTGCGGCAGGCGGTGGAGATCACTGGCCTCTTCATCGACCAGGGGCCGGTGGTGCAGCAGCGCGATGCGCAAGGCAAGGTGGTGGTGGAGTCGGATACCCGCCCCGGTTTTGCATGGAGTGGGCCGATGGCGGTGCTGATCAACCGCTTCTCCGCATCCGCATCGGAAATTTTCGCTGCGGCGATCCAGGATTACGGGCGTGGCGTGGTGCTGGGCGAGCCGAGCTTCGGCAAGGGCACCGTGCAGACGGTGGTCAGTCTCGATCAGTTGCTCAAATCCGAGAAGCCGGTCTACGGCGAAGTCAAACTGACGGTGGCGGAGTTCTTCCGCGTCAATGGTGACACCACGCAACTGCGGGGTGTGAAGCCGGACATTGCCTTCCCGCTGCTCAGTGATGTCGAGCGTCTGGGCGAATCCAGCTTTGATAACGCCTTGCCGGCGATCCAGATCAAACCGGCGGGCTTCACCCCGGCGGGCGAACTCGGTGGGCTGATTCCGGACCTGCGCTCGCGCTACCAGTTACGGCTGAGCAGCGACCGTGCGCTCAAGCGTTTGAGTGAGGATGCGGACGAGATCGCAGCGCTGCGCAAGCGCACGACCGTGTCGCTCAATGAAGCCGATCGTCGTGCCGAGCGCGATGCGCAGGAGGCGCGCCAGAAACAGCGCGCAGCGGAAGACGCAAAGGCGACAGGTAAGGCTGGCAAAGCCAAAGCGGTAGCAGGTAGCGCTACTGCGCTCGACCCGGACGATGCCGATGACGGCCTGTTGGACAGCGAACGCCCCGCCGGCAAGACGCGCACCGACAAGGCCAAGAAAAAGCGTGAAGAACCGGATGTGCTGCTGACTGAAAGCGCGCGAATCCTGAGCGACGAGGTCGGGCTGCTCAAGGGCGATGCGCGCTTGGCCGCCAAGGTCTTGCCGCGGGCGGCAGTGACGGCGGGCAATCCGTAGCACGGGGGCAAACCCCCAAACGACTGCTTGCTTCGTTCGAATACTGTAATAAAATACAGTTGTCGCGCCACCTCCTTGGTGCGACATCGAGCGGAGCAGCGAGCATGAACTATCACGGTAGTTGTCACTGTGGGCGGATTGCCTACGAAGTCGAAGGCGAAGTCGAGCAGGGGATCGAGTGCAACTGCTCGCACTGCAGCCGCAAGGGCTATTGCCTTTGGTTCGTCTCGCGCGAGCAGGTTCGCCTGCTGACCCCGCCGAGCGCGATGAGTACCTACACCTTCAACCGGCATGTGATCCAGCATCACTTCTGCCCGGTCTGTGGCTGTTCACCTTTCGGGTTTGGGCGTTCGCCAGATGGCAAGGAAACTGCGGCGATCAACCTGCGCTGTCTGCAGGATCTTGATCTGGCCAGCGTGCCGCGGGTGCAGGTCGACGGGCGCAGTTTCTAAGCGCTTCGCAGGCTCGGCGATGCCTTTGATGCAAACGCCAATGCACGGCTCCTGTGCCCGGCGTACGGCACAGCGCTTATCGCCTCGCCGCCCCGGCGTGGCAAGCGGTGCCAGGTTCGCGTACTGACACTCGGCCGCATGCAGCATCGCCCTGAAAGCGCGTGTGCTTGTGCCATGAGCAGGCCTGCCTTGCCGATGCCACTGAGCCACCGTTTCCAAGTTTGCAGCGCTTTCTGCCATGTCTGCCGCCCCGCTTCCTCTTTCCACCCTGTTGCAGCGCGCCGATCTATGGCGCGGCGATGCGCTGGGCTGTGCAGCGCAGGCTGGGCTTGCAAGCGGTTTTGCCAGCCTTGATGCCTTGCTGCCTGGCAGCGGTTGGCCACGGGGGGCGTTGACAGAACTGCTGTTGCCGCAGACCGGGCTGGGTGCTGGCCTTGGAGAGTTGTCCTTGCTGCGGCCGGCGCTGAGCGCGCTCGATGCGGACGCCGGCTGGGTGCTGTTGGTGTCGCCGCCTTGGGTGCCGCATGCGCCCGCCTGGCAAGGTCTCGGCCCCGGTCTGTCACGCCTGATCGTGGTGGAGGCTGCACGCGACGATGCGGCCTGGGCGTGCGAACAACTGCTTGCGAGTGGCGCGGTTGCCGCGTTACTGGCTTGGTTGCCGGAATCGGATGCGCGGGCTTTGCGCCGCCTGCAACTGGCGATGGCGGGGCAGCAGGCGCTCGCCTTTGTATTTCGTCCCGACCGGTTTGTCGGCAGTGCATCGCCAGCGCCGCTCCGAATCTCGCTCACGGCAGAGGCGACCGGGCTGGCGCTGAATATCGTTAAACGCCGTGGGCCACCGCTGACGGCGCCGCTGATCCTGCCGGTCGAGCGGCCAATCAGTTGGGCGAGGTTGGCGGCGCGGCAGACCCCAAGCCCTTTGCAAACTATTGCGCAGGGTGTTGCCACAGGTGTTCCGCTTGCAGGTGTGACGAATGGCGCCCGGGTTTAGCCGGTGCTCGGCTCGCGATCGGTTTTTATTTGCGCCCGAAGCCTTGTTCTCTCCGGCTCCGTGGACGTTTAGCGAGCGCGATTGCTGCGCGCAGACACGCTGCCGAGGAGGCTCGCGATGCGCTGGCTAGCGCTGCGCATGTTTCGTCTTCCGATCGAGGTGTTCACCGCCCGGCCCCCGGCGGTGGCGGTGGCGCGCGGCCGTGTTATCGCGACAGATGCCGCGGCTGAGGCGCTGGGCGTGCAGCCGCGGCAGAGGTTGTCGAGCGCCCTAGGCTTGGCGCCGCAACTGAGTGCTTGCGAACGCGATGCGCAGCGTGAATCGGCCGCATTGGCGCGTCTGGCCTGCTGGGCGGGGCGTTTCAGCCCGCAAGTCTGCCTGGCGCCGCCGGACGAATTGCTGATCGACATCGGCGGTAGCCTGCGTTTGTTCGGCGGCCTTGAAGCACTGTTGCAGCAGGCCGAGGCGGGCGTTGCGGCCGAGGCTTATTCGGTCAGCCTCGGATTGGCGAGTACGCCACTCGCAGCGCAGTGGTTTGCGCGTGCGGGCGTGCCGCCCGACCTGACGCAAACACCTGCCGACGAGCAGGCGCAACTGACCGCGCTTCCGGTGGCGGTGATGGGGCTCGATGAGCGTTCTGCGCGCCGGCTTGCAGTGCTCGGGATCGGGCGCATTGGCGCCCTGCAGGCTTTGCCGGCAGCAACGCTTGCGCGTCGCTTCGGCCCTTCCTTGCCAACGCAGCTGGCGCAAGCCCGTGGCGATTTGCCTGATTTGCGGCGTGCCTTCGATTTCCCCGAACGCTTTTCCGAATACATCGAATTGCCTGCGCGGGTCGAGCAGGCGCCGATGTTGCTGTTTGGCGCGCGCCGCTTGCTGCAGGCGCTGGCTGGCTGGCTCAACGCGCGGGGGGCCGGTTTGCAGCAATGCACGCTGGAACTTGAACATGAAGACGTGGCGGACTCACAACTCGTACTCGGCTTTGCTGCGCCCACCCGCGATGGCGAGCGGCTGCTGCGGGTGCTGCGCGAACGGCTCGATCGGCTTGAACTTGCAGCCCCCGTGGTGGGCCTGCGTCTCGTGGCAGAACGAATCGAGGCGATGCCGGGTGAGAGCGTGCCGATGTTCGGCGAGGCGGGTGCACAAGGCATTGCGCCGGTGATCGAACGCCTGCGCGCGCGACTGGGGCGTGAAGCGGTGCATGGCATTGCAACGGTAGCGGGGCACCGCCCCGAATGCAGCACCGTTGCGGTCGATTGGCCTCAGGCGGCGGTGGCAGGCGATGCACCGCTGCGCCCGCTGTGGCTGCTGCGCGAACCGCGTCCGCTGCCAGAACGTGCGGGACGCCCACATCACGACGGCCCTCTGCAACTGCTCACCCGCCCCGAGCGGATCGAGAGTGGCTGGTGGGATGCCGGTGAAGGGCTCGGCGATATCCGGCGCGATTACCACATTGCTCGTTCCGTGCGCGGCGAGTGGCTGTGGATTTACCGCGATGCCGAGGGCTGGTGGTTGCAGGGGCTTTTCGCATGAAGCCAGTGCCGGCCTACGCCGAGCTTCACTGCATTTCGAACTTCACATTCCTACGCGGTGCGTCGCACCCGGAGGAACTGGTCGAGCGCGCTCACCAGCTTGGCTACACCGCGTTGGCGATTACCGATGAGTGCTCGTTTGCCGGTGCCGTGAGGGCTTTTGATGCCTGGCAGCAATTGCGCGACGCGGCGGGCGGCGAGATTGCTTTCCGCTTGATCTACGGCGCCGAGTTCCGCTTCGAGTGTGGCCTCAAACTGGTGCTGCTGGCGAAGAACCGCGCCGGCTATGGCAACCTCTCGGCGCTGATTACGCTCGGGCGTCGGCGTGCGGAGAAAGGCGAATATCGACTGGTGCGCGGCGATCTGGAATCGGTGTCGCCGAGCGGCGCGGTGCCGGACTGCTTCGCACTGTGGGTGCCGGATGAACGCCTGAGCGTGGAAGACGGCCGCTGGCTCGCGCAGCGTTTCCCCGGCCGCATCTGGTTGGCGGTGGAACTGCACAGCGGGCCGGACGACGCAGCGAAGTTGGCTGCGTTGCAAGCACTTGCCGAAGCCTGTGACATGCCCTGCGTGGCGAGTGGAGACGTGCATATGCACGCACGCTTGCGCCGCCCGCTGCAGGATGTGCTGACGGCGATCCGCCTGAACACTACAGTCTTCGAGGCAGGTGACAAGCTCTATCCGAACGCCGAACGTCATCTGCGGCAGCCGTTGCGCCTCTCGCGTCTGTACCCGGCTGCGATGCTGGAGGAAGCGGCCCGCATCGCAGCGCAGTGCGAGTTCACGCTGGATGAACTGCGCTATGAATACCCGGACGAAATTGTGCCCCACGGCGAAACGCCGACCAGCTACCTGCGGCGAGAAGCCTTTGCGGGTCTCGCGCGACGCTATCCGGGCGGAGTTCCGGAGAAAGTGCTGGCTGACGTTGAAAGCGAACTCGCGTTGATCGCAGAGCTCAAGTACGAGGCTTTCTTCCTCACGGTGTACGACATCGTCTGCTTCGCGAAGCGTGAAGGCATCTTGTGTCAGGGGCGAGGTTCGGCGGCCAACTCGGTGGTTTGCTACGCGCTGGGGATTACCGAGGTCGACCCGACACGGGCCTTCCTGTTGTTCGGGCGTTTCATGTCGCGCGAACGGAACGAGCCGCCAGATATCGACGTAGATTTCGAGCACGAGCGGCGCGAGATCGTCATTCAGTACATCTACCAAAAATACAGCCGGGAACGTGCCGCGCTGGCGGCGACGCTGATCCGTTACCGCACCAAGGGTGCGCTGCGTGACGCGGGGCGTGCGCTGGGTTTCGGCATCGAGCAGATCGATGCGCTATCCGGGTCACTGGCGTGGTGGGACAAGCGTGAGCAACTGCCCGAGCGGCTCGCCGAAATCGGGCTCGATGCAAAGAGCCCGCGCGTGTCGAAATGGCTCGCACTGACCAACATGCTGATGGGCTTCCCGCGTCACCTTTCGCAGCATGTGGGTGGCTTCGTGATTTCGCAGGGGCCATTGGCTCGCTTGGTGCCGGTGGAAAACGCCGCAATGCAAGATCGCTCGGTGATCCAGTGGGACAAGGAAGACCTGGAAACCTTGGGGCTGTTGAAGGTCGATGTGCTGGCGCTGGGGATGCTTACTGCACTCAAGCGATCGCTCGATCTGGTCAGCCAGCGGCGCGGGCGGCGGTTCGCCTTGCCGGATATTCCACCCAAGGATGCCGCCACCTTCGAGATGCTGTGCCACGCCGATTCGGTAGGTGTGTTCCAGGTCGAATCGCGTGCGCAGATGAGCATGCTGCCGCGCCTCAGGCCACGGACCTACTACGACCTGGTGGTACAGGTGGCGATCGTGCGACCGGGGCCGATCCAGGGCGACATGGTGCATCCGTATCTCGCCTATCGCGCCGACCCCGCGATGGCCCAAGCCGCCATGAATCGCCTGCCGAAAGAGGTGGCCGATGTGCTGACTCGCACCTTCGGTGTGCCGATCTTTCAGGAGCAGGTGATGAAGCTCGCTGAGGTGGCTGCGGGCTTTACACCGGGTGAGGCAGACCAGCTAAGGCGCGCGATGGCGTCGTGGCGGCAAAAGGGGCATATCGATCGCTTCAAGGAGAAGCTGCGCGTAGGCATGGCCGCGCGCGGCCATCCGCCTGAATTCGCCGAGGCGCTGTGCCGGCAGATCGAGGGCTTCGGTGACTATGGTTTCCCCGAGTCACATGCGGCCAGCTTTGCGCTGCTCGCTTACAGCTCGGCCTGGATGAAGCGACATGAGCCAGAGGCCTTCCTGTGCGGTTTGCTCAACAGCCAGCCGATGGGTTTTTACGCGCCTTCGCAACTGGTGCAGGACGCGCGCCGCCACGGCGTGCAGGTGCTGCCGGTGGATGTGATGCACAGCGATTGGGACAGCGGTTTCGAGTATCCGTCCGGTGCGAGGCGGCCCGAGGTCAGGCCGGGAGTGCGGCTGGGCCTGCGCGAGATCCGCGGCTATCCGCAAGCGGCCGCGGCGCGCATCGTTGCCGCCCGCGAGCGGGGAACGTTCAGCTGCGTCGACGATCTGGCGCATCGTGCTATGCAGGGGGCGCGCGAGCTGGAGTTGCTGGCCAGGGCAGGGGCATTGAAGGCGCTCGCCGGGCATCGGCGGCAGGCGGCGTGGCAGGTTAGCGGCGTGCAGCGGCAGGGTGATCTGTTCGATAGCGCACCGCCGGCCGAGGTGCCGGTGCGGTTCTCCGCACCGAGCGAAGGTGAAGAAATCGTCGCGGACTTCGCTGCTACGGGTTTGTCGCTGGGCCGCCATCCGCTCGCGCTGTTGCGCGAGCGCCTCACGGCGCGGCGTTTCCTGCCCGCCGGCACGATCCGCGAGATGCGGGATCGCGCACTGGTTCGCGCCGCCGGTATCGTGATCGGCCGCCAGCGCCCGGGCACGGCCCGCGGTGTGATCTTCGTGACGTTGGAGGACGAGACCGGGCAGGCGAATATCGTCGTCTACTCTGATCTGTCCGAGCGGCAACGCCGAGAGTTGCTCGGTGCGCGGCTACTGGGTGTGTATGGTCAGTTGCAGCGCGACGGTGAGGTGGTGCACGTGCAGGCCAAACGGCTGGTGGATCTGACCCCTTGGCTTGGTGCGCTACCGACAGCGAGCCGTGACTTCCATTGATCGGCGAGCGCTGCTGGCGCTAGAACAGTATCTTGATCAAACGGGTGATCAACTCTTCCAGTGGCATCATCGTCAGTACCAGCGGACTCAACGGTGCCACGATGGCGGCGGCCAGCCGGATCAGCGTGTCGCGCGTGATGGGGGCAATACGCATGCCAGCGATCACCTGCAGGCTGTTGTTTAGATCGGAGAGCGACTGGATGTCTGCGCTGCCGATCAGCGGCTCACTTTCCGGCGCACCGCCACGTAGCCACTTGGTCTCGAAATCGCGGGCGTAGCGCTGCGCCAACGCGCCGTATTCGAGTAGGCCGCTGCGCTTTGTTTCCGCAAGCTGCGGTGCGAAGACCAGCAAGGGAAGCAGCACGACCCCGAGCAATACGACTACCAGCGCAATGATCTCGTACTTGAATGACAACAGCGGGGCTCCAAGGTAGAGGATGCGGTTGGCCAGGTTGCCGGCCAGCAAGGCGCCGTGCGCCAGCAGTAAGGGCATGAACGCGAATGCGGTGCCGGAGAGAAAGCCCAAGCCGCCGAGCCGATCCGGATGAGTTGGCGACAGCGCGAGTTTGATGCGAGATACCTGCCAGAGGAAGCGCATCCAGATGAAGAGCCGGAAGTACCAGCGCAGTAGCAGGACCTGAAAGATTGGCAGGCTGACGCAGCCAAGCCACAAACCTGCAAGCGTGAGCGCCGAACCGTCTGCGCTTGCGGTGGCATACCAGGTGTTCGCATTCAATGCGATGAAGTGGCGCCATATCAGCGCAATGCCCAGCCCATAGACCACTGCGACGAGTACCACTTCCGCGATGCTTGAATTACGCAGCCGGAAGGCGGAGGCGATCGCCGCGTGGAAGCGATCCATTGAAGCTTCTGGAACCAGCTTGCGCTCCGGAAATTGCCTGACCAGCGTGCGCATGCGCTGATGCACGATCAACTCGGCGACGATCAGCAAGGGTACGACGACCATGAACCTGCCGTGCGCTTCGAAGTCATACAGGAAGGGCACTGCCAGCTTGCCTGGAAGCAGATTGCCTTCAAGCGCAGACAGCATCAGTAGCGGAAGCCAGCAGAACAGCGCGATGACACCAATCCGCTGCCCGACAAGATGCAGTTCGTTATCCGACAGATGTGCGCGACGAAGTGCCTGGAACAGCGGGCCGCCAAGAACGAGCGAGAAGTCCGTCGTATCCCGGAGTAATTCCGGATGCTGAGCCGGTTGGACTGCTCTCATCTCTCTGCCTCCCCAACCCCCCTTCAGCGTAACGCCTCAACGAAGTCGAGGTGCGCTGCTGCAACGACCGTTGGCGCCACGACGGGCGGGCCTTCGCTTTGATTGTGGATCGCGAGGCGCCACCGCGCCAGGTTGCGGTGATCGCCGGTTGACGCCCCTCAGCAGCGGATGTCGAGTGTGGCGCCTGATGCACGGGGCTGCGGGTTGGCGAGATCTGATGGGCGATGGAACGATTGGCGCGGGTTTGCGGTCGAAGCGGCGTTGTACGACACTCCATCCATCATTACCCCAGAACGGCCCATCATGAGCGACGCCTCACAGAAGCCTGATGCCGCTGCGATCCAGCCGGTGTCGGCGCGGATTCGCGAACGGATCTATCGCGCCAAACAGCGCTTTCATGCCAACGACAACATTGCAGCTTTTCTCGAGCCGGGTGATCTCGAAGCCTTGCTCGATGAAGTGGAAGGCAAGATGAAAGGCGTGCTGGAGAGCCTGGTGATCGACACCGAGAGCGATCACAACACGCAAGACACCGCACGCCGCGTAGCGAAGATGTATCTCACCGAAGTGTTTCGCGGCCGCTACATGCCGGCGCCTTCGGTCACAGAATTCCCGAACGCCGAACGCCTCAACGAACTGATGATCGTTGGCCCAATCACGGTGCGAAGCGCATGCAGCCACCACTTCTGCCCGATCATGGGGCGGCTATGGATCGGGCTGATGCCGAACGAGCACTCGAACCTGATCGGCTTGTCGAAATACTCGCGACTCGCTGAGTGGGTAATGAGCCGGCCTCAGATTCAGGAAGAGGCGATCACCCAGATGGCTGAGCTTTTGATGCGAAAGGTCAGCCCGGACGGTCTTGCTGTGGTCATGGAAGCAGATCATTTCTGCATGCACTGGCGCGGTGTGAAGGATTCCGAGACCAAGATGATCAACAGCGTGATGCGTGGCTCCTTCCTAAAGGATGCGGCACTGCGCCGCGAGTTCCTCTCCCTCATCAACCTGAAAAACTGAGGCCCAGATGCTTGTCCGTTTGCTTTATGCCAGCCGCGCGGCATCACCGCTGTCTGCTCCTGTCGTCGATGCGATTCTTGCGCAATCCCGCGACCACAACCCCAAGCTCGGCATCACCGGCATGCTCTGCTACAGCGACGATTTGTTCCTGCAAGTGCTCGAGGGCGGTCGCGATGAAGTGTGCGAGTTGTTCAATACGATCGTGCGCGACGATCGGCATACGAACGTCCGCATCCTGAGCTTCGAGGAAATTCCGGAGCGCCGCTTCGGCGCATGGACGATGGGGCACGTGAATATCGCGCGGGTCAATCCCTCGCTGCTTCTCAAGTATGCCGAGCGCCCTGTGCTCGACCCGTTTGCGTGCTCCGGGCGTGCTTCGCTTGCACTGCTTGATGAGTTGATTGCGACCGCATCGGTCATCGGCCGCTGCTGAATCTGCGTCCATCTCGCGGGCCGGCGTGCAACGCGTCGGCCTCACACCTGCTTCGCTTCAAGTTGAAGAAAGCGGGCAAGGTGCTTGCAAGCCCATCGTGCACCTACTAACATCCTTCGGATAATCTAAAAAGCATATCCGGCGCGCGGAATATCGGGAGCGAACTACGGTTCGCGCTTCGACCCTGCGCGCCACCTTCGCAGTCCGGCTCGTTCTTGCCGGCCCGTTCGCGGCTCATGGATCGCCGCGGCTTGCTGTCACTCCCGATTACGTGTAGCGCTGCCGCTTAGTGCGGTGCGCGGGGGCTTGTGCCCCGTTTCGTTCAATCCAGAGGAGTGAAGCTGAATGAAGCGTTTCCATCCTTGGCCCGCCGTGGCCATGACTGCAGTGGCTGCTGCGTTGCTTGCCTCATGCGGCGGCGATAAGAGCGATCCGCTCTGCTGTGATCCACCACCTCAGCCGCAGCAACTGCTGCATGTGGCTTCGCCGGAGTGGCAAGATCAGATCGTCTATTTCGTGATGACCGATCGTTTCAATGACGGTGATCCGAGCAACAACGACCAGGGCGCTGGCGAGTTCGACCCGGCTGATGGCGCCAAGTACAGCGGCGGCGACTTGCGGGGCGTGGAAGCCAAGATCGATTACATCAAGGGGCTTGGTGCGACGGCCGTGTGGGTCACGCCGCCAGTGGCGAACCAGTGGTGGGATCCGCTCAACAACTACGGCGGCTACCACGGCTACTGGGCCAGCAACTTCATGGAAGTCGACAAGCACATGGGGACGCTGGCGGATTACAAGAGCCTGTCGTCGTCATTGCATAAATCGGGCATGTACCTGATTCAGGACGTGGTGCTGAACCACACCGGCAATTTCTTCAGCTACCGGGGCGGCTACGACGCGGCGGACCCGACCAAGTTCCTGTCTCTTATACACATCTGACGCTGCCGACGACTAGTCGAGT
>CAMFLH010000042.1 GCA_945957295.1 uncultured Uliginosibacterium sp.
TCTACACCGTCTAATTCGTCGGCAGCGTCAGATGTGTATAAGAGACAGGCATGTGGGTGTCGGAGTACGCCACGCAGGGCACGCGGAAGCGGAAGAACTTGAACTGCGCGTCCAACGCCACCACCGCCGCATTGCCGATCGCGTAGAACTCGATCCGCCGCGCGCGGCGCAAAAGTGTGGTGGCCTCTTCAATCGCCGCAACGTTGATCGTGTCCCGCAGACGCAGGATCGCGGACGCGGAGTTCTCCATCACTTTCGCACTGATGTCTGGCGCGGAATCACCGTGCCGCACCTGGCTATGACGAACCGGAACGGTGCCAGTCAGCCCAGAGGCGAGCTTGAGCTTGAAGTCGGATAGCCCCTGAAAGCCGAGTGAACGGCAAAAGCGGATCACGGTAGGCTGGCTAACCTCGGCCTGCCGTGCGATCTCGATGATCGGATCGTTCAGCACGGTGCGCGGACGAGCCAGAACCAGTTGTGACACCCGCTGCTCGGCTTTCGACAAGTTCGGGCCCGCAGTGCGAATCTTGTCGAGCAGCGAACTGTCGCCGGTTGCGCGACCTCGGAGGTGATCCGCAAGGATTGCCGAAACGCCATGGAACGCAGGGTAAGGCGCAGTGATCACATAGGTCGGTACCTGCGACAGGTAGTCCGAGAAGCGACCCTTCGCCTCAAACCGCGCGCGGAACGGCGAATGCAGAAAACGCGGCCCGAGCCGCGGCACGATGCCGCCGCCAATGTAAATTCCGCCAAGAGCCCCTAGCGTGACCGCCAGGTTGGAGGCGACAGTACCCAGCATGCCGCAGAAGCAATCAAGCGTCTCCACACACACCGGGTCGCTGCCAGTCATTGCAGCTTCAACGATATCCTTGGCCTTGCGCGGAAGAGGCGGCACGCCATCGCGCTCCGACAAGGCTCGGTAGGTCAATTCAATACCAGGACCTGAGATCAGGCGCTCGCCGGATACGTGGGGATACTCGCGCCAACAATAGCGCAACACGTCCATCTCGCGCTCGTCGTTCGGCGCAAAGCTGGTGTGTCCGCCCTCGCTACCCAGCGTCACCCAGCGATCTTCGGTCGGAATCAGCGCCGACACGCCCAAGCCCGTACCCGGGCCCAGCAAGCCGATAACGGAGTTCGGCTGTGGTTCGCCACCGCCCACCTGCATGCGCTGATCGGCATTCAGATGCCGCAGGGCCATCGCCAGCGCGGTGAAGTCGTTCACCACCAGTAGCGTCGTCAGATCAAGGCGCTGGCGCACTTCATCGATCGAAAACGTCCAGTCACGGTTGGTCATGCGGACCAGATCGCCGCCGATCGGGTTGGCGATCGCGATACCTGCGTGGCTGACACGAATCACGCCAACCTTGCGCAGGTACGCCCGCGTCACATCGACCAGGCCGTCGTAGTCATCGCATCGCAGCACC
Source organism: uncultured Uliginosibacterium sp. (assembly GCA_945957295.1). Classification (GTDB taxonomy): domain Bacteria; phylum Pseudomonadota; class Gammaproteobacteria; order Burkholderiales; family Rhodocyclaceae; genus Niveibacterium. Next base: position 1,428 of record CAMFLH010000042.1, read on the forward strand.
TCAATCGAAGCGAAGACTCCGGGCGCCATCTCAAGCGCAAAGCGCGCATTGGTCGCGCCAACGTCCGCGAGCAGCCTCGGTCCATCAAGATAAGGCTTTGGATGCGAGAGCATCGGCACGAACCCCGCAACCGAAGCCGGGGGCACGCCACGCTGCGCTCCGCGAGCCATCATGCGACCTCACACCCCATCGCCGCCTCAAGCAGTTCAAACCAGTGCTGACGATCGAGGCTATGGCTGGCCGCAGCGATGGCCAAGCGGACCCGCTCAAGCTTTCCGGTACCAATCACCGGCACAACCCCTGCCGGGTGGCGCATCAACCACGCCAGGGCGATCTGCTCCGCGGTCATCCCGCTCTCTCGAGCAATCCGTTGCAGAGTATCGGCGACGGCAGCACCACGCTCACCTGCGCGCGAAAAGATCTGCCCGGCGGCAAGCGGCGACCATGCCATCGGCACGATACGCATCTTCTGGCACTGATCGAGCGTGCCGTCGGTCAACGGGCGTGTATGCAGCAGCGAATACTCGATCTGGTTGACCACGAGAGGGAACGGGAGCCGAGACTGCAACAGTTCAACCTGATGCGGCAGATAATTCGAGACGCCAAAAGTACGAACCTTGCCGGATTGCTTCAGGGCGCAAAACGCTTCCGCAACTTCATCGGCATCCATCAAAGGATCCGGCCTATGAAGCAAGAGCAGGTCGATGCGATCGGTCGAGAGCGCCCGCAACGAGTTTTCGACCTGTGCGGCGATGTAGGCGCGCGAACAGTCATAGTGCTTCACGCGCAAATCCGGGAAGTTCGCCGACTTCAGACGAATACCGCACTTGGTGACCAACTGAATCCGGTCACGCAAAGCCGGGGCACGCCGAAACGCATCGCCCAGCACTGATTCGCCCTGATAGTCGCCGTAGATGTCCGCTGTGTCGACTGTCGTCACCCCGACATCTGCAGCGCCCTCTATGAAGGCGGCCAGTTCAGCCGGGCTCATTGACCATTCCTTGAAGCGCCAGGTACCTAGCACAATCGGAGAGATCTTTCCGACATGGCGGGCAGCAATCATCGCCTCGCCTCCAGCAGCACCACACCCTCGCCCAACACTTTCACCTTGCCCCCACTCACGATTGCCTCGCGCCCCGTATAGGCATCTTGTAGTTTGGTGCCATTGCCGAACACATCGCCGACTGTCAGCTCTTGCTCGCCGCTTACGCCAATTGCTGCAACGACCCGGTCACTGCCATCGGTGGCAACACGCGAGAACACGTACGGATTGCTGGAAAGCCGCGCATGGCGCCCCCGTGCAATGGCGGGATGGCGCGCGCGGAACTGCGTCAGCTTGCTCCAGTGCGACAGTACCGATTCATTGATCGCGTTCCAGTTCATATCGGAACGCGTCGCTTGCTGAGGATCCGAATTGACCGACGGACCAAGCGGGCGAGCGGTTTCATCACCGTAGAAAATCTGCACGCCCCCCGGCGCTAACAGCAACGCTGTACCGCCATCAATCAATCGGTTGCGGGGGAAGAGCTTCGTGTCGTGCGACGAAATATAGGACAGTACGTTGTAACCCGGATCGCCACTCAGCTTGGCTGAATAGTCTCGGTAGACGCTATCAATATCGCGAAGATTCGACGCGCGATCCTGAAAGTCGAAATTGATCATCGCGTCAAATCCGTTGGCGTACAGCGCGCTCTTCTCGGTGCCCAGCCCCCAATACTCGCCAACCATCCAGAACGGCTGATCGTCGATCTTCTTGGTCGGATTCTGGAGTTTCCACTCCGCTAACGCCTTCGTCGCATCCGACTTCAGGCGCTTCCATGCAGCCGGCTCGACATGCTTGACGGTGTCACAGCGGAATCCATCAACACCGTACTCGCGCACCCATGACGTCAGCCAGGTCACCAAGTAATCTCGCACCGTTGCGTTCGGGATTACCTTAGCCTGTGTATCGCGTTTGGCCTTCAAGAAAGGCGGCAGGTCGACCTTCTCAGTGCTCTCGGTTCGGAAGTCCGGCAAATACGTCAGTTGCTTGGTGTAGTCGTCACCACCTTCGGGCGCATAACCCGGCAGGCCAGAGCGAACCCAGGCGCCACCCCACCACTGCGCCCACTTCTTCTTGTCGGCGTTGTAATCAATATATTCGTGGTAATCGCGCAAGCCAGCCTTGTCCGCACCACGCCATAGAACGGGAATGCGGAAATCAAGAGCGCTCTGGATATCAAGATATCCCGGATGATTCATCACCACATCAAAGAGCACACGAATCCCCTGTGCGTGCGCGGTGTCTATCATTTCGCGCAGTTCGTCAGGGGTGCCCATGTTGCGATCCAACACGGTGAAATCAGTCGCGTAGTAGCCGTGATAGGAGTAGTGCTTGAACTCCTGATTGCCACCTACCACCCAACCGTGAATCTGTTCGTAAGGTGCAGTAATCCAGATCGCATTGACGCCCAAGGACGAGAACCATCCCGCCTTGAGCTGCTCGGTAATTCCGGCCAGATCGCCACCATGGAAGGTGCCAATTTCGCTCAGCCCATCCTTTTTGCGACCATAGCTGTGATCGTTATCCGGATTGCCGTTCTTGAAACGATCGGTAACGACGAAATACACAATCGGATTATCGGAGAAATCCGATGCCGCGAGAGACCGGCCACTCAGGACGCATCCAAAAGCTAAAAAGATCGCAAAGATCTGACGCATAACGGCCTCGCGGGGACCAAATAAAATCCGCCGCCTCGAGGGGCGGCGGACTATCGCACATGCCAAATTACTTAGCCTGGCGAGCCTTGATTGCCTCTTCCTTCGACGTGTAGATCGCCTTGTCGCCGGCATTCACCCAAATCTGCTTGATGGTGTTGCCGTCGAAGCGCTGGTCTTTCCCGCCTTGCTCCTTGGTATCACCCTTGTGGATGATGTAGTTCACAAAGCCGCTCTTGCCGAACGCCGACAGCGGAACATGCCAGTAAACACCGGCGTCGTCGGTCTTGCCTTTTGGCTTCAGCGGGCCGAACCAGTCAACACCGTCGATCGGCGTGCCAGGCTGACCGGGGTTGCCGATCCACGCGTGCAGGCCCCAACCGGCATAGTTGCCATCCGGACGGAAGTAGTTGATGGCGATCTGGCCTTCGGCCGGATCAGATGCATCCGCCGCAAAAGTCGGCATAGCTGCCACGCCCAACGCCAATGCGGCAACGGCCTTCAGGAAAAAACGCTTTGTAGTCATGGGTTGTCCTCCGGTGGAAAGTACTTTGCAGGGATATCCATTTCGCACAGCAACACAATCCGTGGGCGCCGAATCGTGACGGTCGTAGCCGCCACGTCGGCGCTCTTTTTATTCAATCAGATAACTGCGGTTAGCCCTTCACGCCGCCGGCCGTGAGACCGCCAACCATCCAGCGCTGGCTAAGCAAGAACACGATCGTGATCGGCAGGCCGGACAGAATGGCCGCGGCTGCAAAGTCGCCCCACAGATACTTCTGTTCGTACAGGAACAACTTCGAACCGACCGCCAACGTTAGATTGGCTTCTTGATGCAAAAGCACCGATGCAACCGGATATTCGATGATGGCGCCGATGAATGCCAACAGGAACACCACCATCAGAATCGGCTTTGCCATCGGCAGCAGCACATACTTGAAGGCCTGCCAGTGCGTTGCACCATCCACCACAGCCGCTTCTTCAATCTCGACTGGAATCGTGTCGTAGTAGCCTTTGATGGTCCAGACATGCAGTGCAATACCACCGGCATAGGCCAGAATCAGCGCCCAGTGACTGTCCACACCGAGCCATTTCACATAGCTGCCGAGGTAATCGAAGATCGAGAAGATCGCGATCAGCGCCAGAACCGTCGGGAACATCTGCATCAGCAGCAGCGCAGTCATCCAGTGCTTCTTACCCCGGAACTTCATACGCGCAAACGCATACGCCGCTGTGGTCGACAACAGCACGGCGATGAATGCCGAGATCAGCGCGATCTTGATCGAGTTCCACAACCAGAGCAGAACCGGGAACGGCGGCGTAATCAGCGAGCCATCTTCCGCTTGGTAGGAAATACCAAGCGCAAGCTTCCAATGCTCAAGACTGATCTGAGCAGGAATCAGACTTCCCACTGCGAAATTCCCTGGCCGCAGTGAGATCGACAGAATCATCAGAAACGGAAACATGCAGAGCGAAATGAAGGCGATGAGCCCCAAGTGCGCCGCAACAACCCGCCAGCGATGCGATTTATCCAGAACGATAGCCATACCAGAAACCTTTCAACTCGTTGGTCGGGAGTCGCCAGTAGCGACTCCCACTTCGCTTGTAGTGCGCCGGGATCAGCGAGCTTCTTGCTGATTAACCTTCGTCAAGCGCAGGTTGATGATCGAAAGGATCGCAACCATTACAAAGATCACGGTCGAGATCGCAGCAGCCAGACCGAACTGCTGCCCCGAATCGCCAAACGCGATGCGATAGGTGTAAGACACGAGGATGTCCGTCTCGCCGGCCGGAATCTTCGTATCGAGGAAGTCCGGACGACCATTCGTCAGCAGGCTGATCAGCACGAAGTTGTTGAAGTTGAACGCGAACGACGAGATCAGCAGTGGCATCAGCGGCTTCAGGATCAGCGGCATCGTGATCTTGAAGAAGTTAGTCAGAGGGCCTGCGCCGGCCAACGCCGAAGCCTCATACAAGTCCGCGGGGATCGACTTGATCAGACCTTGGCACAGCACCATCATGTACGGATAGCCCAGCCAGGTATTCACGATCAGGATCATGACTTTCGCCAGCGTCGGATCAGAGAACCATGGCGGCTTGAATCCGATCAGCTGGTCGAGGATCAGGTTGATCTCGCCAAAGTTGTTGTTGAACAATCCCTTGAAAACGAGAATCGAGATAAAGCCTGGGACGGCGTAGGGCAGGAACAGGAAGGTGCGGTACATATTGCGCCCGGCAATTGCTTCCCAGTTCAGCAATACAGCCAAGAACATACCCACCGCGGCCGTAAGCAAGACGGACATGAACGAGAACGTCACGTTCCACGCGAAAATACGCAGGAACGGCTGCTGGATCGATTCATCACCCAGCACGCGGCGGAAGTTGTCGAAGCCGATGCCGACTTTGAAGCCCGGCGCAAGCTGGTCACCCTGAGCGGTCTCATAGAAACCGGTCTTGAAGTTAGGCTTAATGATCTGACCCGTCTGTACGTTGGTCAGCGAACCATCCGGATTCTTGGAATAGAGCTTTTTGACCGGCGCGAATTCACGCAAGCCCGACATCGTCAGTTCAAGGCCGTCAGGCAGTTTGACGATGACTTCCTTCAGCATATTGCGCAGCGGAATGATGTCGCGCAGTTCGAGCGGCTCCCCGAGGGCGACCTCTGCGGACCCGGTCGGCGTGGCCTGTACAACAACACGCTCGGCCTTCTTAAGCGCCAACGGCGTAGTAACGAAAGACAAGGCCACATCTTCGTTATCAAGCTTCAGACGATACTCGCTGCCTTCGCGATGAATCGTCGTTGCGAAGGTTTGACCTTCCGTCTGATAAGTTTCTTCGAGCAAGTATTTTGTTGCCCGGTCGAATTCAAGCAGGTTCTTCGAACTGTAGTTCGTAAAGCCAATCGCGATGGTATAGACCATCGGGAACACAACAAAAATTAACGCGCCGGCGACGCCTGGGAATAGATAGCGATACGAATACGCGCCGGGCGCGGTATAGACGTACACCATCAACGCGACAACAAACAAGCCGACGCCAGCGACAACCGTCTGTCCAGACACGTACAACATGAAAACGAGATAGAGACCAGATAGTGCCACCAGCGCAAGAAGCGCCGGGCCAATCCACTTTGTCAGACGGTCGTTCACGACTCACATCCCTTACGTGCAGATCTTTCATGCGCAGGCGACAAAGACGCAGGCCAGCGCGCATGGATCCGATTGAAACAACCAAAGACCGCACCAAACGCCCACCGACAACGTCGGCGAGCGCTGGCGGGCAAACAAGGCGGGTCGGAGACCCGCCATGGAGCAGATTACTTCGTCACGATCCGCTTGGCAGCGGCGTCGAGACCTTCCTTCGGAGTCTGACGACCCTGGGTGATGTTCTGCAGGGCAGATGCCATCGAAGCCCAGAAGCGACCCATTTCCGGGTTGTTCGGCATCGGAGCGCCGTTCTTCGCGGATTCCATCACAGCCTTGATGTTGGCATCAGCTGCGAGTTCCTTGTAGAACGCCTTGTCGGCCGGCACACCCATCGGCACGTCAGCGTTACAGGTCTTCAAACCTTGCTGGCTGAGCATGTAGTTCTCGATGAACTCGACCGCCAGTTCCTTGTTCGGGCTGGCCTTGTTCACCATCGCGCCGATCACGCCGACGAACGGAGCACCAGCCTTGCCGCCAACCTTAGGAATCGGGGCCGTGCCGAAGTTGATCTTCGACTTCTTCAGGTTGTCCCAAGCCCACGGGCCGTTGATCATCATGGCGATCTTGCCCTGGTTCACACCTGCTTCCATGTCGGCGTAAGAAGCGCCCTTCGGCATCACGCCATCGGTGATCATCTTTGCCAGCAGGGTTGCGCCCTGAACAGCACCCTTGTTATTCACGCCGGTATCGTTCGGGTCGTACGTGCCGTCCTTCTTCAGCTTGAATGCGTAGCCGCCGTTAGCGGCAAGCACCGGCCACGTGAAGTAGGTGTTGGTGTAGTCCCACAGGATTGCCTTCTTGCCTTCAGCCGACAGCTTCTTGTCGATGGCAGCAATTTCTTCGAAGGTCTTCGGAGCGGTCGGGACCAGATCCTTGTTATAGATCAGGTGAACAGCTTCGATTGCGAGCGGATAGCCCCAAACCTTGTTACCCAGCGAGAAAGCATTCCAACCGAGCTGATCGATTGCATCTTTGGCTTTCTTGCTCGGAGCAAGCGGCTGCAGCAGACCACCGGCAATCCACTCACCGATGCGGTCATGCGCCCAGATCCAGATGTCCGGCCCCTTACCAGCTGCAGCAGCTTGCTGGAACTTGCCCGGAGCATCTTCCGGGTGCTCGACGGAAACCTGAACACCGGTCTTCTTGGTGAACTCCTGGCCGACTTTCGCCCAGCCGTTGTAGCACTTGTCACCGTTGATCCAGATCAGCAGCTTGCCTTGCTCGGCAGCTTGAACCGGAGCGCTCATCACGCCGGACAGTGCCACCACCGCGGAAGCGGCGAAGAGCTTCACTTGATTACCGACTTGCATACTTCATCTCCTTGTAGTGGTCCACCCCATGATCGCCATGTCGTGTGCGAAACACGCACGCGACCGACACTTCTTAACGCGCTACGGATGCCGATTGAATCTTTTGTATTTTTTGTTTAGCTATTGATGCTTGGGTTTACCAAGTCACCGGGCAAGCCTGCCCTTTTTCGTCAAATGCGTAGCAGCGCTGCAGCGGCAGCCCCACCACGATGTTTTCACCAACCTTCGCATGCTTGTCGCCCGGTGCGCGGACAATAAAGGGTGAATCGCAGCCAGCGACTTCCAAGTAGAAGTAAGTGGTATCGCCAAGCCGCTCGACAACCTGGATCTTGCCCGCCATCGTGCTATCGCCCGGCTCAACGTCGATTGACGCGTGTTCAGGACGCACACCGAAGGTCACCGGCGCGCCCGGCTTGAGACGACGGGCATCAACTGCCGCTTTCACCACGGCACCACTCTTCAGTTTGATCTGCGCAACCTTGTCGTCCGCCGAAACCAGTTGGCCGTGCACGAAGTTCATCTTCGGCGAACCAATGAAGCCTGCAACGAAGAGATTCGCCGGGCGATGGTACAACTCGAGCGGCGCACCAACTTGTTCGATGCGGCCAGCAGAGAGCACGACAATCCGGTTGGCAAGCGTCATCGCCTCGACCTGATCGTGTGTCACGTAAATCATTGTTGCCTTCAACTCCGAATGCAGCTTCGAGAGTTCAACGCGCATCTGAACGCGCAACGCAGCGTCCAAGTTGGAGAGCGGCTCATCGAAGAGAAACACATCCGGCTTGCGCACGATCGCGCGGCCGATTGCAACACGCTGACGCTGACCGCCAGAGAGCGCTTTCGGTTTGCGCTCGAGCAGGTGTTCGATCTGAAGGATTTTAGCCGCGCGATCAACAGCCGCCTTCGTATCGTCCTTTGAAGCGCCCGCCAGTTTCAGCGCGAACGCCATATTTTCTTCCACAGACATGTGGGGATAGAGCGCGTAGCTCTGAAACACCATCGCGACGCCACGCTTCGAAGGCGGTTCGTCGTTCACGCGCTTCGAGCCGATGTAAAGCTCGCCTGCGCTAATGTCTTCAAGACCAGCAATCGACCGCAGCAGCGTGGATTTGCCGCAGCCAGAAGGGCCGACAAAAACGATGAATTCGCCGTCCTGGATCTCCAGATCGATGCCGTGGAGCGTCTGCACATCTCCGTACGACTTCTTGATGCCCTTGAGTACCAGTCCAGCCATCTAAATCTCTCCGGTTACAGTGGGTCAAATCGGACCCGAACGGCAACAGTTGCTGCCGAAAACGATGGACGCAACGCGCATCCCTATAAATAAAACTGTGCAAACTCCCCGGGCAAAAGCCCGGGGAGACACTCAAACTATCAGCTCATGCGAGCCGACTTCCGGTCTCTTACCACCAAGCTTCAAATTGCAAGCCGTACGTGGAACCGTTCGTCTTATCCTTAAAGCCGGCAACCCACGTTTCACAGTCACGGCCAGTACAAGCAACGTTGCTGTTCTTCAGAGCATCATTCCAGCTCGCATACGTGTAGTACGCACGAATCGCCGGGCGGGCCCAGAAACTCTTGCCCGCGGAAATCTGCCCGGCAACGGTCAGCTTGTTGAGCTTCTTGGTTTCGCCGCTGTTCGGCTTCGACTCGATGTGACCAAGCTCAGCCCCAATCGAGTAGAGGTCGGTGAAGTGATACCACGGACGCACACCAATCGTGGTGTTGGTATCGCCATCCTTCGTCTTCTCGTAACCAACCACGCCAGATCCGTTCACCGCGCCGAAATCAAACACCAGATGGTCAAGGACGCGGTAACCGGTGTAATCGCCCTTGAAGCCGAGCTTTCCTGCACCATTCAGGTTTGCAGCGTCTTGTGCATACTGGAGCACGAAGCGGTTGAAACCACCCAGAACGCCAATGGTGTGCTGAGCAGACAGCGCAAAACCGTCGTCGGCATCCTTCTCAACACCACTCCAATCCTTCCGATTGTTCTGGAAGACGAAGTTCGACATCACATCGATGGCGCCGAAGCTGCCCAGCTGAATTCCTTCTAGACGCAAATCGATGTTCGTCATCGTATTAGCGCCACCGTTTGCGATATCCGGGCGGAAGTTGCCAACTTTGTAGTCGGTGTTACCGCCGCTATCCTTGGAACCCCACTCCTGCTCTGTGTTGCGGAAATACGCGGCAGAGAACTTTGCAAAGCCGAAATCGACGTTTTCCAAACCAGCGCCCGGTCCAGTGACTTCGTTATAGAAGAAGTCGAGCATATGGATGTCTTGACGCTTGTAGTAGCGCTTACCCGCCCAAATGCTGGCCGTCGACAGCGGGCCGGAACCCACGTTCGTCGCTTCCGCCCAAACTTGGCGGAATGCAGGTGCCGTATTTTCCCAGTCACCGGTCTGCTGAGTTCCAAGCGCCAGCATGGTATGCAGGTTGAACTTGGTATCACCCTTTTCAGCAAGGTTGGCATCAAACGCCAACTCTGCATACGTGTCGCACTCATTGCCAAGGCGATAGAAGCCCATGCTACCAACGTTGCGATAGCAAACGAGCGAACCGCCTTCGGTCGAAGCCCCAACGCCACTACGGGCGTAGCCGTGGAAATCAATTGCCGCCGCGCCAGCGCCGGCAGACAGCGTAGCGGCCGCAACTGCGGCAGCGATTGCGCTGAGTTTGAAGTTCATGTCACCTCTCCTGTGGTTTGTAAATGGCAAACCTAAAGATCTGCCGTTACGAAAAAACTGAACCGCAAATAACTTCTGACCACTCCATCTGAGCGCCCCTCAACGTGTTGTTGGGCGTCTCTGTACTGAACCCGCAGCCTCAGGACTGCGAGCGCAGCGCGGCGGCTTGTTCGGCCAGCCGCGTAATTCCATCCCAGTCACCACGCTCCATCATGTCGACCGGCGCCAACCAGCTCCCGCCAACACATGCGACATTCGGCAGTTCCAGATAGCTCGGCGCAGTCTCGAACGTGATGCCGCCTGTCGGGCAAAAAACGACATCGGGGAAGGGGCCACCGAGCGCGCGCAGCATGCCAATCCCGCCAGCTTCACGCGCGGGGAAGAACTTGAGCGCGTCAAATCCCATATCGCGAGCAATCATCAGTTCAGCTGGCGTCATCACACCTGGAAGCAACGGCAGCGCGGGCCCAACTGCCGCCTCTGCAAGCTCACGGGTCAGGCCTGGACTGACGGCGAACATTGCGCCCGCTGCAACAGCAGACTCCAGATCAGCAGGACGTGTCACGGTGCCAACACCGACGATCGCATCCGGCACCGCATCACGCATGGCTTTGACCGCGTCGAGCGCCACGTCGGTGCGCAGCGTAACTTCGAATACACGGATACCGCCACGCGCCAGAGCACGAGCCAAAGGCGCAGCGTGATCCAAATTGCGAATCACGATCACCGGCATGACCGGCCCGATGCGAAGAACGTCTTTTAAGTTCATCTGGATCTCAGTGAATGGTTTCGAAGACGCTGGCGCCCGATTCAGCTGCACCGACCGCGTTACGGAAAACACTAAACAGCTCGCGCCCCATACCCGACGCGTTCGTGCTCACATCCGCAGAAGCCTCGGCGCGCGCGCCAAGCTCAGCATCACCTAGCACAAACTCAAGCAGACCAGTCTCTGCATCCAAGCGGATCACATCACCGTCGCGCAGCTTCGCAATTGCGCCACCTGCAAACGCTTCGGGAGTGAGGTGGATCGCCGCGGGGATTTTCCCGGAAGCCCCAGACATACGGCCGTCGGTAACGAGCGCCACTTTGAAACCTTTGTCCTGGATATTTGCCAAGGTCGGCGTGAGCTTATGCAGCTCCGGCATACCGTTGGCACGCGGCCCTTGGAAGCGCACGACCACCACCACGTCGCGATCCAACTCACCGCGCTTCGCCGCGTCCAGCATTGCGCCCTGGCTTTCGAACACACGCGCGGGCGCTTCGACGACTCGATGCTGCACCTTGACGGCTGACACCTTGATGACCGAACGGCCCAAATTTCCCTGCAGCACCTTCAGCCCACCATCGGGACTGAACGGACACGATGCCGGGCGCAGAATGTCGGCGTCACCGCTCTCGACATTTGTATCACCCCAAGTCAGCGAACCGTCAGCCGACAAAGCAGGGGCTTGCGTGTAGCAGGAAAGGCTACGACCCATGACCGTCTGGACGTCTTCATGTAGAAGTCCAGCTGCAAGCAGTTCGCGGATCAGGAATGCCATACCACCTGCACGGTGAAACTGATTGACGTCCGCAGCCCCGTTTGGATAGACACGAGCTAGCAGCGGCACAACCGCCGACAGCGCATCAAAGTCATCCCAGTCGACGATCAGCCCCGCCGCTCGCGCAATCGCGACGACATGCAGCGTGTGATTCGTCGATCCACCGGTTGCCAGCAAGCCAACGATGGCATTGACGATCGAGCGTTCGTCGATCATCCGACCGACGGGGATGTAATCGCCCTGGCGAGCAATCGCAACCGCGCGGCGAGCGGCCTCCTGCGTGAGCGCATAGCGAAGCGCCGTACCCGGCGGCACAAACGCAGCACCCGGCAGATGGAGACCAAGAATCTCCATAAGCATCTGATTGCTATTGGCGGTGCCGTAGAACGTACAAGTGCCCGCCGCGTGATAGGCCTTGGATTCAGCATCAAGCAGCGCTTCGGAACCGATTTTCCCGGCTGCGTGCAACTGCCGAACTTTGGCCTTCTCATCGTTGTCCATGCCGCTCGGCATCGGACCAGCCGGCACGAACACCGCCGGCAGATGCCCAAATGACAATGCACCGATCAACAGGCCGGGTACGATCTTGTCGCAGACACCTAGATAAAGCGCCGCATCAAACATGTTGTGCGAGAGCGAGACGGCCGTTGCCATCGCAATCACATCACGTGAGAACAGGGACAACTCCATCCCTGGCTGCCCCTGCGTCACGCCATCGCACATCGCCGGCACACCACCCGCCACTTGGGCTGTAGCACCAACAGACCGTGCGGCTTCTTTGATCCACTCGGGGTAGTCGCACAGCGGCTGATGCGCCGACAGCATGTCGTTGTACGCCGTCACAATCGCAAGATTGGGGCTGCGCAACTCGCGGATCGCAAGCTTGTCCTGCGCAGGCGACGCGGCAAACGCGTGCGCCAGATTGGTACATGACAACTCGGACCGATGCGGAACCGCCGGCGCAGATGCAACGCGCTCAAGATACGTCGAACGCATCGCAGCGCTGCGCTGGCGAATCCGTTCGGTGATCTCGACGATTTTCGGATGGAGTGTCATGTACTTGTGTTCAAGTGTTTCGAACTACGTTTGCGGCGGATTGTAGTAATGCTACAAACCAAAAACAAGAAAGCGCTGATGCGCCGATACAAGAAGTTGATCTAGCCCAAGCGCGAAGCAGGTGAAAAAGTCGCTGAACATTGATTTTTAAAGACTTTTAATCAAACTGCCTCGGCATTTTCTTGTTGCTACAAAGCAACACCCCTTGACCCAACCACTCACTTGCACCGCGACAGGGAATGGCGCACCAAGGCAGTTCCTTGAAAGCTTGTAGTTTTACTTCTTATACTTCCGCACACATCACAACCGCCTGCCTCGCCACACTGCATGGCCAGGACTAGGCCAAAGGACCGACAAACATGTCTCAGATTCCAGCGCTTGACGTAGTGCTCTTCGGCGCGACCGGGGATCTGGTGATGCGCAAACTAGTTCCGGCGCTCTATCACCTCCATCAGGATGGCGCGCTGTCGCCGGACGTTCGAATTATTGGCGTGGCGCGCAGCCCCTTGTCGCGGGATGCGTTCCGCGAACGCATACACGCGCAGGCAAGTGCGTTCCTCGGCAGCGCCTACAACGAGACGACATGGAGCGCGTTTGCTGCACGCATCGACTACTGCCCCGCAGATGCAACGCAACCTGAAACATTCAAAGCGCTGGCTGAGTTGATCGGCAGATCCGCGCGGCCTTGCGTTTACTACCTCTCGACCGCGCCGCACCTGTTTACACCAACCTGCAGAAATCTTGCCGATGCTGGCCTGATCAGCGCGGAGAGTCGTGTGATCCTTGAAAAGCCGCTCGGCACCGACCTAGCGTCCAACAAGGCGATCAACGACGAGGTCGGACAGTACTTTGGTGAGAAGCAGATCTTCCGCATCGATCACTACCTCGGGAAGGAGCCCGTCCAGAACCTGTTGGCGCTGCGATTTGGGAACGTGTTACTCGAACCACTGTGGCGCGGTCAGTGGGTCAGGGACGTGCAGATCACGGTCGCCGAACAGCTTGGCGTCGAGTCTCGAGGGGAGTTCTACGAGAAGACTGGCGCGATGCGCGACATGGTGCAAAACCATTTGCTCCAACTGCTCTGCATCACAGCGATGGAACCCCCTGCCTCGCTGGAGCCGGACGCGGTGCGCGACGAAAAACTCAAGGTGTTACGTGCGTTAAAACCGATCACCGGTGCAGACGTAGCAAACAATACCGTTCGAGGGCAGTATCGGGCCGGCGCTGTCGGTGGCCAGCCCGTCAAGGGCTATCTCGAAGAGTCCGGCATTGCGCCGGACAGTGGCACCGAAACGTTTGTCGCGATCAAGGCCGAGATCGGCTCCTGGCGCTGGGCTGGCGTGCCGTTCTACCTTCGGACCGGCAAGCGCATGCAGGAAAAGCTCGCCGAGATCGTCATCAACTTTAAACCGATCCCGCATTGCATTTTTGACACCTGCTATGTCGGCCGCCCGGTTAACCGTCTGGTGATCCAGATGCAGCCGGACGAGACCGTGCACCTCCACCTCCTCGCGAAGCAACCCGGAAACACGATGCGTCTGGGGGAAGTCGCGCTTGACATGGATTTCTCCGAGACATTCAAGGCGCGCCAACTTGAGGCTTACGAGCGCTTACTGATGGACGCAATGCTCGGCAACCTGACGCTGTTCGTGCGGCGGGATGAACAGGAAGCAGCCTGGCGCTGGGTGGAGCCGATCATCAACACATGGGTGGAAAGCGGCGAGAAACCCAAGCCCTACACCGCCGGAACTTGGGGGCCGGCAGCATCGAGCGCCTTGCTGGGTCGCAACGGCCACGCCTGGCACGAGGAGATCTGATGGCACTGCAAATCCACGCCCACCAATCAACGATCGCGCTTGACGACGCGCTTGCGGCTTGGGTTGCAGCCTGCCTGCAAGAAGGCATCACCAAACGCGGTCGCGCAAGCCTTGTTGTGTCGGGCGGTCGGACACCGCTAGGCTTTTTCGAGCGACTTCGCAACACGGAACTTGACTGGCAGAAGGTGACCGTCACGCTCGCGGATGAACGCTGGGTGACGGCAGACGACGCAGACAGCAACGAACGCCTTGTGCGAGATCACCTGTTGATCGGCAAGGCCAGCGCGGCGCGCTTCATCCCGCTCAAGTTCAAGGCTGACACCCCTGCAGAGGGCGCGCAGCTTGCGAGCAGTGCGATGAACGCACTCACCTCCGCATTCGATATCGTGATTCTGGGTATGGGCGAAGATGGCCATACCGCGTCACTATTCCCAGGCTCGCCGCAGATCTCAGCCGGTCTCTTTGATGCATCCGGCTGCGCGTGCCTTGCGACCGAGAACACCAGCAAAGCGCCACGATGGCGGATCACGCTCACCGCCCCACGCCTGCTGAACGCACACAACATCGCAGTCCACATTACCGGTGCCGCGAAATGGTCACTGCTCGGCGAAGCACTTGCCGGCGACGATCTGGAACGGCTGCCGATTCGATTCGTACTTAACCAGGAAAGGGTCCCTTGTCATGTCTTCTGGTGCCGCTAGCACCTATCCTCGCCTCCTCGGCGACATTGGTGGCACAAATGCGCGCTTTGCGCTGATCCGCTCTGAGGGCGGGCCAATCGAGGACATCCGCACCCTGCCTGGCGCCAACTACCCGGGCCCGGCAGAAGCGATCGAGGCCTATCTCACTGAGGTCGGCGGAGACCGTCCGACCTCTGGCGCGATCGGTATCGCAAATCCGATCGACGGCGACCGGATCAAGATGACCAACCACACGTGGGCATTTTCGATCGACGCAGTTCGCCAGCAACTCGGATTCACGCAGCTCGTCTTCATCAACGACTTCACTGCCCTCGCCCTTTCCCTGCCCTTCCTGCCCGACAACGAGTTACACCAAGTGGGCGGAGGCAAGCGCGAAGCCAACCGCGCCATCGCGGTGCTTGGGCCGGGTACCGGTCTGGGTGTTTCTGGATTGGTTCCGTCCGCAGAGGGATATCTGCCGCTTGAAGGCGAAGGAGGCCACGTGACGATGGTCGGCACCAATGCCGAAGAAGCCGCCGTCATCGCCAAGGCGCGCGAGACCTTCCCGCACGTATCGGCTGAGCGCCTGATTTCCGGCCCCGGTCTGGTCACGCTGCATGAATCGCTCGCCGCTGTACGCGGATTGCCCTCACCGGGCCTTGACGCACCGGCGATCACCAACGGTGCGCTGGACGGCTCTAATGCGTTGGCTTTGGATTCGGTCAACATGTTCTGCGGCATGTTGGGCACAATCGCGGGCAATCTTGCGCTGACGCTCGGTGCCAAGGGAGGCGTGTTCATCGGTGGCGGTATCATTCCGCGACTGGGTGACTTCTTCGACCGCTCGCCGTTCCGCTGCCGGTTTGAAGAGAAGGGACGTTTCCAGCCCTATCTGGCATCCGTTCCGGTATTCGTCATCCACTCCGCCTACCCAGCTTTCACGGGCGCCGCGGTAGCGCTTGAGCGCGCGCTGACTCAGCACTGATCGGCTCTGTCAGGACGGCGCGTCGGCCTGGGTCGACGCGCCGTATCAATTTCTGGGCGGTCACGGCACCGGCCCTGCAGCAATCTCCCCCTAATGAATAAGGAGTTGTCCATGAATCCCTCTTCGACCGGCGCCTGGAAGGCGCTCACGCAACACGCTGAACAGTGGAAGAAACTGCATCTGCGTGAAGTGTTCTCGGAAGACCCGGCACGTGCCCAACGGTACGTCGCCGATGCGTGCGGGATTCAGCTCGACTACTCCAAGAATCGTGTCAGCGACGAAACGCTGGCGTTGCTGCGTCAGCTGGCGGACGAGACCGGCGTGCAAGCACGCCGCGATGCCATGTTCCGCGGCGAGAAGATCAACAGCACCGAAAACCGCGCCGTGCTTCATGTCGCGCTTCGCAATCGCAGCAACACGCCGATCACGGTCGACGGCGAGAACGTGATGCCGGGCGTGAATGAAGTGCTCCAGCGGATGTTTGCGTTCGCCGACACCGTGCGCAGTGGCGCATGGAAGGGCCGCACGGGTGCGTCAATCACCGACGTCGTCAACATCGGTATCGGCGGCTCGGACCTTGGCCCGCTGATGGTCTGCGAAGCGCTGAAACCCTACGCGCACGACAGCATCAAGATGCACTTCGTGTCGAACGTCGACGGCGCTCAGATTGCCCAAACGCTACGCAAGCTGAACCCGGCCACAACCTTGTTCATCATCGCGTCGAAGACCTTCACCACGATCGAAACACTGACCAACGCGCACACGGCACGCGACTGGTTCCTCGCCTCGGGCGCATCGGAAGTGGACATCGCCAAGCACTTCGTCGCGGTGTCGACCAACGGTGCAGCAGTAAGCAAGTTCGGCATCTCGACCGACAACATGTTCGGCTTCTGGGACTGGGTGGGTGGCCGCTATTCGCTGTGGTCGGCGATCGGCCTGCCTATCGTCCTGTCGATCGGCCCGGACAACTTCAAGGCACTGCTTGGCGGCGCCCACGCGATGGACGAGCATTTCCGCACGGCACCGGCCGAAAAGAACCTCCCGATGCTGCTGGGCCTGCTGGGCGTTTGGTACGCGAACTTCCTTGGCTCGCCTTCGGTGGTCATCGCACCGTACAACCAGAACCTGCATCGCCTGCCGGCCTACCTGCAGCAGCTCGACATGGAGTCCAACGGTAAGGGCGTGCGCAGCGAAGGTGACAAGGTCGACTACACGACCGGCCCGATCATTTGGGGCGAACCCGGCATCAACGGCCAGCACGCCTACTTCCAGCTGCTGCACCAAGGCACCCACCTGATCCCGCTCGACTTCATCCTCGCGCTGGAACAGAACGACATGGATCCGAAGCATCACGCCGTGTTGATTGCGAGCTGCTTCGCCCAGTCCGCTGCGCTGATGCGCGGCAAAACGCCGGACGAAGTGCGTGCCGAGCTGGACAAGGCCGGTGTCACAGGCGAGCGCGCAGACATGCTGGTCAAGCACCGCACTTTCGACGGCAACCGCCCGAGCAACATGATGCTGCTGGACAAGCTGGACCCGGCGCACCTCGGCGCGCTGATCGCGCTCTACGAGCACAAGGTCTTCGTGCAGGGCGCCGTCTGGGGCATCAACTCCTACGACCAGTGGGGCGTGGAACTCGGCAAGCAACTGGCCAGTGGCATCGAGCGCGCGCTCAAGGGCGGCGGCGGTGAGCTAGACTACGACGCTTCGACCCAGCGCCTGATCGGCACCGCGCGTTCGCGCCTGTCGTTCGACCGCTGACCCCAGCGCAGCCCTTCGCATGGTGCGGAGGGCTGCCTGAAGCCTGAACTGGAGGAGTTTCACACGATGCAACACAAGCGCATGAAGTCGCGCTTCCTGGCGACGCTTGCACTGGCGATGACCGCCACCATTGCAACCCCAACGGTTCAGGCTGGCTGGTTTGACCAGTCCTTGTTCGGCCCGAGCGATGAAAAACGGCTCAACGAGTGGGCCAAGAACCCCGACAAAAAGATGACCTGGGGCGAATGGGATTTCATTCGCCTTGCGACTCGCGGTGATGGCTCTAAGCCCAATTCACACCCGGTGCAGCTAAACGTCAAACAAGTCGCCGCCGCGCTCGCTTCGGTTCAGGGTGTGCCGTTCAAGGACGTGAAGCAACTATTCTCAGACAGCGAAGTTGAGCGGCTGTCGCAAGCGATAGTGGCAGGTCTGAAGAACGCAACGCCCGACCAAGAACTTGTGTTTGTCAGTACAGGGCAACACTTGTGGACCGGCCTCGTCGCGCCTGTCGTCGGCAACTGCGGCAGAATCTTCTTTGCCGACGGAAAGCTGAACATCCTGCTCGGCATGCACCACGCTGACTTTGTTGCCGATAAACAAAGTGGCTCCCGCCAAGACCCGAAATTTGATTTCGGATCCCGCACCACACCGGCCAAGAATGTAAATCTCACCGGCGTGACTGAAGGTCAGGCAACCCTGATCCGTAACGACTGGATCGCGCTTACGCTTCAGCCCGATACGGCACCCGCAGCAGCTGGAGCGACGGCAGTGGCAGCCCCAGCAGCCGCCCCCGCCGCCAGCACTGATGCCTTCTACACGAAGCAGGAAAGCCGTCTCAAGGCGCTGCAGCGCCTGCGTGATCAGGGGTTGATCACGGACGCGGAATTCCAAGCAAAGCGTGCGCAGATCATCAAGGATCTGTGAGGCTGAGGGCGGCGCCGGCAGGCGCTGTTCAGAAAACAAAAAACGACGCCAATTGGCGTCGTTTTTACTTTGAGTAGGTCAAATCCGATCAGATCAAACCTGCATGTTCATGATGTCCTGATACAAACAAAAAACTTGCAAGATGTTGTATTTATTGTATTTAATGATTCCGGCCGGAAATCGTTACCCACACCAATACCCACAACTCCAAGCGGTCACCGGCAGATGCCTTCCGCTCAAGATCGCGTCCAGGGGCCGACTGCTCAGACTACTCCTTTATTGAACCGAAGCCAGTCCAAGCGAAGTGCGTGAACGCGCACTGGCCCACAAACCGGCCGATGACGTCGAAGCCGCCTACCAACGCGGCGACATGCTCCAGAAACGCGCAGCGATGATGAACGACTGGGCCAACTTCTGCGACGAACTCCGCAGCGAGACGATTACTGACACGCAGGTCAGAATGCGCGGTACGAAATTGCATACCGGCGCGACTTCATAACGGCGGCGCCTCTACGAACCCGTAAGCGAGTCAAAGGTGGGTTCGAGCACGCCCAAACCGCTGCAAACACAGCGAAACCGTGACCAAGTGCCAGCAATGCCATTGGGTTCTTGCAATAATGCCAGCCGCATATCCCAAGACATTGTCAAGACATGGATCTCAATCCACGCGGCCTTCTGTCGGCGCTGCTGCCCTTCACGGACAACACCCGTCTGCTCTCCCTGCATCTGGACCCAGGTATCCCCGCCTCGGGTTCGCTGCTCGTCCGGCGTGTGCAAGGGCGTGAAGCCGTCTCGGAATGCGGCAGCTTCGAGGTCGAGTGCTACGGTCTGGATGCAGGGATCGAAGCTAAGCAACTGCTGGGACGGCGCCTAAGCGTTTCCCTTAACGGTGCGGCCGGTGGTGAGCGCTGGTTCAACGGGATCGTAACCAAGGCAGCGCCCCGTGAAGCGGACGGCGGACGTCGCCGCTATGTGCTGACGATCTCCCCTGCCCTGGCGCTGCTGGGTATCCCCCGCAGCAGCTGGATCTATCAAGAGCTCTCCGTTCCGGACATTCTGGATGCTGAACTCTCGCGCTGGCAGGCGAAGATTGCCGACTTGCAGTGGCGCTTCGATCTGGTCGGTGAGTATCCGATTCGCAGCTACGCCGCGTCATATGCCGAGAGCCCGCTCGCCTTCATTGAACGGCTCTGTGCCGAGGAAGGCATTGGCTACCGGATCGAACATCTTGCTGTGAGTGGCACGCTGGTGGGTCAGACCCGCGTGGTCTTCTTCGATCGCAGCGACACCCTGCCCGCCAACGCTCAGGCCACGACGCGCTTTCATCGCGCCGCTGTGACCGAGGCCGCCGACACGATCGACCGCTGGGAAAGTGAATCCCGTTTCGTACCGGGTGAAGTGACGCTGGCGAGTTGGGAATACAAGGGTGCCGGCACACAGTCGGCCTCGGAAGGCACGGCCTTCGAACACGGTGCCGCACGCCAGCTGATCGCCGCACTCGAAGACTACGCGCCGCAGACCCAGTACTACGGCTCGGGCACGGAAGATCTGCGCCGCTACACCCGATTGCGTATGGAAGCGTTCGAAGCGCAGGCCAAGACACGCTTTGGCGAGGGCTCGGTGCGCAGCTTCATCCCTGGCACCGCTACGACGATCACTGGTCACTACGACGGCCTCTTGGGTGCGGTCACCAACGCGCTCAATGGTGGTAGCCAGGACGACAGCTACCTGTTGCTCTCGGTCGAGCACGATGCGCGCAACAACCTGCCGGAGGAGTTCCTCAACGCCAGTCCGCTCGCGAAGCTCTCTGACCTTGCCGGTGCAGCGACAGAAGAGTCCTTCGAACCCGGCTATCGCAACCGCTTCACCGCCATCCGTCAGTCGGTCACCTGGCGTCCTGCTTTCGATCACACGAGCAACGCCAAACCGACCGCACCGAGTCTGCAAACCGCGCGGGTGGTCGGAGCATCGGGCAACGAGATCGATGTCGACGAACTCGGCCGCGTGCTGGTGTGCTTCCACTGGGATCGGAACGGCACCAATACCTGCCGCTTGCGCGTGAGCAACGCGATTGCCGGCAGCGGCTGGGGCATGCAAACCCTCCCACGCGTAGGCCAAGAAGTCTTGATCGGGTTCATCGAGGGAGACATTGACCGGCCGATGGTCATTGGCAGCGTCCACAACGGCGCTCATCAACCGCCGCGTTTCTCGCATGTCGGTGCGCTACCGGAAAACCGTGCGCTGTCCGGTTACAAGAGTTCCGAGCTCGGTGGTGGTCGCTACAACCAGTGGCTGGCGGACGATACCCCTGGGGAGATCAGTTTCAAGCTGCAGAGCGAACATGCCTACAGCGAAGTAAACCTGGGCTACCTCACCGGTGCACGCATCAACGGCAAGGCATCCCCTCGTGGTGAAGGCGCGGAACTGCGTTCGGACAAGATGACCGCCGTGCGCGGTGCGCAAGGGGTGCTGGTCTCCGCTGAAGCGCAGACCAGAGCCGGTGGTGCACATCTCTCGCGCGATACCCTTTCCGGACAACTGGATGCTGCGCAAGCGCTCGCCGGCAAAGCCAGCAAACTGGCCAGCACCCATCAAGCCGGTGAGACTGACACCCAAGCGCAAGCGGAACTCATCCAACGCGTCGCAGACTGGGAAGTCGGCAGCAACACCACCAAGGGCAGCCCAACCGGAACGGCGGCACAACCCATGGTCGCGATCAGTGGCCCCGCCGGTGTGGTCGTAGGCTCACCGGAGAGCACGACACTCGCCACCGGTCATGTGCTCAACCTCAGCAGCGGTCTGCATACCCAGCTCAATGCAGGACGCGCCATTCGCCTGCGCGCGCTGGATGGGCTCAGCCTCTTCACCCAGCAAAGCGGCATCCAGCAAATCGCTGGCAAGGGCAAGATCCAGATTCAGGCCCAAGACGGCGAGACGGAGCTCTCCGCCGCCAAGGACGTGCACATCTACTCCGCTGGCGGACACGTTCTCGTCGAAGCACCGAACACCCTCACGCTCCGTGTCGGCGGCGCGCAACTCACGCTGAACGCGAGCGGCGTCACGATCGAGACCTCGGGCAGCTTCAACGTCAAAGCATCGAGCTTCAACTTCGGCGGCGGCGGTAATGCTTCGGTCAGCCTGCCTGACATGCCGCACAGCACGCTCATGACCGACGAGAAGTTCCATCTGAAATTCCCCAACGGCGAACCGATGGGCAACCTCAAGGCTGAGGTCAAGACCGCATCGGGTGAGGTGCTGTGGTCCGGACGAACTGATGCCAGCGGCGCAACGGGCCTGACCACCAAGAGCCTGCCCGAAGCCATTCACGTCGCCTTCCTGCCTGACTGAGTCCCATGAACGAACCGCTACGCCGCGTCGCACTCACCTTCGACGACAACTTCAATCCGCTCTCGCGTTCTGCACTCAGCGCGACCGATTTCACCTGTCGTGCTATGGCCGTCTGGCCGGCTCGCACGCCGATTCCCGTGATCTTCATTCCGGGCATCATGGGGTCGAACCTAGTTGGGAAGCAGGACAAACCCGCGTGGCGCCCTCCCAATGGCGGAGGAGAAAAGGTTGGAGAATTTAAGGCACGTGTCCGACAAAAGCCGGATGAGCGTCAACGGCAACTCAAAGCCGAGGATGTCACGGTCTGGAATCGGATGGAGTCGGTGGAGTTGGGGGCTGACTACCCCGCACTGGACGGTGCAGAAGCCGGCAGGCGTTACTGGGGTGAGGTATATGCGGACGGCTACCTGCCCTTTCTGCGCATCCTCGAAGACCGTCTGAACTATCCGTTCGAAGACCTCTCGGGCAAGAATCCCGATGCGCCCAAACGCGAGAAGGCTTGGGACGAAGCCATCGCGGGCGATCAACCGCACCCGTGGACGCCAATCACGGGTTTTGAAGCCCTCACCGAAGGCGAGTTCGCCAGCCGCTTCGGCAAGGTCTACTTTCCCGTCTTCGCGTGTGGGTACAACTGGCTCAAGAGCAACGAAGAGTCGTCCGATCTCGTCGTGAAACGGGTCGAGGAAATCATCGCCCGCATTTCCAAGAGTTGTTACTTCAAGAAGCCCGACAAGGTCATTCTAGTGACCCACTCGATGGGCGGACTCGTTGCACGGCGTGCCGCGCAAAAGCTCGGCGACACGGTACTCGGCGTCGTGCATGGCGTGATGCCGACCGAGGGCGCGCCCGTCACTTACCGACGCTTCAAGGCCGGCACCGAAGCCACGTGGGACGGCATCGGAGGCTGGCTCGCTAACCTCGGCGCTGCCGCCGTGCTCGGTTGGGACGCGGCGGATATCACCTGTGTCATGGCGAACGCGTCAGGGCCACTGGAGTTGCTTCCGACCAAACGCTATCCGCCTGGCTGGCTCAAGGTGACCGACGGCAAGAAGACCATCGAGCTGCCTAAGACCGGCGGCAATCCTTACAGCGACATCTACGGCAAGAGCACCAACGAATGCTGGTGGGGCATGGTAGACCCACAACTGATTGATCCGGCGAAGTTGCTGACCACGTCAGAGGACATTGACGCACACGCGTTGTTTCGCCGGAATCTTAAAAAAGCAGAAGCATTTCACGACACTATTTCTGGTTACTGCCACGGTCGAACTTACGCGCATTACGGCGACGATCCGAAGCAGCCGAGTTTCGTGAGCGTGATCTGGAGAACGAACGGCGAGTTGTCGAACTTCACCGACGAAGACGTGCTGACCGCCCACAGGGGCGAAGTTGATCTTCTCGGCCCGACTGAAGCCAAGATCGGCAAAACCTCCGTGCACTTCAAACTAGAGGGCAAGGACGGGCCAGGCGACGGCACCGTGCCGGCACCTTCGGGGCACGCCGTTGCCGATCTGGACGGCATCCGCACAGTGTTTCGGCTGCAAGGGCTCAAGCTCGAACATGCGGACAGCTACAAGAACAGCACCGTGCACAACACGGTGCTCTATGCAATCGGCAAGATCGCCCAGCAACTACCGCTCAACACCGACGGGACCACGGGATGACCCGCATCAATTGCAGCCAACTCAAGCTCCTGCGCGCAACCCTGGTGGCATTGGCGCTAAGTGGCGTCGTGCCAGCCATCGCTCAAGGCGCCACCAAGGATAAAACCCCAATGACTGAAACCACTGCCCCCAAGGGATTTCGCACGCACTGCGTCGGACGCTACCTCGTCGATCTGCCGGAGACCGCAGACATTCGGTTCTTCACTGCCGACTATCGTCGGCGACGAGTCTCAGTGCGCACTGTTGAACGGGAGGTGTTCTTGAATGAGACAAGGGCCTTTGAAGAAAAGCTGCGCTCAACCCAACACGAGAAAGATCCCACGCTGCTTGGATTGCTCGAGCGAAGCCAAGACGAGAACACTGTAGCACTTGCCTACTGGGAGGATCCGCACGCGGGATACATCAGGCAGGTTCAAGGCTGTCTCTTATACACATCTGACGCTGCCGACGAATTAGACGGTGTA